>NZ_CP135529.1:0-322500 GCF_032401055.1 Tardiphaga sp. 709 | reverse complement strand
CGACATTGACGCCACTGGTGCTAGCCGGTGCCTCTGCGGAGACGCAGGCCCGTGCCCAGCGCTGGAGCGATGTCGTGAAGCGCCTCGCGCGTCTCGGCGACATATCCTTCGCCGATGTCGCCCCGCAGGGTGCCGTGCAGCTCCTGATCCGCGGTGAAGTCGCAGCGCTGCCGTTGAAGGGGGTGATTGATTTCGGCGCCGAGAAGACGCGTCTCGACAAGGAACTGGTGAAAGCCGAAGCTGACATCAAGCGCGCTGACGCCAAGCTCTCCAACGAGAAATTCGTCGCCAACGCGGCGGAAGAGATCGTCGAGGAAGAGCGCGAGAAGCGCGAGGCGGCCGAGGCCCGCAAGGCCAAGACGCTGGAAGCGCTGGAGCGGCTCAAGAACGCGGTGTGAGCGATGCTTCTTCGAAGGGCGTTATAGCTACCTCGCAAACGGCTTGCTGAGATAACGCGAGCCTCTCACCCCATAGCGCCACGGCAGCTCGACTGCCTTGGTGATGCCGATGCGGATGCCGGCGACGATGTCCGGCACTTCGGTGCGGGCATGAATCGCAATCGGCGGCTTGTCCAAAGCCAGCCCGTTATGCGCGATACTGATGCCGAGCGCTTGGCAGACCTTGCCGGGTCCCGAGCACAGCATGCGCTCATCCTGCAGCCCGCGCCGCAGCTGCATCTCGCCAATCCCGAAGGTCGGCTGCAGTGCCCGGATCAGCACCGCGCTGGCCGATCCCTCGGCCTCGCAGACGAAGTTCACGCACCAGTGGATGCCGTAGGAGCGGTAGACATAGGCAAAGCCGGGCGGCCCGAACATGATCTGGTTGCGCGGCGTCTGCCCGTTGAAGGAATGGGCCGCGGGCTCGGTGTGATGATAGGCCTCGACCTCGACGATCTCGCCACCGATGCCATCCACCAGAAGCGTCGCACCAATCAGTTCGGGGGCCACATCGTGCACGCTCCGCGCGAAAAAGCTGCGTTTGAGTGCCTTGCCGAGCTTTTGGGGGATTTGGTGAGGTTTTGGAGCCATTCTGCCTGCTATGTTACGATGCAGGGCCGGGCAAGGCGAGGGCGGGTTGCAGGATAGGGCCCGGCGGATTACCTAAGGCTTCACTCAGAACGGACAGTTCATGGTCGTCGTCCTCGATACCGTTTCCACCACACCGCTCCGCCCGCGTCACCCTGAAAAAGTGAATCGCCCGGATCTGTTCTCGCCGCCGAAGCCGGATTGGATCCGGGTCCGTGCGCCGACCAGCCGTGGCTATGGCGACACCCGCAAGATCGTCAAGGAGAACGGCCTCGTTACCGTGTGCGAGGAAGCTGGCTGCCCGAATATCGGCGAGTGCTGGCAGAAGAAGCACGCCACCTTCATGATCATGGGTGACACCTGCACCCGCGCCTGTGCGTTCTGTAACGTCAAAACCGGCATGCCTAACGCGCTCGACGGCATGGAGCCCGAGCATGTGGCCGAAGCCGTGCGCAAGCTCGGCCTGCATCACGTGGTCATCACCTCGGTGGACCGCGACGATCTCGCCGATGGCGGCGCCGAACATTTTGCGCAGACGATTCGCGCCATTCGCGCGGCATGTCCCACGACCACCATCGAAATCCTGACGCCTGACTTCCTGCGCAAGCCGGGCGCCCTCGAAGTCGTCGTCGCGGCGAAGCCCGACGTGTTTAACCACAATCTCGAAACCGTGCCGTCGCGCTATCTGACAGTGCGACCGGGCGCGCGCTATTTCCATTCGCTGCGCCTGCTGCAGAAGGTCAAGGAACTCGACCCGACCATCTTCACCAAATCCGGCATCATGGTCGGCCTCGGCGAGGAGCGCCACGAGGTGCTGCAGGTGATGGACGACATGCGTTCCGCCGATATCGACTTCCTCACGATCGGCCAGTATCTGCAGCCGACGCGCAAGCATCACGTGGTGTCGCGCTACGTCACGCCGGATGAATTCGCGGGCTATGAGAAAGTCGCCTACACCAAGGGCTTCCTGATGGTGTCGGCGAGCCCGCTGACGCGCTCGTCGCATCATGCCGGCGAGGATTTCGCCAAGCTGCAGGCTGCGCGCGCCGCTCTCGCGCGCTGAGAACGCGACGATGCCGAGATTTGCCAACAAGCGCCGCGTGCGTCACAGCGCCTCCCAGATGTTCGATCTGGTTGCCGATGTCGAGCGCTATCCGGAATTCGTACCGCTGTGCAAGTCGCTGAAGATTCGCCAGCGTACGCCGCAGGAGAATGGCACCGAGGTCATTGTTGCCGACATGACTGTGTCGTTCAAGCTGGTGCAGGAATCCTTCACCAGCCGCGTGACGCTGGATCGGCCGAACCTGAAGATCATGGTCGAATATCTGCGTGGTCCGTTCAGCAATCTCGAAAACCGCTGGACCTTTGAGCCGAAGGCTGAAGGTCAGGAATGCGACGTCGGCTTCTTCATCGCCTATGAGTTCAAGAGCCGCATGCTGGCGATGCTGATGGGCACGATGTTCGATGCTGCATTCCAGCGCTTTGCCGTAGCCTTCGAGAAGCGCGCGGACGAAGTTTATCGCAGCCCGCGCGTCTCAAGCGTTCCGTCTACTTCTTAGTCGTCGGCTTTTTTAGCGGTGCGGTCGGCCTGCGTCGTTTGACGGCGGTCCGTCGCGGCGACCGTGCCACGCGCGGGCGCGCCAGGCTCGCTGCTTCGCGCTTCTTGGCCGGCGGCTGTGGCCCACGAGCCAATTCCATCAGCATCCGTAGAGCTTCAAGCACGGAACGCTGACGCACCGCGCTACGGCCGATGGCGCCGAAACGGCATTCCTTATTGACGATGCGGCCGTCACGCGCCGCTACGGCAAAATGCACGAGGCCGACCGGCTTGCCCGGCGTTGCACCACCGGGGCCAGCGATTCCCGTGATCGAGACCGCGAGATCGACATCCGCTTCTTCGAGCGCGCCGACCGCCATCTGGATCGCCGTCTCCTTGCTGACCGCACCAAAGCTGTCGAGCGTCGCCGTCTTGACGCCGAGCATCGCGTGTTTGGCGGCATTGGAATAGGTGACGAAGCCGCGATCGATCACGTCGGACGAGCCGGGAATTTCGGTCAGTGCGCCAGCGACAAGGCCGCCGGTGCAGGACTCGGCGGTCGCGATCGTCAGCTTGCGGCTGCGGCAGAGATCGAGCAGCGCGCGGGAGAGGGCTCGTGCGTCGCTCGCTGCCATGTCAGTCCATCCAGGGAAGGCGAATGGTAGCAGCCGCAGTCGCGGCGATACCTTCTTCACGGCCGGTGAAGCCGAGACGTTCGCTGGTGGTCGCCTTCACCGCGACGCGCGATAGCGCCACGCCGGAGATCTCGCTGATCTTCTCGCGCATCGCATCGCGCAGCGGGCCGATTTTGGGCCGCTCGCAGATCAGCGTCACTTCGAGATTGGCGATACGGCCACCGCGTGCGGTGACGCGATCGACGGCGTATTTCAGGAATTTGTCAGACGCCGCGCCCTTCCACTGGGGATCGCTCGGCGGGAAGTGCGAACCGATATCACCATCAGCCAGCGCGCCCAGGATCGCATCTACCAATGCATGCAGGCCGACGTCGCCATCGGAATGCGCGAGAAAGCCCCGCGTATGCGGGACGCGGACGCCGCAGATCATCAGATGATCGCCGTCGCCGAAGGCGTGCACGTCATAGCCCGTGCCCATACGGATATCGCCGAGCGAGGCGGCGAGACGCGCTTCTTCGCGAATGAAATCTTCGGGAGTCGTGAGCTTCATATTTGCAAGATCGCCTTCAAAGGTTGCCACGGTCAATCCCGCCCATTCGGCGAGCGCGGCATCATCGGTGAAATCATCGCGGCCTTCCTTTGCAGCACGACGATGCGCTTCAAGGATGACATCAAAACGAAATGCCTGTGGCGTTTGCGCGCTGCGCAAGCGTGCACGGTCCGGCGTCGCTTCCACGTGTCCGGCCTCGTTGACCTGTTTGATCGTATCGGTAACGGCGACGCCGGGCACCGCAGCGCCAGTGATCTGTGCCGCGGCGATCGCGCGCTCGATCAAAGCAGGGGTCACGAACGGGCGGGCTGCATCGTGAATCAGCACGATGTCCGGCGCGTGATCTGCCAGTGCTTCCAGTCCGGCATGCACCGACGCCTGACGCGTCGCACCGCCATTGGCAGGAACATGATACCTCAGATCGCTGACCGCCTCGTTGAAGATCGCGATGTCGTCGGGATTTGTAATCGGCTGGACCGCAAAGACCTGGGGATGGTTGCAGAACGGCTCCATAGCCCGCGAGATAACGCTGCGGCCTCCGATCATGCGATATTGCTTCGGTGCACCGGCGCCAGCGCGGAGGCCGCGGCCAGCGGCAACAATAATGGCGGCTGTCTTCAAACCGGCAGGATTAGGTGATTTTGTCATCAGGGTCAGGTGATTAAGGGGTAAGCGGTGATCGCACAGCCCTTAGCACGGCCGCGGGCAAAAACAGTATGATTACATTCTCGTGGCTGCATAAGAGTGCATTGCTGCACTGCACTTGCAAAATGAGCGCATCTGTCTAATGTGTAGGCATGACGGTTGACTGCACAACAAATGTGCGCATTATGCGCCCTATGCCCGCAATGCAGCGGACGAGACAACGACGAGCAGGTCTGTGACCACCCCGGACTCAGTATATAGCAAGCCGTTACAAATCGGTGGCATCGAGATCGCCAACCGGGTCGTTCTGGCGCCGATGTCGGGTATCACCGATGCGCCGTTCCGGCGGCTCACCGCCGAACTCGGGGCCGGCCTCGTCGTGTCAGAAATGACCGCCAGCGATGATCTCGTCAATGGTCGTCCCATGTCGGTATTGCGCTGCGAAGCGACCGGGATTGGCCCACATGTGGTCCAGCTGGCCGGCTGTGAGACCCACTGGATGGCCGAGGGGGCCCGTGTGGCCGAAGCCGCCGGCGCCGACATCATCGATATCAATATGGGCTGCCCGGCGCGGCACGTCACAGGTGGCCAGTCGGGCTCGGCGCTGATGCGCGACCTCGACCACGCATTGAAGCTGATCGAAGCGACCATCGCTGCCGTGAAAGTGCCTGTGACTCTCAAAATGCGACTGGGCTGGGACGATCGCACGCTGAATGCGCCCGAGCTTGCGAAGCGCGCGGAAGAGGCGGGTGTGCAGCTCATCACCGTGCACGGCCGCACCCGTTGCCAGTTCTACAAGGGCGAAGCCGACTGGAGCGCTGTGCGCCCGGTGAAGGACGCGGTGAGCATCCCAGTGATCGTCAATGGTGACATCACCTCCTACGACAAGGCGGTGAGTGCGCTGAAGATGTCCGGCGCCGATGCCGTGATGATGGGGCGGGGCGCGCAGGGCATGCCGTGGCTGCCCGGCCAGATTGGCCGACGTCTCGAAAACGGCATCGCGGAAGCCGTGCCGTCGCTGCAGCAGCAGCTCGCTTATATCTGTGCCCTCTACGACGATGTTGTCCGTCACTACGGCCTGCGCATCGGCCTGCGCCACGCGCGCAAACATCTCGGCTGGGCGCTCGATGCGGCCGCGGCTACGAGCTGCGCGCCGGCTGAGACCCTGACGACCTGGCGACAGAAGATCCTTACATCCGAAGATCCCTCCGGTGTGCAGCGATCTCTGAATGACGCTTTTGATGATTTCGCATGGAGTGCTGCCGCATGAACGCCGCAGAGCACCGTCGCCCTGTCCCGACCGACAGTGAGGCCATTCTCAACGCACTACCGAATCCGGTGATCCTGATCGCACCCGATGGCAAGATCGTCGACGCCAATATGGCTGCAGAATCCTTTTTCGAGATTTCTACGCAGTTCCTGCGCAGGCAGTCTCTGAAAGAGTTGGTGCCATTCGGCAGTCCGCTGCTGGCGCTGATCGATCAGGTTCGCGCCGCCGGTTCGCCGGTGAACGAATACAAGGTGGATCTGGGCACGCCCCGCATCGGCGGCGACCGTCAGGTCGATCTGCATGTCGCGCCGCTCACAGAGCGTCCCGGACATATTGTGGTGATGCTGCAGGAGCGCACCATTGCCGACAAGATGGATCGGCAGCTCACCCATCGCAGCGCGGCCCGGTCGGTGATCGCACTGGCGGCCATGCTGGCGCATGAAATCAAGAATCCGCTGTCGGGCATTCGCGGCGCCGCACAGCTTCTGGAGCAGTCGGCATCGTCCGAAGACCGCATGCTGACGCGGCTGATCATGGACGAGGCCGACCGCATCGTGACGCTGGTCGACCGCATGGAAGTGTTCGGCGACGACCGTCCGGTGGCGCGCGGCCCGGTCAACATTCACTCCGTGCTCGATCACGTGAAGCGCCTCGCGCAGTCGGGCTTTGCCCGCAACATCCGCTTCATCGAGGATTACGACCCGTCGCTGCCGCCCGTGCTGGCCAATCAGGATCAGCTGATTCAGGTGTTCCTGAATCTGGTGAAGAACGCCGCGGAAGCCATCGTCGATCTCGGCTCCGACGGCGAAATCCAGCTCACCACCGCGTTCCGGCCGGGCGTGCGGCTGTCGGTGCCGGGCAAGAAATCGCGCGTATCATTGCCGCTGGAGTTCTGCGTCAAGGACAACGGCCCCGGCGTTCCCGAAGATCTGCTGCCCAACCTGTTCGATCCCTTCGTCACCACCAAGCCCACCGGAAGCGGCCTGGGTCTTGCATTGGTTGCGAAGATTGTCGGCGATCACGGTGGGATCATCGAATGTGAATCTCAGCCACGAAAGACGACGTTTCGCGTGCTGTTGCCGATGTTCAACCCCGCCAAGAAATTGGACGACAAGACCCTTGATCCGAGCAGCGCCGATGCCCCCGCGGCCTCGACGCACACCTCACAGACGTAAGACGAGGACTAACGATGGCTGCAGGTAGCATTCTGGTTGCGGACGATGATACGGCGATCCGCACCGTCCTCAATCAGGCGCTGTCGCGCGCCGGATATGAGGTTCGCCTGACCGGGAACGCAGCCACGTTGTGGCGCTGGGTCAGCCAGGGCGAGGGCGACCTTGTGATCACCGACGTGGTGATGCCCGACGAGAACGCGTTCGATCTGCTGCCGCGTATCAAGAAGATGCGCCCCAATCTGCCGGTTATCGTGATGAGCGCGCAGAACACCTTCATGACCGCGATCCGCGCGTCGGAACGCGGCGCCTATGAGTATCTGCCGAAGCCGTTCGATCTGAAGGAACTGATCGCGATTGTCGGCCGCGCTTTGGCGGAGCCGAAGGAGCGTGTCGCCAGCCACGCCGATGACGGCGAGTTCGACTCGATCCCGCTGGTCGGCCGCTCGCCGGCGATGCAGGAAATCTACCGCGTCCTCGCCCGCCTGATGCAGACCGATCTGACGGTGATGATCTCCGGCGAGTCCGGCACCGGCAAGGAACTGGTGGCCCGCGCGCTGCACGACTACGGCAAGCGCCGCAACGGCCCGTTCGTGGCGGTCAACATGGCGGCGATCCCGCGCGATCTTATCGAATCCGAATTGTTCGGCCATGAGCGCGGCGCCTTCACCGGCGCCAATGCCCGCGCCACCGGCCGCTTCGAGCAGGCCGAAGGGGGCACTCTGTTTCTGGACGAAATCGGCGACATGCCGATGGAAGCCCAGACACGTTTGTTGCGCGTGCTGCAGCAGGGCGAATACACGACCGTTGGCGGCCGCACGCCGATCAAGACCGACGTGCGTATCGTCGCCGCCTCCAACAAGGATCTGCGTATCCTGATCCAGCAGGGCCTGTTCCGCGAGGATCTGTTCTTCCGCCTCAACGTCGTGCCGCTGCGGCTACCGCCGCTGCGCGAGCGCATCGAGGATCTGCCCGATCTGATCCGCCACTTCTTTGCACTCGCGGAGAAGGATGGCCTGCCGCCGAAGAAGCTCGACGCCCTGGCGCTCGAGCGCATGAAGCAGCATCGCTGGCCGGGCAACGTCCGCGAACTCGAAAACCTCGCACGCCGCCTCGCGGCATTGTATCCGCAGGACGTTATCACCGGCTCGGTGATCGACGGCGAACTGGCGCCGCCCGCTGTGGCCTCGGGTGGTAGCGCGCCGACTGGCGTGGATAATCTCGGTGGGGCCGTCGAGGTCTATCTGTCCTCGCACTTCTCCGGTTTCCCGAACGGCGTGCCGCCGCCGGGTCTCTATCACCGCATTCTCCGCGAGATCGAGGTACCGCTGCTGACCGCAGCACTGGCCGCGACCCGAGGCAACCAGATCCGCGCTGCGGATCTGCTCGGCCTCAACCGCAACACCCTGCGGAAGAAGATTCGCGACCTCGACATTCAGGTCTATCGAACCGGCGGCTGATCCCGGCAGTGAGATCGAGTAATTCCAGGGTTTGAAACGCAAAAACAAACGAAAACGCAGGGTATGCGTTTTCGTTGGCTAGTCTGCGCCGTGGATTTGTCGTAATTGGGCAACATTGTTGTATGATTGCATCAGTGCGGTCCGGGCTGTCTCCGGCAGCCGCACGGCGTCCACGCTCACCACATTGTCGGAATGACCAGCGCAGACACGTCGGCTACAGCCTATGAACCGTCGATGGCGGAGCCGCGCAGGTGGACCCTGCGACGGCTGTTCGTACCATTGGCTGTCGGCCTGGCGCTCCTGTCGTCATGCCTGACCTTCCTCGTCCTGAACGGCCTTACGCCAATCGCGCCGACCCATCAGGTTGTCGTCACCTTCCTTCTGATCAATGCCGCCAGCGTCCTCCTGCTGGTCCTGATCATTGCGCGGGAGATCTGGAAGGTTGTCCAGGCGCGTCGCAGGGGCAGGGCGGCGGCCCGGCTGCATGTGCAGATCGTCAGCCTGTTCTCGGTGATCGCCGTACTGCCGGCGGTGCTCGTCTCGATCGTCGCCAATGTGACCCTCGACCGCGGCCTCGACCGGCTGTTCTCCGGCCCAACCAAGGCGGTCATCAACAATTCGCTCGTGATTGCCAGTGCCTATCTGCACGAGCACGGCCAGTTGATTGGCGGCGATATCCTCGGCATGGCCGACGATCTCGCGCGCATCCAGCCGCTTTTCTATCAGGACCGCGGTACGTTCCGTTCGTTGATGCTGGCAAATGCAACCGCGCGCAATCTGCCGGGCGCCATGTTGATCGACAAGGATCGCAATGTCATCGAACCCGACCAGCCTGGCATCAAACAGGAATTCTCACCGCCGCCGGCAGACTTTCTCGTCAATGTCAGCGCATCCGAGCCGGCCATCGCTGTGATCCCCGAGGGAAACTACGTCGCCGCCGTGATCCGATTGCGAGCGTTCGACAATATGTTCCTCTATGTCGCCCGCAAGCTCGATCCGCGCGTGGTCGCGCAGATGAACCAGAGCCAGGCGGGTGCGGCCGAATATGCCGAACTGGAATCGCGCAGACTCGGCATTCAGGTCGCCTTCGCGCTGATGTTCACCGTGATCGCACTGACGGTGCTGATGTCCGCCGTGCTGATCGGGCTGAATTTCGCCAACTGGCTGGTGGCGCCGATCCGCCGCCTGATGGGCGCTGCGAACATGGTTTCGACCGGTGATCTTCATGTCCAGGTGCCGGTGATCCAGTCGGAGGGCGATCTCGCCCATCTCGGCGAGACTTTCAACAAGATGACGCAGGAGCTGCGTACCCAGCGTGACGAACTGGTCAGCGCCAGCGACGTCATCGACAGCCGCCGCCGTTTCATCGAGGCGGTGTTATCATCGGCCAGCGCCGGCATCATCGGCGTCGACGGCTCGAACATGATCGGCATTCTCAACCGCTCGGCCGAGAAGCTTGTCGGACATTCGGAGTCCGAGACGCTGGGCCATCCGCTGCACGAGATCATTCCCGAGCTCGACGAATTGATGCAGACCGCACGCGAGGGATCGCAGCGGCTGGTGCAAGGACAGGTGACGATCACCCGCGACGGGCAGGAGCGCAATCTGTCGGTGCGCGTCAGCGCCGAACAGACCAGCCAGTCGCGCGACAGCTACATCATCACCCTCGACGACATCACCGAACTCGTCTCGGCACAGCGCACCTCGGCCTGGGCCGATGTGGCGCGCCGCATCGCGCATGAGATCAAAAATCCGCTGACGCCGATCCAGCTCTCTGCCGAGCGCATCAAGCGCAAGTTCGGCAAGGTGATCGTCGACGACAAGGCGATCTTCGAACAATGCACCGATACCATCGTCCGGCAGGTCGATGACATCCGGCGCATGGTCGACGAATTTTCGCGCTTTGCGCGCATGCCCAAACCCGTGATCGAGGGTGAGGATGTCGCCGACACTGTGCGTCAGGCCGTATTCCTGATGCGGGTCGGTCACCCCGACCTCGACATCTCCGCCGAGATCAAGGAAGAGCCGATGCGCGCGCGGTTCGACCGCCGGCTGATCTCGCAGGCGCTCACCAATATCATCAAGAATGCGACAGAGGCGATCGAGGCCGTGCCGCCAGAGGAACTTGGCAAAGGTCGTATTGGCGTCACAGCGTCGCGCGAGAACGACATGATCGTGATCGACGTGATCGACAACGGCATCGGTCTGCCGACCGTCAACAGGTCGCGTTTGCTCGAACCCTATGTCACGACTCGCGAGAAGGGCACTGGCCTCGGCCTCGCGATCGTCGGCAAGGTGCTCGAGGATCACGGTGGAGGCATCGAACTTGGTGACGCATCGAGTGTTCGTCCAGGACAGCGCGGTGCCTGGATGCGACTGCGGTTTTCCATCTCCGGTCAGAAGGCTGACGCGGATAAGAGTGAACCGGAAGCCCCGCCTGATGACGAACCGAAGATCAAAACTGCTACCGGCAACTGACAAGAATAAACGTGACCAGGATATTTTGACCCATGGCAAATGACATTCTGATCGTCGACGACGAAGCCGATATTCGCGATCTTGTTGCGGGCATTCTGGACGATGAGGGCTTCACCACCCGCACAGCACGAGACAGCGATTCCGCGCTCGCGGAAATCGCCAATCGCCGCCCCAACATGGTGTTTCTGGACATCTGGCTGCAGGGCAGCAAGCTCGACGGCCTGCAACTGCTCGAGCAGGTCAAGCGCGACAATCCCGAATTGCCTGTGGTGATGATCTCAGGCCACGGCAATATCGAAACCGCGGTCGCGGCGATCAAGCGTGGCGCCTATGACTTCATCGAAAAGCCGTTCAAGGCTGACCGGCTGATCCTTGTCGCGACGCGCGCGCTCGAGACATCGCGGCTGAAACGCGAAGTCAAGGAACTGAAGCAACTCGCGCCGGTCGCCAATTCGCTGACCGGGCGCTCCGCCGCCATGAACCAGCTGCGCCAGACCATCGATCGCGCCGCCAAGGCCAATAGCCGCATTCTCATCGTCGGCCCGTCGGGCGCCGGTAAGGAGCTCGCCGCGCGCACGCTGCACACGGCCTCTGCCCGCTCCACGGGACCGTTCGTCGTTATCAACGCTGCTGCGATTACGCCGGAGCGCATGGAAGTCGAACTGTTCGGCATCGAACAGTCCAATGGCGAACAGGCGCGTAAGGCAGGAGCCCTGGAAGAGGCTCATGGTGGCACGCTATTCATCGATGAGATCGGCGATCTGCCCCGCGAGACCCAGAACAAGATCTTGCGCGTGCTGGTCGATCAGACTTTCATGCGGGCAGGGGGCACCACCAAGGTCAATGTCGACGTCCGCATCATTTCGTCGACCGCGCGCAATCTCGAAGAAGAAATCGCCGAGGGTCGTTTCCGTGAGGATCTCTATCATCGCCTCTCGGTGGTGCCGATCCGCGTGCCGCCGCTGTCCGAGCACCGCGAGGATATTCCGGAGCTCATCGAATATTTCATGGAGCAGATCTCCATCGCGACGGGCCTGCCGAAACGGCAGATCGGCGAGGATGCCATGGCGGTCCTGCAATCCCACGTCTGGCCCGGCAATATCCGCCAGCTTCGCAACAACGTCGAACGCGTCATGATCCTCGCCGGCGGCGGGCCGGAAGTGATCATCACCGCCGACATGCTGCCGCAGGATGTCGGTTCGATGGTGCCGTCGATGCCCACCAGCAATAATGGCGAGCACATCATGGGTCTGCCGCTGCGCGAAGCCCGCGAAGTGTTCGAGCGCGATTATCTGATTGCGCAGATCAGCCGTTTCTCGGGTAATATCTCGCGCACCGCCGAATTCGTCGGCATGGAGCGCTCCGCCTTGCACCGCAAGCTCAAAGCGCTCGGTGTCGGCTAAATCACTCATCTCACCTCAAGCTTCAACTCAAGCCTCGGAACGAACATGTCGCGCATCGCCTATGTGAATGGTCAATACGTCAACCTGCGCGATGCCGCCGTGAACGTCGAGGACCGCGGCTATCAATTCGCTGATGGCATTTACGAGGTCTGCGAGATCATCGGCGGCAAGATGGTCGACTTTCCCCGCCATATTGCGCGCATGCAGAGATCATTGCGGGAGCTGCGCATCGCCGAGGCCATGCCGCTGACATCGCTCAAGGTGGTGATGCAGGAAGTCATTCGCCGCAATCGCATCAATTACGGCATTGTCTATCTGCAGATCAGCCGCGGCGTCGCCCATCGCGATCATGGATTTCCGTCGCCGGATGTGAAGCCCAGCGTGGTCGTGACGGCGAAATCGCTCAACTTCGCCAAGAACCAGGCGACTGCTGCCAAGGGCGTGAAGGTCATCACCACGGCCGAGAATCGCTGGCCGCGCGTCGACATCAAGACTGTCGGTCTGCTGCCCAATGTGCTGGCGCGACAGGAAGCCCGCGACAAGGGCGCCTATGAGGCCTGGTATGTCGACGCTGACGGTTTCGTCACCGAGGGCGCGTCGTGCAACGCCTGGATCGTCACCAAGGACGGCAAGGTGGTTACGCGCACGGCCGTATCAGGCATTCTCGCAGGCATCACCCGCGCCGTACTGATCGAGGTCCTGGCCTCGATGCAGCTCAAGCTGGAAGAGCGGAACTTCACACCGGCAGAGGCTTATGACGCCGCGGAAGCCTTCGTCTCGTCGGCGAGTCAGATCGTGATGCCGGTCATCAATATCGATGGCAAACCGATCGGTGACGGCAAGCCTGGTGGTATCGCGACGCGCCTGAGGCAGGAATTCCATAAATTCGCAGCGATTTCATAAAATTTGCCGCGCTTTTAGGCACCAATTCCGCGTTCCGGCTTGCCTAAAAAGCGCGCCTGCCGTCTAATCACGTCGTCGCGCTCCCGGAGGGGGATCTCAGGGGAAAGTGCGGCAGCTTGGTAAGGCCCCGGAGAGGGCTGCGCCGGGTTCAAAAAAAGCAACAAAACAGACTGCGGGATTAAAAAAAATGGCGGCAGACCGCGCACAAAATCTACAGGACACCTTCCTCAACCACGTACGCAAGACCAAGACTCCGCTCACGATCTTTCTGGTGAACGGCGTCAAATTGCAGGGCATTGTCACCTGGTTCGATAATTTCTGTCTTCTGCTCCGGCGCGACGGACACTCGCAGCTGGTGTATAAGCATGCGATCTCGACCATCATGCCGGGCGCACCGATTCAGCTTTTTGAGGGTGGCGAGGATCCGGCTTGAGCGAACTCCTGAGAGACGCTTGATTGGAATTTCGTAGCTTCGAAGGCAATGCTGCCGACCGACCCTCGGCCAGCAGCGAATCGACCGGCCGCGTTCTCGTGGTCGGTCCTTATCTGCGCGAACGGCGGGGCGACGCCGACGCGCAAGCCTATTCTCATGTCCGCGATACGGAAGCCCGGCTCGAAGAGGCGGTCGGTCTCGCACGCGCCATCGACCTGACCGTGGTCGAGGCCGTAGCCGCGCCGCTGAGCCAGATCCGCCCGGCCACCTATCTCGGCAAGGGCAAGGTCGAGGAGATCGCCGGCCTGATCGCGGCGAACGAGATCGGCATCGTGGTGATGGACTGCGCGCTGTCGCCAATCCAGCAGCGCAATCTCGAAAAGGAACTGAAGGCCAAGGTGCTCGACCGCACCGGCCTCATCCTCGAAATCTTCGGCCGCCGCGCCAAGACCAAGGAAGGCACGCTGCAGGTCGAGCTTGCGCATCTCAATTATCAGCGCAGCCGTCTGGTCCGGTCGTGGACCCATCTGGAGCGCCAGCGCGGCGGCTTCGGCTTCATGGGCGGCCCCGGCGAAACCCAGATCGAGGCCGATCGCCGCATGATCGGCGACCGCATCGCGCGGTTAGAGGCCGATCTCAGGAAAGTGCAGGCGACGCGGCGCCTGCATCGCGCCGGTCGCCAGCGCGTGCCGTATCGCGTCGTCGCTCTCGTCGGCTACACCAATGCCGGCAAGTCGACGCTGTTCAACCGCCTGACCCGCGCCGACGTGCAGGCCGAGGATATGTTGTTCGCGACCCTCGATCCGACGCTGCGTGCGCTCACGCTGCCGCATGGCGGCAAGGCGATGCTGTCGGACACGGTGGGCTTCATCTCCAATCTGCCGACCCAGCTCGTGGCGGCCTTCCGCGCGACGCTGGAAGAGGTGCTGGAAGCCGACATCATCCTGCATGTTCGCGACATCTCGCACGAAGACGCCGACGCGCAGCAGAGCGACGTCGACAAGGTTTTGCGCCAGCTCGGCATCGATACCGATGCATCGGCACGCATCCTCGAAGTCTGGAACAAGATCGATCGTTTCTCGCCGGACGAGCGCGAGAACCTCGCCAATATCGCTGCCCGCCGTCCGCCCGAGAAGCCGTGTTTCATGGTCTCGGCAGAGACAGGCGAGGGCATCGATGCGCTGCTCAACGCCATCGAGGAGCGGCTTGCCGCGGCACGCGTGACGCTGGATCTGCAAATAGATGCCGCCGATGGCGCCGGCGTGAGCTGGCTACATCGCAATGCCGAGATTCTCGTGAAGGAGCTTCACGACGGGCATTTTGACATGGTGGTGCGCGTCGATGAGACGAAGCGCGATGTGGTGATCAGCAAATACGGCGCGGTGTTGCATCCCGTGGACTACTGACGGCTACTCCGCGCCCTTCGCCTCGTTCCACAGCGCATCCATCTGTTCGAGCGACGCCTCCTGCAGCGAGCTTCCCTTCGTCGCGAGCGCCCGTTCGATATAGCCGAAGCGCCGTTCGAATTTCGCATTGGTGCCGCGGAGCGCCAGCTCCGGATCGGCCTTCACATGCCGCGCGAGATTGACCAGCGCGAACATCAGATCGCCGGTCTCGGCTGCCACTTCGCTCTGGTCGCCGCGATCGAGCGCTGCTTCAATCTCGTCAGCTTCCTCGCGGATTTTCGCCAGCACCGCGCGTGGGTCGTTCCAGTCGAAGCCGACGCTGGAGGCTTTTGTCTGCAGCTCCATGGCGTGGCTCAACGCCGGTTGCCCGGTCTTGACGCTGGCCAGGAATGAGGAGGGTGGCGGAACGTCCACGCCGCGCCGCGCAGCACGCTCAGCCTTTTCCTCGGCCTTGATGCGGTCCCAGACGCCCTTCACATGGCCAAGCGTCAGGTTGCCGTCCTTGTCGGCGAATACATGCGGATGCCGGCGGATCATCTTGCGGGTGATCGCCTCCACGACGTCGCCGAACGCGAATGCGTTCTGCTCTTCGGCCATCCGGGCGTGGAACACCACCTGCAGCAGGAGATCGCCGAGTTCGTCGCAGAGGTCATGGAGATCGTGTCGGGCGACGGCATCGGCGACCTCATAGGCTTCCTCGATCGTATAGGGCGCGATACTCGCGAAATCCTGCTCCAGATCCCATGGGCAGCCCGTCACGGGCGTGCGCAACTGGGCCATGATCTCGATCAGGCCGGCGATATCGCGGGAAGGGGTCATGAGGCACCAAGTTTCACAGCAGGAGCCTTTGCTATGCCGCAGGACGGCGGCGTGGCCCAGCGGAAATGCCTGGTTTTGCCTGTCTTTCACACAGCTCTGGGGAGTGCTATCTGCAGCCCATGAGCGACACTTTCCCAGATCAAACCGCGCTGGTGCTGTTCTCCGGCGGCCAGGATTCCGCAACCTGTCTGGCCTGGGCGCTGGCGCGCTTCAAACGCGTCGAGATGCTCGGCTTCGCTTACGGCCAGCGCCATGCCATCGAGCTCGATAGCCGCGACAAGCTGCTGGCCGGTGTGAAGGCATTAAATGCCGACTGGGCCACCAAACTTGGCGACAGCCACACGCTGGATATCCCGACGCTGTCAGCGATCTCCGATACCGCGCTGACGCGCGACGTCGCCATCGAGATGGGCGCCGACGGGCTGCCCAATACGTTCGTGCCCGGCCGCAATCTGGTGTTCCTGACATTCGCCGCAGCGCTGGCCTATCGACGCGGCATCATCCACATCATCGGCGGCATGTGCGAGACGGATTACTCCGGCTATCCCGACTGCCGCGACGACACCATCAAGGCGCTGCAGCAGGCGCTCAATCTCGGCATGGCCAAGAATTTCACGCTGCACACACCGCTGATGTGGCGCGACAAGGCGGCGACCTGGGCGCTGGCGCATGAGCTTGGCGGGCAGGGCCTCGTCGACCTGATCCGCGAACACTCGCACACCTGCTATCTCGGCGAACGAGGGTCGCTGCACGACTGGGGCTATGGCTGCGGCAAATGCCCGGCCTGCGAACTGCGCGCCAAAGGCTGGCGCGCATTCGCAGCCACGGCTGTCTAGACGGACAGCGACTCGCGGACCTTGGCAGCTTCAGCAGCGCCGAGGCCGGTCAGCGGCGGCCGCACCCGCAGCCAGTTGTCATTGTTGTCGCGCTTCGCCAGCAGCACCTTCAGCGAGGGAAGCTGCACATAAGTGGACACCGCATTGCGCGTCGCCACGATCCGGTCCTGCGCGGCGGTGACTTCAGCCTGTTTTGCTGGGTCGTTGAAGCCGTTGAATACGGTGGCAAGTTCACGGCCGACAAGGTTCGACGCCGCCGTGATGCAGCCGGCGCCGCCCATCGGCAGTAGCTTGAGCATCAGGGGATCGGCGCCAACCAGCACCGAGAAACCCGGGAAGCGATCGACGATGGCGCTCATATTGGCGAACTCGCCCGCGGAATCCTTGATGCCGACTACGATTTCCGGGAAGCGCTTGCGCAACCGATCGATGACGTCGAGCGAGATCGGCACCGCCGACATCTGCGGGATGTGATAGAGCACGACGCGCAGGCGCGGATCGGCGACGCGCTCGATCACAGCCGTATAGGCATCGACGATGCCATCATCGGACACGCCCTTGTAGTAGAACGGCGGCAGCATCACGACAGCGCCGACGCCATTGGCAACCGCGTGTTTCGTGAGCTCGACCGTTTCCATGATCGACGCAACGCCGGTGCCCGGCAGCAGCTTCGACGGCGCGATCCCCGACTTCACCACGGCGTCCAGCAGCGCCATGCGCTCGCGGGACGACAGCGAATTGGCTTCGCCAGTCGTGCCGAGCATGGCGATGCCGGTGCAGCCGTCATCGAGCAGGCGCTGGCAGTGGGAGGTGAACAGGCGCTGATCCACCGACAGGTCGGCATTGAAGGGTGTGGTCGCGGCGCAGTAGACGCCGGTCGGGAAGGGAGCTGTCATCGTTGTGCTCTTTCGGGTGCGTGTTGCAGGAGTTCTTCTAACGAAGCGCTGGTGTTTCCCTCGCCCCGCTTGCGGGGAGAGGGTGGCGCGGACGAAGTCCGCGACGGGTGAGGGGGACTCTCAGCTTCACTCGCAGACTCCCCCTCACCCGAGGCCTTCATGCTTCGCATGCTGGCCTCGACCTCTCCCCGCGAGCGGGGAGAGGTTAGAACCTCACGGCATGATCTGCCCGCCATTCACCTCGATGACCTGGCCGGTAATGTAGCTGCTCATGGTCTCGTCGGCGAGGAACTGATAGGCGCCGACGCAATCCTCCGGCGTGCCGATCCGGCCCAGCGGGATGCCCTGGCGGGCGCCTTCAAGCTGCTCCGCGGTCGAATAGCGCTGGTGGAACGGCGTCATGATCACGCCCGGTGCCACCGCATTGGCGCGCACGTTGAACGGAGCCAGCTCCTTCGCCAGCACACGCGTGATGGTCGAGACAAAACCCTTGGCCGAGCCATAGAGACCGGCGCCGCCGCTGCCGCCATTGCGGGCCGCAACCGACGTCGTGTTGATGATCGAGCCTGAACGCTGCGTCTCCATGATCTTCGCTACCTTGCGGCAGGCGAAAAACACCGAGCCGATATTGAGATCAACCACGTCGTCATACTGTTCGTCGGTGGCATTGGCGATCGAAGTGCGGCCGAACATGGCGCCGGCATTGTTGATCAGCACGTCGATGCGGCCGAGTTTGGCATGGGCCTCCTCGATCACGCGCGCAGCTTCAGCGCGCTCCGACACGTCGCCGCGGAGCAGGTCGGCCGTGCCACCGCTCGCACGGATATTCGCGACCACTTCCTCGGCGCCTTCCGGATTGCCGTTGTAGTGCACGATCAGCCTGGCACCGAGGGCGCCGAATTTCTTCGCCACGGCAGCGCCGATGCCGGAGCTTGCGCCGATGATCACGATAGCCTTGCCGTTCAGTCCGTTGGTCACGCCTGGTCCTTTCCGATTGAGCGAGCGTTCGACCACGATTTCAGCAACCTGACAAGTTGCCAGCGATTGTGCGATGCAGCACGGTATTTGATTAGATCATGCGATTTAACCTCTACATATCAATGCAATAGAACCGCGGTAGCCCATCCGCTCGACATTGACATGTTGACAAGTTTGCCACCGTCTCTCATGGTCGCCGAAATTTTTGGGCGAGGAAGTGTTTCCATGCGACAGCGCTCCCGAGCGATCGGACTGTCACACGAAACCTCCGCCGCCATCCCTGTAAGCTGCGGTTTGACCGATCATGAAGCCGATTGATCCCTCTGAATTGCCTGAATTGCCTGAAGTGCCGCGTCCGCGCGGTGCTGCCGCACGCGGTGCCGCCGGTTCGCTCGTCGACAAGGTCTATGGCGAACTCGCGCAGCGCATCGCCAATGGCGACTACGCACCGGACCAGAAGCTGCCCGGCGAGCACGAACTCGCTGATATGTTCGATGTCTCTCGCCCGGTACTGCGCGAAGCCCTTGGCCGATTGCGCGAGGACGGCCTGATCACGTCCCGACAGGGCGCGGGCAGTTTCGTGCAGATGCGTGCGCAGCAACAACCGCTCGGCTTCGCACGGGTCGAGACTATCGCCGATATCCAGCGCTGCTTCGAATTCCGCATCACCATGGAATCCGATGCCGCGCATTTCGCGGCGCGCCGACGCAGCGACGACAATCTCGGCAAGATGGAAGCAGCACTCGGCCTGCTGCGCGAGGCGACGAAGAAGCGCAAGCATCGCGAAGACGCTGACTATGCTTTCCATCTCGCCGTGTCCGAGGCGACCAATAACCACTATTTCGCGACCTCGTTGAACGCTCTCAAGGACCACGTCGCTGTCGGCATGAAGCTGCACGGCCTGTCGCTGATGGGCCCGCGGCCCGGCCTTGAGCAGGTGTTCGAGGAACACAGCAGTATTTTTGAAGCGATCCGTGATCGCGACGCCGAAGCGGCGCGCACGGCCATGCGTCTCCATCTCGAAAGCTCGCGCGATCGCCTGTTCGAAGGCCGATTGCTCGACCTCTCGTTCCGGTGAGGGAGAGTGAATTGACCGACCATACTGCATTCCTTGCAACACTCGCCCGCATTGTCGGTGACCCCCGTCACGTCATCGGCCCCGGCGGCGATTTCGAACCTTATGTGGTGGACTGGCGCGGCCGCTATCACGGCAAGGCGCTGGCCGTCGTGAAGCCCGGCTCGACGCAGGAAGTCTCCGACGTGGTCAAGGCCTGCGCGGCCGCCGGCATCGCTATCGTACCGCAGGGCGGCAATACCGGCATGTGCGGCGCGGCGACCCCGCTCGGCAAGCGCGACATGATCGTGTTGCGTCTCGATCGCCTCAACAAGATCCGCAGCGTCAGCCGTCTCGGTGACTCCATCGCCGTCGACGCCGGCTGCATCCTCGCCGACATCCAGAAGGCTGCCGACGATATCGACCGCCTGTTTCCGCTCAGCCTTGGCGCTGAAGGTTCGTGCCAGATCGGCGGCAATCTCTCCACCAATGCCGGCGGCACCGCCGTGTTGCGCTACGGTACCACACGCGAACTCGCGCTAGGCCTCGAAGTCGTGCTGCCCGATGGCGAGATCCTCGACGGCATGACGGCCTTGCGAAAGGACTCCACGGGCTTCGACACCAAGCAGCTCTTCATCGGTGCCGAAGGTACGCTCGGCATTATCACAGGCGCGGTGCTGAAGCTGTTTCCGAAGCCGCGGGCGAGGGCAGTGTCCTTTGCCAAGCTGAACAGCATCGACGCGGTACTCGACCTGCTCGCGCAGGCACGTACCGAACTCGGTGACCGCATCGGCGCCTTCGAGGTGATGTCGCGCGGCCAGATCGAGGTGATCGCCGAGAATCTGCCGCTGGTGAATATCCCGTTCGAGCTGGATACGCCGTGGTATGTGCTGATCGAACTCGTCGATACGCTGGTGTCGGTGGATCTGAATGCAGCGCTCGAAGCGTTGCTTAGCGGTGCCTATGAGCGCGAGCTGATCACCGATGCGCTTGTGGCCTCCAGCGAGACCCAGGCCGCAGCGTTCTGGAAAATCCGCCACAGCGTGTCGGAAGGCAGCAAGAAGGCCGGTTACGTCATCTCGCACGACAGCGCTGTGCCCCTGTCGCAGCAGGCGACGTTCGTCACGCAGGTGGAGAAGCGCATCGCCGCCTATCGGCCTGATGCCCGCATCGTGATGCACGGCCATATCGGCGACGGCAACATCCACATTCTCGCGATCATTCCAGGCCTCGAGCAGAACCAGAAGGATCAGATCCAGGACACGATCCGCGGCATCAACACCATCGTCGATGAAGAGACCGTCGCGCTCGGCGGCAGCATCAGTGCCGAGCACGGCATCGGCATCGCCAATCGCGAGCGGCTGGCACGCGTCACCAAGCCCACCGAGCTGCGACTCTTGCGCAGCGTCAAGCAGATGCTCGATCCGAACGACATCATGAATCCCGGAAAAGTGCTGCCTGCGCAATAAGCGCGGCTGCAAGCATTCATCAGAATACCCATTCGAGAAGAGGAACACGCATGAAGATCAAATCCATCCTCATGGCCGCCTGCGTCGCCTTTGGCGCCGTCGGGCAGGCGAGCGCGCAAGATGCGAAATACCCCACCAAGCCGATCACCATCGTCGTGCCCTTCGCGGCGGGTGGCACGGTGGACATCATCGCGCGCATGGTGTCGGAGAACCTGCAGAAGAAGCTCGGCGCCACCGTGCTGGTCGAAAATATGGGCGGCGCCGGTGGCAATATCGGCGTCAACCGTGTCGCCAAGGCTCAGCCCGATGGCTATACGATCGGCCTCGCCAGCACCTCGCCGCTGGCGATCGCGCCCTCGCTCTATGGCAGCAAGCTTCAGTTCCAGCCGGATAAGGATTTGGTGGCCTTCGCGCAAGTGAGCATCGTGCCCAACGTGCTGGTCGTGAATCCCGATCGCATCAAGGCCCGCACTGTGCCGGAGCTGATCGAATACATGAAGGCCAATCCAGACAAAGTGACGTTCGGCTCGGCCGGACCGGGCACGTCGCAGCATCTTGCCGGCGAGCTGTTCCAGCAGATGACCGGCACCAAGATGGTCCATGTGCCCTATAAGGGTTCGAGCCAGATGGTCACCGACCTGATCTCGGGTCAGATCGACATCGCCTTCGACAACGTTCCGCTGCTGCTGCCGCATGTGGCCGGCGGCAAGCTGGCGATGCTCGCCACGGCAACGCCGAAGCGCGCCGAGTTCGACGCGAATGTGCCGGCCGTCGCCGAATTCCTGCCGGGCTTCGAGGCTGTCGCATGGCACGGCTTCATCGCGCCGGCGGCAACGCCGAAGCCGATCGTCGACAAGCTCTCGGCGGAAATCCGCGAATTCATGAGCCTGCCGGAAACCAAGAAGAAGATGGCCGAACTCGGCGCAGTTGCCGTGGCGATCCCGCAGGATGAGTTCACCAAATACATCGCCAGCGAGACGCAGCGCTGGAAGGGTGTGATGGAGAAGGCCAACGTTACGATGAACTAGGCGACCGCGCAGGTGGTGACGACGTCACGTTCGTCACCACCCCCAATATCGAGCGTCCACCAAAGGACGCCGACGATCAAAATAGAAAAACACATGGAGGAATGTTCAATGAGACTTCGGTCAATCCTGATGGCTGCCTGCCTGACGCTCGGCACGCTCACGCAAGCGACGGCCCAGGACGCGAATTACCCGAGCCGCCCGATCACCAGCATCGTTCCGTTTGCCGCCGGCGGCACCGCCGATATCTTTGCGCGCATGGTGTCGGAGCATCTGCAGAAGAAGATGAGCGCGACGGTCATCATCGAGAATGTCGGCGGCGCCGGCAGCATCATCGGCGTCACCCGCGTCGCGCGCGCTGCGCCCGATGGCTACACGATCGGCCTTGCCAGCACCTCGGCGCTGTCGATCAATCCGACGCTGTATGGCGCAAAACTGTCCTACAATCCCGAAAAGGATCTCGTGCCGATCGCGCAGATCAGCATGGTGCCGAATGTGCTGGTGGTGAACCCGACCAGGATCGCGGCGCGCACGGTGCCGGACCTGATCACCTATATCAAAGCCAATCCCGACAAGGTGACATTCGGCTCGGCCGGCGTCGGTACCACGCAGCACCTTGCCGGCGAACTGTTCCAGCAGATGACCGGCACCAAGATGGTGCACGTGCCCTACAAGGGCTCGAGCCAAATGGTCACGGACTTGCTGAGCGGCCAGATCGATCTCGCCTTCGACAACGTACCACTGCTGCTGCCGCATGCGGCGGCCGGCAAGCTCGCGATGCTAGCGACGGCCTCGCCGAAGCGCGCCGAGTTCGATCCGAACCTGCCGGCAGTGTCCGAATTCCTGCCGGGTTTTGAAGCCGTCGCCTGGCACGGCTTCATGGCACCGGCCGGCACGCCAAAGGCCATCACCGACAAGCTCTCTGTCTCGATCCGCGAATTCATGCAGCAGCCGGAGACGAAGAAGAAGATGTCCGAGCTCGGCGCCGTCGCCGTGGCGGTCCCGCCGGATGAATTCGCCAAATACATCACCAGCGAAACGCAGCGCTGGAAGGGCGTAATCGAGAAGGCCAACATCACGATGAACTGACGCTGTGCCGTAGGGTGGATCAGCTTCGCTCATCCACCCTACGGCTGCGTCTCCTTCACCGATGCCAGATAGCGCGACAGCGCATCCGCATCCGGCATGTGGTGACTATGGCGGTCGCGAAGCTCGGCCGGGGCGCTCCAGCCGGGCTCGATCCCGGTCATGTCAGGCAATTCATGCGCGATGCCCTTGTGGCAATCGATACAGGTCCGCTCGCCGGTGACGAGGAACTTGGCATGGATCGCCGCCGCGCGCGGTGCCTGTTTGGTGAAATCCATCGCAATCGCCGAGTGGCAGTTGCGGCATTCCAGCGAGTCATTGGCCTTCAGGCGCGACCATTCATGTTTCGCAAGCTCCAGACGCATGTCGAGGAACTTCTCGCGCGTCGAGATCGTGCCGAAGATCTTGCCCCACACTTCCTTCGACGCCTGCATCTTGCGCGCGATCTTGTCGGTCCAGTTATGCGGCACATGGCAATCAGGACAGGTGGCACGCACGCCGGATCGATTGGCGAAATGCGGCGTTCGCTGCAGCTCTTGATACACGTTGTCACGCATCTCATGGCAGCCGGTGCAGAATTTCTCGGTATTGGTGACTTCCAGCGCCGTATTGAAGCCGCCCCAGAAGATCACGCCACCGAGGAAGCCGCCCAGCGCCAGCACGCCGAGGCTGATATGCGTGGCCGGTCGGCTGGCGATGCGCCAGAACCACAGAAACTTGGATATCAACCACTTCATGGCGCTCACCTGCCGGATGCCTTCATGTCGGTGAAGGTGTTCGGAACGAGCGGACGCGCATCGGTTTGCGGCACGTGGCAGGCCGTGCAGAAATAGCGTCGCGGTGTCACATCGGCGAGCATCTGGCCATCGCGATCCATGAAATGCGTAATGCTGATCATCGGCGCACCGGAGCCTTCGGTATATTCACGGCGATGGCACTCAAGACAGCGATTGGCCCGCAGCGTGAGCTGATAGTTCTCGATCGAATGCGGAATGACCGGCGGCTGCTCCGGATAGTTCCGCATCACGCGCTTGTCGTCGGTGACGGGCCGCGGGAAGGGCGGCGCAGGAACGTCGCCCATCGGCTGCGCTGCGCCGGTGACGCGCGGCACGATCCGTGGCGTTGTCTGGACAGACTGCGCATAGATCGCACCGGACACCAGCACCATGGCGCCGGCGATGATTGCCGCGATGACCGTCTTCATCGCACTTAAACGGAAACGATCTTGACCGCACATTTCTTGAAGTCCGCCTGTTTGGAGATCGGGTCGGTTGCATCCAGCGTGACCTTGTTGATCAGTTGGCTGGCATCGAACCACGGCACGAACACCACGCCGCGGGGCATGCGGTTGCGTCCGGTCGTATCGACGCGCGTGCGGATCTCACCGCGCCGCGACATCAGGCGGATTTCGGCGCCCTGGTTCAAGCCGCGCGCACGCGCGTCTTCGGCATGCATGAAGCAGCGCGCGCCGGGAAACGCCTTGTAGAGTTCGGGCACGCGCATGGTCATCGAACCGGAATGCCAGTGCTCCAGCACGCGGCCGGTCACCAGCCAGAGATCGAACTCAGCATCGGGCGACTCGGCCGGCGGCTCATAGGGCACCGCGATGATGCGAGCGCGTCCGTCCGGGTTGCCGTAAAATTCGACCTTCTTGCCCGGCTTGACGTAGGGATCGAGACCTTCGCGGTAGCGCCACTTGGTCTCCTTGCCATTGACCACCGGCCAGCGAAGGCCGCGCACCTCGTGATAGGTGTCCCAGGGAGCGAGGTCGTGGCCATGGCCGCGGCCGAACGTGGCATATTCCTCGAACAGCCCCTTCTGCACATAGAAACCGAAGTCCTTGGACTCGTGGTTTTCATAGTCCGGGGGGATTTCGCCGACGGGAAATTTGTCGACCTCGCCATTACGATACAGCACGTCGAACAGCGTCTTGCCCTTGTAGTTTGGATTGGCGTCGAGGAGGGCGGCGGGCCACACTTCGTCCGTCGTGAAGCGCTTGGAGAATTCCATCAGTTGCCAGAGATCCGAGCGCGCCTGGCCGGGCGCATTGACCAGCTGGCGCCAGACATGCGTGCGCCGTTCGGCATTGCCGTAGGCGCCTTCCTTCTCGACCCACATCGCCGCCGGCAGCACGCAGTCGGCGGACATCGCCGTCACCGTCGGATAGGCATCCGACACGACAATGAAGTTGGCGGGATTGCGGTAGCCCGGATAGGTCTCGCCCGAACTGTTGGGCGCCGCCTGCACATTGTTGTTCACCTGAACCCAATAGAAGTTCAGCTTCCCGTCATGCAGCATGCGGTCCTGCTCGACGGCGTGATAACCGATCTTGTCGGGCAGGAGGCCATGCGGCACGCGCCAGATTTCTTCAGCGTGCTTGCGGTGCTCCGGATTGGTCACCACCATGTCGGCGGGGAGGCGGTGCGCGAAGGTGCCGACCTCGCGCGCCGTACCGCAAGCCGATGGCTGGCCCGTCAGCGAGAACGGCGAGTTGCCGGGTTCGGAGATTTTGCCGGTCAGCAGATGGATGTTGTAGACGAGCTGATTGGCCCAGACACCGCGGACATGCTGGTTGAAACCCATGGTCCAGAGCGACATCACCTTGCGCTTCGGATCGGCATAGAGTTCTGCGAGCTCCAGCAGGAAGCCGGGCTCGACACCGGTCAGCTTCGACACCTTCTCGAGGGAATAGTCCTTCACGAATTCGGCGTAGGCCGCGAAATCGATTGGCGTCGTCGCTGCGGCCGTGGCTGCGCCCTTGGCCTTCTTCTCCAGCGGATGTTCGGGACGCAGCCCGTAGCCGATATCCGTCGTGCCCTTCACGAAAGTCGTGTGGCTGTTGACGAATTCGGTGTTCACGCGACCGGTCGAGATGATGTGGTTGGCGATGAAGTTGAGAATGGCCAGATCGGTGCCCGGCTTGAACACGATCGGGATGTCGGCGAGGTCGGAGCTGCGATGCGTGAAGGTCGAGAGCACCGCGACTTTCACATGCGGATGACCAAGGCGGCGATCGGTGAGGCGCGTCCACAGGATCGGATGCATCTCGGCCATATTCGAGCCCCACAGCACGAAGGCATCGGCGGCCTCGAAGTCATCATAGCAGCCCATCGGCTCGTCCATGCCGAAGGTGCGCATGAAGGCCACGGCCGCAGACGCCATGCAATGCCGCGCATTGGGATCGAGATTGTTGGAGCGGAAACCCGCACGCATCAGCTTGGTCGCGGCATAACCTTCGAGGATCGTCCACTGGCCCGATCCGAACATGCCGATCGCAGTCGGTCCTTTTTCTTTCAGCGTCGCTTTGGCGCGCTGCGCCATGGTGTCGAATGCTTCGTCCCAACTCACCGGTGTGAGTTCGCCGTTCTTGTCGAACACGCCGTTCTTCTTGCGGAGGAGGGGCGTGGTCAGGCGGTCGGCGCCATACATGATCTTGGAGAGGAAGTAGCCCTTGATACAGTTCAGGCCGCGATTCACTTCCGCCAGCGTGTCGCCATGGGAGGCGACGACCTTGTTGTCCTTGACACCGACCATGACGCCGCAACCGGTACCGCAGAAGCGGCACGGCGCCTTCGACCATTTGATGGACAGCGACCCGACGCCGCCGGCAATCGATTGAGCGGCCGCCGGAACGTTGATGCCAGCTGCCGCTGCAGCGACAGCCGCTGCCTGGGCCTTGAGTAGATCACGCCGCGAAAGGGGCATTTCGTCGTTCTCCTAATCGAGACGCTGTTCGAAGACCATGTTGGCCGAGAGCACGCCCGGCCATGATGAGATGTCGGCGAGCATCGCACCCAATGCGCCGCTGCCTGGCCCTTCGAGGACCGCAACCAGCTTGGAGTCCGTGCGGTGATGGATCTCGACACCGGGAAGGCTCGACAACCGCGCAGATACCGCGTCGATATGAGCTGGAAGCACCGACACGACGGCGCTGGAAATGTGCTCATTGTCGTGCGCGGACGCGCCGGCGGTCGCGCCGGTCAACAGAGCGCGTCTGGTGAGTCTGTCTGTCATGTGAAAGTCCTAGTGAAGCAGAGGCGGGCCGGGCGGCCCGAAAATCAGCTGGGTCATCCAGACCAGAAAGCCGTAACCGCCGACCACGCCCACCGCGACGACGGGCCAGATGAGAACGACGATCGTGAGAAAGACGAGCAACTCCGACATGCGGCTGTTGCGTCTTTCAGCCTCTGCAGGCTCCGCGATATTCTGGTTCGTCACCATACGCTCCCCCTTCGGTTTGCGGCCATATGCCTGGAGAAGAGGCGAGATTCGCCTAGAGCGAGGGCAATATGCCTGCTGCAGCACCCACCTTCTTTGCGCTGGATCAAACAACAAACTCTACGGAGGATTTATTTGAGATCGTTGTTCTGATCGCGATGTCGTCGTGCAGAGCCGCTCGCATCAGAATCTTTGATGACAGTTTTATTTGATCGCGGCAGCTGCTCGGCGAAATCGCTCGCTCCGGAAGGCGAGCAATGGATCGTGAGATGTGCAAGTCGTTTGGTCCGACGCCGCTTTTTGCGGGCCTGGGCGAGGGTGCACGCGGCATCATCATCGAAGCTGGCAGAAAGCACGTCCTGGATTGCGGTTCTTCGCTCTGGCAACAGGGCGACGCACCGGCGATGATCGCTGTGGTCATCGATGGTCAGCTCAAGAAGACGATGATCGATGCACATGGCGCGCAGAAAACGCTGCAATTCATGCGACGCGGCGATCTCGCCGGAGCCGCATCGGTGTTCGGCAATTTCTCTCACCCGACAACCCTGCGCGCGTCAGTCGCGACCGAGCTTTTGTGCTGGTCCGCGGATCGCTTCAGCGGGCTGATGCATATTGTCCCGCAGCTTGCGATCAATGTCCTCGGTATCGTCGGGCGGCAAACCGATCACCTGCTGCGCCGTCTTCACGAGGCAACGAGTGAGAACGCCGATCGACGCATCGCACGGATCGTTCTGCGCCTGGTGCGGGAAGGAGATCCGGATGGTGATTGCGTTCCGATCGAACTGAGAATCTCGCGCCAGGAACTGGCCGAACTCAGCGACACCACGCAGTTCACGGTCAGCCGTACCGTTTCGGCCTGGGACCGGATGCTGATCCTGAAAGCCGGTCGCGGCCGGTTGACCGTTATCGATCCCGCCAGACTCGCGGGCCTGGCGGGCGACGCGCGGGCGCACTGAGGCAATTAAGCCGGATCGAGATATGGCTCGAACGCCTCAACCGACACTTTCAGCGTCGGATCGCCATCGGGTCCCCACAGTTCGGCACCGTCGAACACGACGGTGTAAAGCCACTGCGGATTTTCGCCTTGGTCATGCGCCGCAGTGTCGGGATAGACATGCGCGCCGTGTATGCGCTCGATCACGCCGACATGACCGCGGACATAGCGCGGCAAGCGCGTATGGGTGGTCGGATGGATGTTCTTCATCCGCACGCGATCGCCGATCGCGAATGCGGCAGGCGCCGAAGCAGGGCGCGTGAATGAGCCGCGGGTCAGCACGCGCTCGACACTATCAACGGTGAAGTTGCCACGCTTCAACGGTTTCGGCGGCACGGATGCGTGGCCGGCCTTGACCTCGTCCGCAGCGAGGAAGCCGCGCTCGACCAACATATCCTCAAGGCCGAGAAACCATTTCTTGTAGTAGCTGCTGGAAAGATAGACCTCCGGCGGCAGCGTTTCGCGATAGAAGCGCGAGGCGTCGATGTTGAAGGCGCCTGCCGCGCCCATGGCGCGCACCATGGCCAGCACGCGAGATTCCCACTCCGCATGAAACATCGGCTCGTTCGGCTCCGGCTCGACTTTGCCGAAACCGTCCATGCCGCCCATGTCGTGGACGCCGTTCACGACGGGGCTCCCGGCGCTGTCACCAGACCCGTGCCGATCATGGAGTCGCGCGTGACCAGTTCGGCCAGTTGCTCCTCGCTCCAGCCCTCGGTGCCCGCGGGTCGCATCGGCAACACCAGGAAACGCGTTTCAGCCGTCGAATCCCAGACGCGGATTTCCGTCTCCTTGGGGAGCGTGAAGCCGAAGTCTGCCAGCACGCCGCGCGGATCCTTCACGGCGCGGGAGCGGTAGGGCGCAGCCTTGTACCAGACCGGGGGCAGGCCGAGCATTTCCCAGGGGTAACAGGAGCACAGCGTGCACACGACCATGTTATGCCGCTCGGGCGTGTTCTCGACCACGACGAGATGATCGCCGGTACGGCTGACATGGCCGAGAGTGCCGACCGCCGCGGAACCGTCGGCGAGCAATGCCTCCTTGAAGGCCGGATCGGTCCAGGCTTTCGCAACCACAAGGGCGCCGTTGTGCGGCCCAATCTTGGTCTCATAGGCCTGGATCATCGCATCCAGCGCTGCCGGATCGATATAGCCTTTTTCGGTCAGGATGGTCTCGAGTGCACGGACGCGCAGCTCGGTCTCCGACAATTCGGAATGGTCGTGATCGTGGTCATGATGATGGTGTTCGGTCATGCCAAACAGGATAAGCGACGCGCGATTGTTCTGTCGAGGATTTCGGGACTCTGCTAGTCCTGCGACATGGCTGCTCCTCATTATCGCGCGCTGACGCTGGTCGGTTTCGTTCTGGTCGCGCTGCTGGCGGCTTCGGGTCATGCGGAGGCGGCCAATGGCGCCTATGCGGTCGATGCGGCGGATATTTCGGACCTCGGCTCCTGCAAGGTCGAGAGCTGGTACTCGATGGCCACCAACAGCGACTTCGCGGCGGTGGCCAATCCGTCCTGCGTCGTTGAGATTACGCGTCCGGTCGAACTCAGCGTCCTCACCAATCACAGCCGCTCCGACGGCGAGTTAAGCACCACGCTGGCGCCCAAGGCGAAGATCAACATCGAACCGACGGGCATCGGAAAGTTCGGCGTCTCGGCGCTGGCCAGCGGCACATTCGACGCCGTGACGGGTCAGAACACCGCGGTCTTCGCCGAGATTCCGGCGACCTATCGCTTTTCCGAAACCACACGCATCAATCTCAATGCGGGCTGGCTGTGGGACCGCGTGCTCGATCGCCATTACTTCACCTATGGCGTCGGCTTCGACTGGAAATTCACCGACGTGCTGGAATACACGGTGGAATTATACGGGCAGGCGGGCCGCGCCGAATTCGCCAGTGTGGTCCAGCCACGTATCCAGACCGGGGTGCGCTATCGGCCCAACGACATCTTCTCGGTCGACCTGATTTACGGCCGCAACATCACCGGCGAGAATTCCAACTGGATCACTTTGGGCACCACGATCCGGTTTCCGCCGCCGGGAAGCGTCAGCAAAACCGGCGCGCATTTGTGATCCACACGAGGCCATCGATCGCGCTAAAACCGCGATATCGGCAAATTGCGTGATTTTCCGACAAGTATCTGAAATATCTCGGTGTTAGCGTTCGACCGTGTTCCAGCCCGCTTGCGGAAATCCAGTGTCAATCTTGCGACGATCTTGCGACTTCCTGTCCGTCCTCACCATCGCAGCAGCGCTGGTCACGCCCGTATTGGCAGGCACCAGCCTGCTGACCGACAAGCCTGACCTCAGCAGCTTTTCCCAGGACGGCCTGAACCGCGTCTCCGAAATGCTCGACCGCGAAGTCGGCCAGGGCCATCTCGCCGGGGCGATCATGCTGATCCAGCACCGCGGCAAGCCCGTCTATTATGAGGGCTTTGGCGTCCGCGATCCCGTGACCATGGCGCCGATGACGACGGACACGATCTTCCGGCTCTATTCGATGTCCAAGCCGGTGACATCGGTCGCGGCGATGATCCTGGTGGAGCAGGGCAAGCTCAAGCTCGACGATCCCGTCGCCAAATACATTCCGGCCTATGCGCATCCGCAGGTCGCGACCGAACGCACGGATGCCAGCGGCAAGCCCTATCTCGACTTCACACCGGCGCTGAAGCCCATCACCGTGCTCGATCTGATGCGGCAGTCGTCCGGCATCAGTTCGGCTTTCACCAATCTCGGGCTGATCACGCAGCTTTATCTCGATGCAGGCCTGTTCGACGGCGATTTCGACAATGCCGATTTCGCGGCCCGGCTTGCGAAACTGCCGCTGGCCTATCAGCCGGCGACTGTGTGGGACTACGGCCATTCGACCGATCTTCTCGGCCGCGTCATCGAGATCGCATCGGGCCAGTCGCTGTACGATTTTCAGAAACAGTATCTGTTCGATCCGCTGGGCATGACGGACACCGGCTACTACGTGCTCGATCCCGCCAAAGCGCCGCGCATTGCGCAGCCAATGCCGACCGACCGCATCATCGGCAACGAGACCATCAGCAATCCCACACTGAAGCGAAAATGGGAATCCGGAGGAGGCGGCCTCAATGCCACCACGGGCGACTACGCGCGCTTCCTGCAGATGCTGATCAATGGCGGCACGCTCGACGGCGTCCGAATCCTCAAGCCCGAGTCGGTCCAGCTGATGCGCCAGAACCAGGTCGCACCGGCCAGCGACGTGAAGCCCTGGGCCTATTACTATCCCGGCGCTGGCTTCGGTTACGGCCTCGGCTTCGGCGTCCGCACCGGACCCGGCGACGACGGCGTTCCCGGTTTTGTCGGCGAGATGGCCTGGGGCGGCGCCGCCGGGACGTATTTCTGGACCTATCCCGATCAGGACATGGTGATGATCCTGATGGTGCAGACACCGACCCAGCGGGGCCGCATCCAGCCGATCCTGAAGACGCTGGTTTACGACGCGATCAGGAAGTAGCGGGAGCGTGGCCCGGGTCGCGGCTTTAAGAGAACTGAAACTGGGACCACACGCCCACATCTCGGATTCGCATAAGGTATATTATGGAATATATTATCCCATAGTGATCCCAGAGACTTAGCTCAAATTGTTGCGATATCCGGTTGACCGAGCAGCCATTCGAACCAATTTGTGGCCCCACGTCATTACGCCCTTATATGGCCTCAGCCGCCGAAATATCTGACGTGATCGAGGTCCGAGATCAATCCTGATTGCGTTGGTCGCCACCCAAGCTGCTGTTGTGTCCAGTCGCTGGATGCCGGCGCATCCATCGATGCGAAGCCTGCGAACCAGCCGAAGTGATCGGCGGCTTCAGTCGGCGATTTCGAGACGACCGGCAGGTTCAGGTGCCGACCGATGACCTCGGCAATCTCACGGAATGCGACGCCTTGTTCGGCGCTGGCGTGATAGCGAATGTCGGCGGAACCGCGCTCGAGGACGAGCCTGTAGAGCCGGGCGACGTCCAGCCGGTGTGCCGCGGGCCAGCGGTTGAGACCGTCGCCGAAGTAGGCCGAGGCGCCCTTCTCCCGCGCGATATTGATCAGCATCGGCACGAAGCCATGGTCGCCATTGCCATGGACCGATGGCGGCAGCCGGACCGACGAAGCGCGCACGCCGCGTGCCGCCAGACGTTCGGCGACCTGCTCCGATACGCGCGGGCTCGGCGACGCGCTCGACGAGCCCATATCTTCGGTCGCCAGCCGTCCGGGCGCGATGAAAGCCATGCCGGAGGTCACGATCAAGGGCCGCTCGGAGCCCGCCAGCACGTCGCCAAGCGTCTCGATGGCGCGCGCGTCGATCGCGCTGTTTTCCTTGAACCTCGAGAAGTCGTGGATGAACGCCGTATGGATCACGCCGTCGGAATTGGCGGCGCCGGAGCGCAGGCTGTCCAGATCTTCCAGATCGCCGCGATGGATCTGCGCACCCACTTCGGCCAGCGCCTTGGCGGATGCGTCCGAGCGCGCGAGACCGAGCACCTGATGACCGGCGCCGATCAGTTCCTGAACGATGGCAGATCCGACAAAGCCCGAAGCGCCGGTAACGAAAACACGCATGTGATATTCCTCTCGTGACTGCGCGGATGTATCGGTCCTGCGGTACAGTGCGTGAAGCCGTGACGTTATACGGGTATGGCGACTAACAGGCTGAGCATGACGGTCACCGAAACAACTTCCGGCGCTGGCTCCAATCCGCTTGGCGCTTATCTCAGGGATCGCCGCGCCAGGCTCGATCCCGTGGCGTTCGGTTTTTCGTCGGAGCGACGCCGCACGCCAGGGCTGCGGCGCGAGGAAGTCGCGCAGCGCGCCAATGTCAGCGCCACCTGGTACACATGGCTCGAACAAGGCCGCGGCGGCGCGCCATCAGCCGATGTGCTGAACCGCATCTCACGCGCGCTGGAACTATCGGCAGTCGAGCGCGAGCATCTGTTTCTGCTGGCGCAGCACAGGCTGCCGGAAGTCCACTACGAGCCGTCCGATATCGTCACGCCGACGCTGCAGCGCGTGCTGGATTCGATGGAGTTCAGCGCTGCAGTCGTCCGCAACGCAACCTGGGACATCGTGGCCTGGAATCGTCCGGCGCTGGCCGTGCTTGGCGACTATCCGAACATAGCGCCCGAAGACCGTAACGTCCTGCGCATCCTGTTCTGTCGTCCGAATGTCCGCGCCAAGATGCCGGACTGGGAGAATGATGCACGTTTCGCCGTGGCAGCATTTCGCGCCGACATCACGCGCAGCGGCGCATCAACACGCGCCCAGACATTGATCGACGAACTGTGCCGGATCAGCCCCGACTTCGCGGCCATGTGGCAGGACAACGATGTCGGTAGCTATGGCGAAGGCAAGAAGCATGTGAATCATCCCGCCGTCGGGCCATTCACGATGACCTATTCGACATTCTCGGTCGATGGCCAGCCAAATTTGGGCATGGTGGTCTACACACCGGCGACGAATGCGGATGCCGAGCGAATGAAGGCGCTGATCGCGGCTAAAGGCTAACGCTCTAACGCCTGTGTTCATCGTCATGCCCGGCCGGCGCGAAGCGAGCTTCGCTAGATGTGCCGGGCATCCACGTCTAGGCTGCGAGCGAAGAAAGGCGTGGATGGCCGGGACAAGCCCGGCCATGACGGAGCTTTGTTTGCCCCTACGGATATTTCGGCAGCAACCCGTGTGCGGCAAAGCCGCCATCGACATTGAGAACGTGACCCGTCACGAAGCTCGACTTGTTGTCGTCCAGCAGGAACATCGCAGCACCCGCAACCTCCTCCGGTTCGGCGTAACGCCGCTGCGGCACCACCTGCATCCAGCCTTCCCGCGTCGCCGCCGTGTGCATCTCCTGCACCATCGGCGTCTCGAAAGGGCCCGGTGCAATGGCGTTGACGCGGATCTTCAGCGGCGCCAGTTCGCAGGCCATCACCTGGGTCAGCGTGACGACGCCCCCCTTGGATGCGCCGTAGGCCGAGCGCTCGATATTGCCGCGCAGCCCCGACACCGACGCCACATTGACGATGGCGCCGCCGCCATGGGCCTTCATCAGCCGCGCAGCTTCCTTGGCAACGGCAAAGGTGCCAACCAGATTGATGTCGAGGATCTCGCGAAACAGTTTCACCGAGGTCTCGAAGAACGGCACCTGACGGCCGATACCCGCAGAATTCACCAGACCGCGTACCGGGCCGAAACCGGCTTCGCAGTCCCTCAGGCCGGCAATCACGGCGTCTTCATTGGCCACATCCATGACGACGGTTTTGGTCACACCGGCTTTGATGGCATCGACCTGAGCCTTGGCGGCATCCAGAGCAGGCTGGGTGAGGTCGGCGAGCAGCACTTTCCAGCCCTCGCCCACGGCCGCCTTGGCGATCGCCAAACCGATTCCCGATGCGCCGCCGGTGATGATCGCTACGCCGTGATCTCTATTCATATGCTGTCCTTGCGTTTCCTCCACCGGTCCTGGCTGCCGGCGGCTTCAGTCGCGCGATGCTTCCCACAAATTCGCGCGGTGCAAAAGCCGTGCGCGGGCGTCCTCTATTGGGCCTTGGCCTTTGGTCGCACGGCGAAAAGGCTTGACCGGGCAGCCCGGGCATGATGACCAGACGGCAAGGGCCCTTGGGCCTCACAAAGGCAAACAAAGAAGTGGTTGGGAGAAACAAAATGACGATTTCACGCCGGACATTGTTGAAGGCATCGGCCGCTGCGACTGCATTTGGTGGCGTCAGCATGCCATTCGTCGCGCGCGCGCAGCAGGCCGAATACGTCTACAAATACGCGAATAACCTACCCGATACGCATCCGATGAACATCCGCGCCCGTGAGATGTCGGCGGCGATCAAGACCGAGACCAACGGCAAGGTCGACCTGCAGGTATTCCCCAACAACCAGCTCGGTTCCGACACCGACATGCTGAGCCAGATCCGCTCCGGCGGCGTCGAGTTCTTCACTCTGTCCGGCCTGATCCTGGCCACTTTGGTGCCAGCCGCATCGATCAACGGCATCGGCTTCGCCTTCCCGAATTACGACACGGTCTGGAAGGCCATGGACGGCGATCTCGGCGCCTATATCCGCAAGGAAATCACCAAGGCCAATCTCGTGGTCATGGACAAGATCTGGGACAACGGTTTTCGCGAAATCACCTCGTCCACGAAGCCGATCAAGAGCCCGGACGATCTGAAGGGCTTCAAGATCCGCGTGCCGGTGTCGCCGCTATGGACCTCGATGTTCAAGGCGTTCGACAGTGCGCCCGCCTCGATCAACATCAGCGAAGTCTATTCGGCGATGCAGACCAAGGTCGTTGAAGGCCAGGAAAACCCGCTGGCGATCATCTCGACGGCGAAGTTCTACGAAGTGCAGAAGTTCTGCTCGCTGACCAACCACATGTGGGACGGCTACTGGTTCCTCGCCAACCGCCGCGCCTGGGAGAAGCTGCCGGCCGATCTGCGCGACATCGTCGCCAAAAACATCAATGCCGCCGGCATGAAGGAGCGCGAGGACGTCGCCAAGCTCAACGCCAATCTGCGCGGCGAGCTGGAATCCAAGGGGCTGGCCTTCAATGAGCTTGAGCCCGGCCCGTTCCGCGACAAGCTGAAGTCGGCCGGCTTCTATAAGGAATGGCAGGGCAAGTATGGCGACGAAGCCTGGGCCATCCTCGAGAAAGCTGTCGGCAAGCTCGGCTGATCGGACAAACTATGGCCGTGCATGACATCTCCGCCCTCGAAAGCGGGGCGTCCAGCGTGGAGGGGGCCCCCTCTCCCGCCGCGACGCCATCCTGACATCCATCGACCGCACCCTCGGCCATCTCGTCGAGATTCCCGCGGCGCTGCTGGTGGTGGCGGAGGTGATCATCCTGTTCATCGGCGTGGTGGCCCGTTACGGCTTCCACCGTCCACTGATCTGGTCGGACGAACTGTCCTCGATCCTGTTCCTGTGGCTCGCCATGCTCGGCTCCGCCGTTGCGTTCCGGCGCGGCGAACACATGCGGATGACCGCGCTGGTGGCGTCGGCCGGTCCGCGGATGTGGGCGTTTCTCGACGTCGTCGGGACCTGTGCGGCGCTCGCATTCCTGTTGATGATCGTCGCTCCGTCCTTCGAATACGCTTATGAAGAGAGCTACATCACGACGCCGGCACTGCAGATCGCCAACAGCTTCCGCGCGGCCGCGCTGCCGGTCGGCATCTCGCTGATGATCGTGTTCGCGCTACTGCGGTTGCTGCGCTACGGCCAGGTCCGCACCGTGCTGACCGCGCTTGGCACCGTGGTGGCGATCATCGGCCTGTTCTGGCTCGCCGAGCCGCTGCTGCGCACGCTCGGCAATCTCAACCTGATCATCTTCTTCGTCGGCGTCGTGGCGCTCTGCGTGTTCGCCGGCGTGCCCATTGCCTTCGGTTTTGGCCTCGCGATCTTCGGCTATATGGCGCTGACCACGCGCACGCCGATGATGGTGCTGGTCGGCCGCATGGACGAGGGCATGAGCCACCTCATTCTGCTGTCCGTGCCGCTGTTCGTGTTCCTGGGCCTGCTGATCGAGATGACCGGCATGGCGCGCGCCATGGTGGCGTTCCTCGCCAGCCTGCTCGGCCATGTCCGCGGGGGCCTGCATTACGTGCTGATCGGCGCGATGTATCTCGTCTCCGGCATTTCCGGTTCCAAGGCCGCCGACATGGCGGCGGTAGCGCCGGTGCTGTTCCCGGAAATGAAGGCGCGTGGCGCCAAGCCGGGCGATCTTGTCGCCCTGCTCTCGGCAACCGGCGCGCAGACCGAAACCATTCCGCCGAGCCTGGTGCTGATCACCATCGGCTCGGTCACTGGCGTGTCGATCTCGGCGCTGTTCACCGGCGGCTTGCTGCCGGGTGTGGTGCTCGCAATCACGCTGGGCGTGCTGGTGTGGTGGCGCTATCGCGGCGAGGATCTGAGCCACGTGAAGCGGGCGTCCGGGCGCGACATCTTCAAGGCCTTCATCATTTCGGTGCCAGCCATCGCACTGCCCTTCGTGATCCGCGCTGCCGTGGTCGAGGGTGTGGCCACTGCCACGGAAGTCTCCACCATTGGCATCGTCTATGCCGTGCTGGCCGGCCTTCTCATCTATCGCCAGTTCGACTGGAGCCGGCTGAAGCCGATGCTGGTCGATACGGCCTGCCTCTCCGGTGCGATCCTGCTGATCATTGGAACTGCGACCGGCATGGCCTGGGGCCTCACCCAGTCCGGCTTCTCGCGCTCGCTGGCCGCCGCCATGACGGGCCTGCCGGGCGGCGGCGCGACCTTCATCGCGGTCTCCATCGTGGCCTTTGTCATCCTTGGCAGCGTACTGGAAGGCATCCCCGCCATCGTGCTGTTCGGCCCGCTCCTGTTCCCAATCGCCAGGCTGGTCGGCGTCCATGAGGTCCACTATGCGATGGTCGTCATCCTCGCCATGGGCATCGGATTGTTCGCGCCGCCCTTCGGCGTCGGCTATTATGCCGCCTGCGCCATCGGCCGTGTTGATCCCGCGGAAGGCATCCGGCCGATCCTCGGCTATCTGCTGGCACTGCTGATCGGCCTGATCATCGTGGCAATCTTCCCATGGATATCGATCGGATTCCTTTAAGATACAATCTTTCAGAATGTTATCGCCATTACCTTGCGTGACTTTAGAAGATCGTTCCGGTGATAAAGTGATAGGTGAGATGCTTCATTCAACTCACTGACTAAAATAAAAGAGTCTCAAAATGATCCCAGATCAGGGCGTTTATAGCGTCGGCCTCGACCAGACTCCGGCCAACTTCGTGCCGCTGTCGCCGCTGAGTTTTCTCAGGCGCAGCGCGGCGGTCTACCCGGACCTCACCAGCACGGTCTATGAGGGCCGCCGTTTCACCTGGGCACAGACCTATGAGCGCTGCCGGCGCTTCGCCTCGTTCCTGACCGGCCGGGGCATCGGACGCGGCGACACCGTCGCGGCAATGCTGCCGAACCTGCCGGCGATGAACGAAGCACACTTCGCGGTGCCCATGGCCGGTGCCGTCCTCAACGCCCTGAACATCCGGCTCGACGCTGCGGCCATCGCGTTCCAGCTCGACCATGGCGGCGCCAGACTGCTGCTGGTCGATCCGGAATTCTCCGGCGTAATCACCGAGGCCCTCGGCCTCATGACCGGACCGAAGCCGACCGTGATCGATGTCGACGACGCCTCCTTCGCCGGCGGTCAGCGGATCGGCGAACTCGAATATGAAGCTGCCCTCGCCGAAGGCAGCCCCGATTTCACCAGCGCCTTCCCGCTCGATGAATGGGACGCCATCGCGCTCGGCTACACCTCGGGCACAACGGGCAATCCGAAGGGCGTGGTGACCCATCATCGCGGCGCCTATCTGAACGCGGTCTCCAACATTCTCGCCGCCGGTCTCGGCCAGCACCCGGTCTATCTCTGGACCCTGCCGATGTTCCACTGCAACGGCTGGTGCTTCCCCTGGACCGTGGCGGCGAGCGCCGGCGTCAATGTCTGCCTGCGCAAGGTCGACCCGACCAAGATCTTCGCGTTGATGCGCGAGCACGGCGTCACTCACATGTCCGGCGCGCCGATCGTCTACAACACGCTGATCAATGCGCCGGATGCGCCGGTCTATTCTGGCGGGCCTCTCGTGCAGGGCTCGATCGCCGGCGCGCCGCCGCCGATGGCGGTTTTGTCCGGCGCCGAGAAAATCGGCATCAAGCTGACCCACGTCTATGGCCTGACCGAAGTCTACGGCCCCGCCTCGGTCTGCGCCGAGCAGCCCGGCTGGGACGCCCTGCCCGCCGACGAGCGCGCCAACCTGAAGCGCCGCCAGGGCGTGCCTTATCACCTGCAGGAAGCCGTCACGGTGATCGATCCCGAGACCATGCAGGAAGTGCCGCGCGACGGCGAAACCATCGGCGAGGTCATGTTCCGCGGCAATATCGTGATGAAGGGCTATCTGAAGAACGAGAAGGCCACCAAGGAGGCGTTTGAAGGCGGCTGGTTCCACACCGGTGATCTCGGTGTGCTCGACGCCGCCGGCTACGTCACCATCAAGGACCGCTCGAAGGACATCATCATCTCCGGCGGCGAGAACATCTCGTCGGTGGAAGTCGAGGACGTGCTCTACAAACACCCGGCTGTGCTGTTCGCCGCCGTGGTCGCCAAGCCCGATGCCAAATGGGGCGAAGTGCCCTGTGCTTTCGTGGAGCTGAAGACGAATGCCGAGGCAACGGAAGCCGACATCATCGCGTTCTGCCGCGCGCAGATGCCCGGCTTCAAGACGCCGAAAGCGGTGGTATTCGGCGTGATCCCGAAGACGTCGACGGGCAAAATTCAGAAATTCATGCTGCGGGATCGGGTGAAGTCGACGGCGTCGTTTAGTTCGTAACAAAACGCCGTCATGCCCGGCGAATGCCGGGTATCCACGCCTTGGCCGTAAACGAAGAAAGACGTGGATGGCCGGGACAAGCCCGGCCATGACGAAGCATTGGGTGCGATGTGTAGCCCCACTCTACCAGCCGTATCCCGTCATCCGGCAGGATCACGGGATATACGGCATCCAGAAAGCCAAGAACGCAAATAGACTAGATTGCTGCGCTCGTAATGACGACTGATAGGATGGAGCGAAGCACACCAGGCCAAGTCCTTCATTCCGGAGCGCCATCCATGACGCAGAACTTCGCCGCAATTGTCCTTGGCGGCACCGGCCAAGTCGGTGGTGCAGCCGTCGCGGAGCTGCTGGCAGTTCCCGAATGCCGTGAAGTGGTGATGATCACCAGAAAGCCCGTCGCCGCGCGATCGCGGCTGCGCAACGTCGTTCTCGATACTGGCGCTGCTGACTTTGCTGAGCGCACCGCCGCCCTTGCCTGTGAAGTTTTAAGCCAGGGTCCGGTCAGCGCCGTGAGCTGTGTGGGTGTCGGCTCCGGCTCGATGCGATGGAGCGAAGAGGAACTGAAACAACTTGAACTCGGCGTCGTCGGTGCCTTTGCGCGTGGCTGCCGTGACGCCGGAATCGCGCAGTTTTGCCTGCTGTCTGCGGTAGGGAGCACAGCCCAAAGCCGGTTTCGCTATGTCCGCGTCATGGGCATGAAGGAAGACAATCTGCGCAAGGTCGGTTTCGCCCGCCTCGCCATCTTTCGCCCCGGCATTATCGTCGGCAACGCCCATACTCCGGCATGGGTGGAGTGGCTGGGACAACTCGTGCCGGGCCGGTTCGGCAATGTCGATCAGCGTGACATCGGCCGTTCTATCGCTGTCGAGATCGCCCTGCATCACCGCGAGACCGGCGTCGTGATCCTTGGGAACGCCGCCATGAAAGCGCTCGCCGCGCAGGCTATTCCACCGTCAGCCTGATCCCGTCATAGGCGGGGACCACACCCTCCGGCAGGATCGCCTTTACCGCCTCGTAATCCACATCCGCCGTCATATTGGTGATCACCGTCCGCTTCGGCTTGAAGCGGTCGCGCCAGCGCAGCGCATCACTGATGCTGAAATGGCTGGGATGCTGCGTATAGCGGAGCCCATCGACGATCCAGAGATCGAGACCCTCGAGCGCCGGCCAGCTCTCTTCCGGGATGTCGTTGAGATCGGGCGTATAGGCGGTGTTGTCGATGCGGTAGCCGAGCGCCGGGATATTGCCATGCTGGACCAGGAACGGTGTCAGCGTCAGGTCGCCGCCCTTCCCCGTGATGGTTTGGCTCTCGCCGGCCTCGATGCTGAGGCGATCGAGGATCGGCGGATAGTCGCTGCCAGGAGGCGACTGAAAGCAGTAGCCGAAGCGCAGCATGATATCCGTCGCCGTGGAGGCGTTCATATAGACCGGGATACGCTTGCGACGCTTCAGCACCACTGAGCGGAGGTCGTCCATGCCGTGGGTCTGGTCCGCATGCTCATGCGTCAGGAACACCGCATCGATATCATCGACATCGGCGTCGATGAGCTGCTCGCGCAGGTCCGGCGAGGTGTCGATCACCACACGCGTGACGCCCTCGGGCCCGATCCGCTCCGCCATCATCGAACAACGACGGCGACGGTTTTTTGGATTGGCGGGATCGCAGGCGCCCCAGCCCAGCGCCGGGCGCGGCACGCCCGCCGAGGATCCCGAGCCGAGAATGGTGAGCACCAGCGTCATGCCGGCGCCTTGCTGAACAGGCGGAAGAAGTTCTCTGTGGTCTGCCGCGACAGTTCTTCGAGTGACACGCCTCGCGTTTCCGCAAGCACCTTCGCCGTCTCGACCACATAAGATGGCTCGTTGCGCTTGCCGCGCCATTTGCCGGGCGCCAGATACGGCGCGTCGGTTTCGACCATGATGCGGTCAGCGGGAAGCTCAGCCGCGAGATCGCGCAGCTCCTGTGACTTCTTGAAGGTGATGATGCCGGTGAAGGAGATCGACAGACCCATGTCGATGGCCTTCATCGCCAGCTCCCGTCCGCCGGTGTAGCAATGCAGCACGGCCTTGAACGCGCCCTTCGCCATCTCGTCTGCGAGAATGGCGCCGCACTGTTCATCCGCTTCGCGGGTATGGATCACCAGCGGCAATCCGGTCGCGCGGGCGGCGGCGATATGGGCGCGAAAGCCGCGCTCCTGCGCGCCTGATGAGCCGTGCTCGTAGAAGTTATCAAGACCGGCTTCGCCGAGCGCGATGACTTTGGGATGTTTGGTCAGTTCGATCAGCTCATCCGCGGAGATACCGTCTTCCTCGTCGGCATTGTGCGGATGGGTGCCGACCGAGCAATAAACGTTCGGGAAGCGCTCCGCGATCGCGAGCAACGCCGGCAGGCGCCGCACACGCGTCGAGATGGTCACGAGCTTGCCGACGCCAGCGGCTTCGGCACGCGCGACGATGCCGTCGAGGTCTTCGGCGAAGTCGGGGAAATCGAGATGGCAGTGACTATCGACCAGCATTGCGTCAACTCAGCTCGCAGCCGGCGGCTCGACATAGCGTGGGAACACGCCGGTGGGTGTCGGCAGTTGCGTCCCGGACTTGATGCGGGTCGCGATTGCCGTGAAGTCGCGCTCGCTTTCGGGGATGCCGAGCACGTCGAGCAGCTTGGCGCAAGACGCCGGCATCACCGGCTGCGCCAGGATCGCGACCTGCCGCACGACTTCGGCAGTCACGTAGAGTACCGTGGCCTGCTTCTTCGGATCGGTCTTGGCCAACGCCCATGGCGCCTCACCCGCGAAATAGCGGTTAGCTTCGGCAACCACGGCCCAGACCGCATTCAGCGCCTGATGGATCTGCTGCGTCGCCATGGCGCTACGCGCGAGCTCCAGCATGCCGTCGGCCTGCGCCAGGATGGCCTTGTCGTTATCGCTGAAGTCGCCGGGCTCGGGCAGCACGCCGCCATACTGCTTGGCGATCATCGACAGCGAGCGCTGCGCAAGATTGCCGAGATCGTTGGCGAGGTCGGCATTGGTCCGATTGACGATGGCTTCGTGATTGTAGCTGCCGTCCTGCCCGAACGAGACTTCGCGCATGAAGAAATAGCGCATCTGATCGACGCCATATTGCTGGGCCATGCCGATCGGATCGACCACGTTGCCGACCGACTTCGACATCTTCTCACCACGGTTGAGAAGAAATCCATGACTGAAGACGCGATGCGGAACTGCGACCCCTGCAGCCATCAGGAATGCAGGCCAATACACCGCGTGAAAGCGAACGATATCCTTGCCGATCACATGCAGGTTCGCAGGCCAATAGCGCTTGAAGCTGTCGCCATCGACATCCGGATAGCCGGCTGCCGTGATGTAGTTGGTGAGCGCATCGATCCAGACATACATCACATGGCCGGGCGCACCCGGCACCTTGATGCCCCAGTCGAACGTGGTCCGCGAAATCGACAGATCCTGCAGACCGCCTTTGACGAAACTCGTCACTTCGTTCAGGCGCTCGCGCGGCAACACGAAGTCCGGAACGCGCGCGTATAGATCGAGCAGCTTGTCCTGGTAGGCGGACAGACGGAAGAAATAGGTTTCCTCCTCGGTCCACTCGACCGGTGAGCCGAGTGGCTCACGCCGGACACCATCGTCGCCGAGCGTTGTTTCCGCTTCGTCGAAATAGGCTTCCTGGCGAACCGAGTACCAGCCCGCATATTTGTCGAGATAGATAGCGCCGGCTTTCTCCAGAGCGACCCACAGCGCCTGGGAGGCGCGCTCGTGACGCGGCTCCGTCGTGCGAATGTAGTCGTCATAGGAAATGTTGAGCGCGGTATCCATCTCGCGAAAACGCGCAGAATTCCGGTCGGCAAGTTCGAGTGGTGTCAGGCCTTCCTTGACGGCGGTCTGCTGCATCTTCAGACCATGCTCATCCGTTCCGGTCAGGAAACGAACGTCGTAACCGTCGAGCCTCTGAAAGCGGGCAATCGTATCGGTCGCCATGACCGTATAGGCATGACCGATATGCGGCACGCCATTGGGATAGAAGATCGGCGTTGTCAGAAAATACGCCGGTCGGGTTGCATCGGTTGCAGATGTCATGGCTGACTTTACGGACCTTGAATAAGACGATCTTGGTGAAGCGCGGATCGGCTGAAACCAGTCTCGCAGCGATCAGCGCGTTGCTTCCGCGAGCAGTCCAAACACCGAGAAAACCAGCGGTTTTCGCTCGAGATTGTAGGATTCGGTCTCGCGCGCGGCTCGGTTGATCTTTTCCCATACCTCCGCCAGCCGCGCAAGGCGGGGCAGATTGGCGTTGGCATTGGCATCGTCGGCCCGCATGCGCTCGCCGATCCAGCGGTCGACACTGTCGACAAAGGCGCCGAGCGCGACACGGTCACTGGTCCCCAGCGCATCACCCAGCGCATGCAGCTCGCGTGGATCGACATGGGGCAGCGTATTCAGCAGCGAGGCGGTGCGCTGGTGCAGTTTCAGCGCACCGCCGCCGAGCAGATTGAGAGCACGGGAAACACTACCCTCTGAGGCTTCCGCGACCTCTTTGAGCAAGGGATCGCTGGTTTCGATCTCGGCGGCCTGCGACGTGGCGCGGGTAACGTCGGCGACGGAAAGCGGACGCAGCGCCAGCTTGCGACAGCGCGACTGGATGGTCGGCAACACGCGCGCCTGCGCATGTGTCACCAGCAGGAACAGCGAGCGCAACGGCGGCTCTTCAAGCACCTTCAGCAGCGCGTTGGCAGCATTGGCGTTCAGCTCATCGACGGTGTCGACGATGCAGACGCGCCAGCCGTCGACAGCGGCGGTCGAGCCGAAGAACGACACGGTTTGCCGGGTCTCATCGACGGTGATGACCGTGCGCATCACGCCCTTGTCGTTGAGCGAGCGTTCCAGCGTCAACAAACCGCCATGGGACTCGGCGGCGACCTGGCGCACGATCGGATGCAAGGGATCGAGACCGAGCGATGTTGCGGATTGCACTTGCGGTGATGCGGGATCGCGATGCGCCAGTACGAAACGCGCCATGCGATAGGCCAAAGTCGCCTTGCCGATGCCCTGCGGGCCGCCGATCAGCCAGGCATGCGGAATGCGACCGCCGCGATAGGCATTGAGCAGCGTGGCCTCGGCATCCTGATGACCGAACAGCGCGGTCGTCTCGCGCGGATGCGGAACCGAGATCGTTTGCTCGGATGACTTTGCGCTCATGCCGAAGTGACCTCGTGGTTCGACGGCGTCAGAAGGCGTCGGCGCAACACGCCCCAGATATTGTTCGATACGATCTTGGGATCCGCATTGGCGTCGATCAGCACGCAGCGTTGCGGTTCATCGGCTGCGATCTGCCGGAACGCGTCACGCAGCCCCTGATGAAAGGCGATGCCCTCGGCCTCGAACCTGTCGGGCACATCATTGCCACGCCGCGCTGCTGCGCGCCGCATGCCGATCGACACCGGGATATCGAGAATGACGGTAAGATCCGGTTTGAGCCGCCCGATGGTGACACGCTCCATCGCATTGAGCAGTTCCGGCGAGACATGCCCGAGCCGGCCCTGATAGGCCCGCGTCGAATCCGAGAAGCGGTCGCACAGCACCCAGATGCCCTGCTCCAGCGCCGGCGCAATCACCGCATGGACATGGTCGTCACGCGCGGCGGCAAACAGCAGCGTCTCGGCTTCGGGGCCGAGCAGTTTGCCCATGCCCGACAGCACCACATGACGGATGATCTCGGCACCGGGCGAACCGCCGGGCTCGCGGGTGACGATGACGCGCTTGCCTTCGGCCTCCAGCCGATCGGCCAGAATCTTGATCTGCGTTGATTTGCCGGCGCCCTCGCCGCCCTCAAAACTGACGAAGCGGCCGCGCGGCGGCGATGTCGTGTGCGTATCCGCCATCTCAGAGCTTCTCGGCGCCGGCGCGGAACAGCCCGATCACCAGTTCACCGGCGCCATCGACCGCGCGCCGCATGGTCGATCCGGTGCCGACGGCAGCCGCCGTATAGAGCGGCGTCTCGACAGCGATATTGGCGCCGCGCCAGACCTTGATCACGCCGACCGGTTGACCGGGCTCGATGGGTGCACGCACAGGGCCCTTGTAGAAGACGCGGGCGATCAGCTTGTCGCTGCCGTTCTTCTGCACCATCACCTTGACCGGCTCTTTGGCCGAGAGCGCGACCGAACGGCTCTCGCCGCCGAACACCTTGGCGAAACCGACGGTCTGGTCTGCCGCAAACAGCGTGCGCGCCTCGAAATTCTTGAAACCCCATTCCAGCAGCTTCTTCGCTTCAGTCGCGCGATCGTCCGGATCGTCCAGACCGTTGATCACCACGATCAGCCGCATGCCGTCGCGGATGGCCGAGCCGACCATGCCGTAGCCGCCATCCTTGGTGTAGCCGGTCTTGAAACCGTCAGCGCCGTCCAGCGTCGCCAGCAACGGATTGCGGTTCTGCTGACGGATCTTGTTCCAGGTGAATTCGCGCTCGCCGAACAGCTTGTAGAATTCAGGATAGGTGCGGACGATGTGGCGGGCGAGAACGCCGAGCTCGCGCACCGTCATCTTGTTGCCGGGGTCCGGCAGGCCATTGGAATTGGCGAAGTTGGATTTCGGCATGCCCAGCACACGCGCCCGTGCCGTCATCTTCTCGGCAAAGGCCGCCTCGCCGCCTGCAATGCCCTCCGCCAGGATCATGCAAGAGTCGTTGCCGCTCTGGATGATGGCCCCGCGCAAGAGATCGGCGACCGGCACACGGCTGTTGATCGCGGCGAACATGGTCGATGCGCCGGCCGGCGCGCCGCCCTTGCGCCAGGAATTCTCGCTGACGCGGTATTCGTCCGTGAGCTTGATATCACCGCGGGTCAGCGCGTCGAACACCAGTTCGACGGTCATCAGCTTCATCATGCTGGAGGGCGCGCGGAGCTCGTCGGCATTCTTCTCGAACAGCACGCTGCCGGAGCCGGCCTCGATCAGGATCGCGGTCGGCGCATCGGTGTCGTAACCGCCGTCCTCGACGACCTTCTTGGCGCCCTGCACGCTCTGGTTCGCAGCCTGCGCTGTTGGGCCGAAGGCGACGCCAAACGTCACCAGGGCAGCCAGAAGCGTCCGCCAGCTCCGCGCGGCGAATTGCGGTCGTTTCAAGGGGATGGAGCCAGATGCCATGTGCTGTCCTGAGTGCTCAGGTCTTAACAGGATCACCGATGGCAAACAACGCGAAGGTGCAACGCAGATCAGGACGCCATGCTGCGCCCGTCTGGTGTCTGTCGTGAACGACGAACCGGTTTAGTAGAGACCGCGGCCGGACAGGATCGCCTGGGCGCCGCGCGCATCGACCGTGCCGTCATCCGGCTCGGCAGGCGCAGCATAAGCGGCGTTGCTCTCATATGACACCGCGCGATGGTTCTCGGTCATCCGCGGCGCCGATGCCGTGCGCATGCGACTGGACGCCGACATTTCCGACGTCGAACGGATCGACGCCATATCGGCCGAGGTATTGCCGAGCGAATACGGGCGGCCCTCCGGCAGAGGAATATCGCGGGAGACGACGCGACCACCCTGCATGTCGGGCACGAAGGAGCGCGCCGAGGCGACACGCACCAGCGACGGCGACGGTGCCGGCTCACCGGTGCGCAGCGTGGCAACGAGCTGGCGATCGTCCGACCCTTCCAGCGGCGCGCGGCCGACATATTCGACGCGGACCTTGGCGGTGCCGTTGCCTTTGAATTCGAGCAGTTCGGCGGCCTTGTTCGAGACGTCGATCAGGCGGTTGCCGTGATACGGGCCGCGATCGTTGACGCGAACGATCAGCGACTTGCCGTTATAGACGTTGGTTACGCGGGCATAGCTCGGGATCGGCAGCGTCGGATGGGCCGCGGTGAGCGAGGCCATGTCGAACACTTCGCCATTGGCGGTCAGACGGCCATGGAACGCGTCGCCATACCAGGAGGCGATGCCCTCAGCGCGGTAATTGATGTTTTCTTCCGGCACATAGAGCTTGCCGGCGACGGTGTAGGGCTTGCCGACACGGTAGGTGCCGCCGCCCTTGGGAACCGGCTCGCCCATCCCGACGACCCGAGGACTGCTCGAGACGCCATATTTCGGATCGAGGCGGCTGAAGCTGGTGGTGGAGGAGGAACAATTAGCCAGCGCCAGACAGGCGCTGATGGCCGCTGCTGCCTGAACAGCCTGGCCGAGTCGGTTTGACCCACGAATCCCCATACGCCCCAATACCATTCCAGCGGCCGCCTGCCCATCTCCGGGCATCCCCACGGCCACAATCCCCGATGCGACCCACTTCCGCATCAAGTGGTGAATATATCGCAGCCGGATCGCGGCGAAAATGGGGAGAGCCCCGGTATGGTAAACAGAGGATGTCGTATTTTGGCCCGTACAACGGGTGATCATCTCGCGCTGCACACACAGCGCGTAAGGGTTTGCGCCGTCCGGTGAAATGCCACCGTAACTGCGTCTAACGACTTCCGGAAAAAGCTATTTTTTCGGGATCGGCGCGTACGTATTTACCCCGGATTCAGACGGAGCCTATAGCGTCCGTTCACTATGAAAAACATGATTAAGCGATTTATCGCAGACGAATCCGGCGCTACGGCCATCGAATATGGACTGATCGCTGCCGGCATTGCCCTGGCCATCATTGCCGTCATCAACGGCATGGGTACCAAGCTCAATGGCAAGTTCACGTCGATCAACTCGTCACTGAAGTGACGACCTGACGATCCATCATCACTCCCCGCGCCGCCACGGCGCGCGGAGTTCTCCCTCAAGTTACGTCTCGCACGATCAATCGTACCACTCGCGGCGGATATACGGGCCGTACAGCACGTCCTGACGCCAGCGATAGACCTGCACCAGCAGGCCGCCGACACCGGCAACAACACTCAGCAACAACAAGGTCTCGATCACCACAAAGCCCCCGGCATTCTCGTTGGGCACAGCAATACGTGATGATTTTTAAGATCCCCGCTGCGGTTTGTTTTGAATTTGCGGCCCGCCGCTAACGGAGATTAATTTCCGCAACTCGCTCCCCCGTCCGTTTCAACTATTTGTTAGTTGAACGATCACGCACGATCTTGATCTGATAGCAGAACGCGCCGACGCGATTCCTGGCGGGATTCTTGCGGCAGGATTTTGGGGATGGAGATGGACGTTTCAAGGACGGACTGCGGCGGGATCACCGGTGCGGGAGAGTACAGGTTTCGCGATGGCCACCTGATCGTGACGCTTTACCAGATCGCCATCTGGGCCGAATATCCCCAAGCGATCTTTACCGCCGTCACATCGCGCTTCCGCAACAGCATGAAGCTATATGTGCTCGCGTCGTGGCGCCTGCCGAATGCAGCGCCGAGTGATCAGCCACCTGCTCCCGCTAATGGGGAAGGAATGTCGCTGCATTGATCACGGCGACGACTGCGAAAGCCATCACCCATAGCGGCCAGGCGGACGCCTGCGCCCGCGGGCGGAACTGTCGGGGAACGCCGAAATTGCGGGCCATTGCCTGCTCCATTGCATCGACCGAACGACACTGAATGTGAGCATGCATTCTGTTAAAATTGCGTCGTGGCTTCGGCTATAATTTGTGCGTCCAGGGCAAGCATAGCCTCGGCGCGCGACGCTTCGTGGTGACGCGAGTGAGCTGGCAACCAAGCGGGGCACCATCGCATCGTGACGATGGATAGCTACCGACTATCAGACGCACATGCTGCCGGTAAGGTTGATTGGTTAGGTTAAACCGGTAATTGCATTGACCGCATCTGCAGCCTTGCTCAATTGCCGGCATGATCGACGATGACGACAGCTATGAGTTGAATGACCAGGGCATCCGGGTGCTGATCGGGCTGACCGTGGAAGAGACTGCGGAATTCACCCGCCTTGACGGCACCATCGGTCACGGCCGCCCGCCTGGGATCTCACTCGAACAATGGGCCCATGCCGAAGACCGGCGCTGGCTCGAGCTCTATCAGAAACACGAAAATGCGCGGCAGCCGTTCCTACAGACCGGCAAGACCAGGCACTGAGCGCACGGAAGCGCCATTCTCCGACACCGTAAACTAAAAGCACTCTGCAAATTAAAAGCCGCGCCAACCCGAAGGTTGACGCGGCCATGGCCGTTCTGTTGCAAGGTGGACCTACCCCGAACGGTTACGCCGCGAGGCGCACTTCGTTCATGCGAACGTTATCGTTTGCATTTAGGTTTTGACCCGATAACGGCGGTATCATGCCGAGCACAATTCACAACTTCTTCGCGGCCATCGATCCTATTTCGCCCCCGCCTGAGCAGCCCGTGCATTTCACCGTCCGGCGAAATCGACCTCACCTGGATGAGATCGCGAGCTGCTGAGGTGGAGGCGCCGGGTACTGCCCCCGGGTCTGCCCGCAGTCCATTGAGAGGTTCAGCGCCATCGTCTTGCGACGAACCAGATATAGGCGCGATCTCAGGCGAAATCTAGGCTCGGTCCGCCCTGCATTCCGGGCGGAATGCCGCTGGCCGCTAGCCCTTCTTGGCGGAACTCTTTTTGGTGGCGGTCTTTTTGGCGGCGCCCTTGGCCGCCTCTGCCTTGGCCGGCTTTTCTTTAGGTGCCTTGATCTTTGCAGGTCTGGCTTCGGCAACCGGAGCTTCGACCGGCGCCACGTCCGCAGCCTGAGGCCCTGAACCCTGCGTCTCGACCGCCACAACCTCGACAGCCGGCTTCCCGGCAGGCTTCGCGGCAGCCACCTTCTTCGCCGCAGGCGCGGGCTTGCTCTCCGCGGGCGCGGCGGCCTTGCCGACCTCCTTGATCAGCCGCTGCGCGGCTTCAAATTTGGCCTCGCGCATCGCACGCAAGGCGTCGGCGCGCGGTGTCGGGTTTGCCATGTCGGTCTCCGTCCTCAGAATCGTCAGGCTTTGCTTAGCACGCCCGGCGCCCGGCACCGACCGGCCCAAGGGAATCCCCGTGCCGATGATTTCAGCCCCGGACAGCCGCCCCGGCGCAATCCTCTCTTTCCCTCGGCAGGCCGCTTTGCTAAGCGCTGTCCCACGACGGAAGGGTGGCCGAGTGGTTTAAGGCAGCGGTCTTGAAAACCGCCGTGCCTGCAAGGGTACCGTGGGTTCGAATCCCACCCCTTCCGCCATTTGCCGCATCATCCTCGTCGGACGACATGATCGATCAATCCGAGCCAACGACGCCCGCTGAAACACTCGGCGCTCTCAAGCCGCCGCGCTGCGCGATGTGCCGGGCGCGAATGACATTGTTGCGTAGTGAGCCCGATGCCGGTGGTGGCGACAAATGCACCTTCACCTGCCCCAAATGCGAATTCGTGAAAACCAAGGTCGTCGGCGGGCCGCCCGATCTCAGCCGCCATCGTCCGCCCAAAAAAACGCGACGGCCCCAGACGCGTTAGGCCGCTTCAGGGATCACCGCGGCGGCAGTGCCGCCGCCGGGAGCGGAGCGCCGCCGACCGAGATGGCACCGGCGGGACGATCGGCGGGTCGCTTGCGCGGCGCCGTGGGTGCCGGGCGCGCGGCCACTGGCACAGCCGGAGCTGCCGCCATGGGCGCTGGCGCCACAGCGGCTGGAGCCGGAGCTGCGAGAACGCCCCTGCCCTGCAGCGTGTCGATCTTGGCGGTTAGTCCAACGACCTGGGTCGTGAGGCCCTGGATCTGATCGGACAGGCGCTTCAACTCTGTCTGCTGTGCCGTCAGCAGTTCGGTAGCAGCCTGGATCGAGCTTCCGGTCTGCTGCTGGAACGCCGCGAAATCAGTCGCGCTGACGCCGCCCTCCGCCGCGCTGGCCAACACCGGGGCGCTATCTCTGGGGCCAGTGCTTCCTGTCACGGCCTGTGCCATGTCGGTCAGTGCGTCGTGGTAGTTCAGCCAGAGATATCCACCGCCGCCAGCGAGTATCAACAGCACGGCGACAACTCCGAACGGGCCGAACGACCTGCGCTTGCGCAGCGGCACAGGGGGCGGCCCGACATTGATCTCGTTATTGAACGTATCGGCCACTGGAGATCCTCACTTGCGACGTCCGATCCTGCGGCTCGGGGAGCGAGACAACCGGCGCGATTCCTTGAAGCGTATGTAAGCAAAAAATCCACTGAGGTGAACTGCTGCGACTCGGTCATCCCCCATGTCGCCTCATCATGCCCGCGCAGATACGCCTTCAGCGCCCTTTAACCCTGCGCCGGGCTGGCGTCGCCTCGCCGGCGCCGCATTGTCATCGCCGTTGCGCCGCGATCACTCCGCGCAACCGCGTAAAATGTTGCAACGACGCATCACTACAGCTCCGAATGAAAAGCCGACCGCGAATCTCTTTGACTGTGCGGCCCCCCGTGCCGTCTGTAGTTCGCGGGGGAATAAGGACCACCACGATGATTGAGACCGTCACTGCACTCTTCGGATTTCTCAGCGCCGGCATTCTGGCCGCTCACGCCTATGACGGTTACCGCGCCCGCTTCTAAGCGCGCGACGATTTCGCGGCACCGCCGCTCAGCCATCTCGCAACTCAGCTAGTTGGTGCGCCTGCAGCCACTGCGCTGCTCTGATCGAGATATTCGGCTTCGATGAAAGCTGTCTCCGACGAAACAAGACTGAAACACGATTCTCCAGAACCGCTTTGAACGCGCCCGACGAGGGTAGCGACTGATGGGCAGGGACACAGCAAAGCGCTCGCGCGCCCACCCAATGGAGAAGATCTATGTTTCGCAAAGTAACCCTCGGACTGATCGCTGCAGTCTCGCTCGGTGCAGCCGCCCTCGCCCCCAGCGCTGCATCGGCCCACGGCTGGCATGTCGGTGGCTGGCACGGCGGATGGGGTGGCTACGGTCACCACGCCTTCTATGGCGGGCCCACCTTCTATGTCGGCGGCCTGACCGATGGCTGCCTGCAGCGCCGCGTGGTGGAAACCCGCCGTGGGCCGCGCGTCCGGACCGTCAACGTCTGCGCCTACTGATCACATCAAGTTACGGAAAGCCCGGCCGCCCAACGGCCGGGCTTTTTGCTGCCGTACTCAGGTATTGTTCTGCTTCTGTTGCCCACCGGTGACAGCCAAGGTCAGCGTTTCCAGCTAAAGCTTGTGTCGAATTCGCTCAATATCTTCAGAGCGATGGAAGGTCCTGGATGCGAACCCTTTGGCTGGCCGCGATCATCGCAGCGTCGGGCGCGGTGAATGCCGCTGCTGCCGACCTGCAGTCGCGCGTCTGGACCAAGACGCCCGCGACGACTGAAGCAGGCTATAGCTGGGGCGGCTGGTATGTCGGCGGCAATGCCGGCGGTTCCTGGGGCCAGAGCAACGTCGCCAACGCTTTCGTCAACGGCACCGCCCCGATCGCAAACCAGCAGGCGATTGCGGCTGCCTCGCCGCGGCTCAATCCCGATGGCTTCACCGGCGGTGGTCAGGTCGGCTACAATCATCAGGTGGACCGCTGGCTGTTCGGCGTCGAGGCCGACGCGAACTATTTCGGCCTGAAGCAGTCGCGCGGTTTCACCGCGCCGTTCCCGGCCGGCGGTTCGTTCACCACCACAAATTCCATAACGAGTGATTGGCTGGTCACGCTGCGCCCGCGCGTTGGTTACACGGTCGATCGTACGCTTTTCTACGCAACCGGCGGCCTCGCGCTCACCGAGTTGAATTTCGCATCCTCGCTCACCGACACGACTGGCCAGAACGAAACCGCGTCACTGTCAAAGACCGTGGCAGGTTGGACCATCGGCGCCGGTATCGAACACGCGTTCACCAAAAATTGGTCGGCGAAGGTCGAATATCTCCATACCGATTTCGGCAAGCAATCGGTCTCGGCGCCGACCTTCACCGGACCAGGCGCTGCAACCGGTATCATTGCCCACGATATCGACCTGAAGACCAATACGGTACGCGGCGGACTGAACTATCATTTCGGCGGCCCGTCGGTCGCGCGCTACTGATCGCTGCAGAACCCATCCAAACAAAAAGCCCTCGCTAGCGAGGGCTTTTTGTTTGGATGTACGCCGGTCAGCCGGTCATCGCCAAAACGCGGCTTTCGACCGGATACGGCTCCACGGTGATCGTCCAGCGCAGTGGCCAGCAGGTCAGATCCGGACGAACGGCGTGCACATAGCCGTTGACGAAAACGCTGTCGGCATCGTCGCTGAATCGCTCATCGATCAACTCGCCATGAAGATGCGCCATCCGGCAACGGCGCATCTGCGCGTATTTCGTCGTTTCGTATTTGGCCAAATCGGGCCTCCCCAACGTCGCAATATCCCCATCGGGAACTCTGGGCGACTCGCGGTTAACAAAGCCTCAAGCGGATCCGCGACGGTATCGGGCTGGAGTGCGCGTATCAAAAATGCGCAAAGCCCCCGACTTTCGTCGATTCGATTCACGGCTGCTTCAAGAATGCAGAACAGTGTGGCGCCAATATTATTGGAGCGTCCCATGTTCATGATCGCGAGCATTCTGACGGTCGCTGCCGGTGTGTTTTACGCAGCGAGTATCAACAACAGCGGATGGGCGATGCAGGTGTGCCGCTACGGCGACATATTCTGCATGAACCCGTCATGGCTTGTCATAGCCGCCGTCCTCTCCATCATCTGGGCGTTCTTTTTGCGCGTCGACCGACTGTAGTCGTTCGATCAGCAGACGACCTGGTCCGCAACGAGTTCAGCGGGCTTGAGGTTTTGCCGGCGCGGCGCCAAACGCAGCGATTTCGACGCGGCACAATGTGGACAGCCAAAGGTGCGAATTTCACCGCCCTCGTCGTCCGACTCGATCTTGATCAAATAAACTTGGGTCCTGCAGCCCGAACATTTCAGATGTTCGGTGCGAATGTTATCGTTCAGATGAACTCTGCGGGTGCCGGGCATCTGCAGTCTCCGAAAACCGATGACAGCTTGCCCAGCCTATCGCGTTTTCACGCGTGCCGAGCTCCGAAACAGACAACCTGTAATTGCTTAAAAGAAACCCCACGCCCCTAAGGAATCGGCGGCGTATTGGACTACCTTGTTCCAACCTTATTATCCAGATTTCCCCAAGCCTATATACGTCTTTTCATGGAACTTGGAACTAATCCAAGTCTTTGATTGCAGTCCGGCGGTACACAACTGTAAATTTTGACGACTGCCCATTTCTACGACTCGGACGTGTCGCAATGCACAAGCGATATCAGCCGCTCAATATCCCCATCGAGATCGTCCGCACCGTGGTGGCGATCGCGGAAACCGGCAGCCTGACCAAGGCAGCCGAACGGCTGGGCCTGAGCCAGCCTGCCGTCAGTTCCCAGATCAAGCGCATTCAGGCCATGGTGGGAGGCAACCTCTTCACCAAAACGGTCAACGGCACGACCGCTACCCAGCTCGGCAAGCTGGTGCTGCATCAGGCGAGACGGATTCTGGAAGCCAACGACCAGATGTTACGGATTGGCGGCGTGGCCAATCTTCCGCAACCGATCCGGTTTGGATTGAGCACACTGTTCGTGCGGGATTTCTTCAGCCATCAGACCTCCCAAAGCCTGGCCGATCTGGTCATTCACACTGACAACTCGGTAGGCATCACCAAAGGCCTGATCGACGGCTATATCGATATCGCCTACATTCTCGAAAATCCGGAAATGAGCAGCGAGATAGCGCACCTGATCGTCAACGAGGCCGATGAGGAGTTCGTGTGGGTGCGTGCAAAGGACTTCGTCCTCAGTTCGGGCGCGCCGATCCCCATCCTGACATGGCCGGGCGACGATCTGATGATCCGGGCCCTGACGCGCCACGGTCTGTCCTACAAGATCGTATTCAACAGTCCCGACTATCACGCCAAGTTGGCAGCTGTGGAAAGCGGCATCGGCATCACCGCGATCCCGAAGCGGATGATTCCGCCTACACTTGTCTGGGCGCAGGAATATTATCTGCCGCACCTGCCGCCCGTCAAAGCGTTGCTGTGCGCGCGCTCCAACCTGGAAACAATGCAGAGCACGGAATTGCTCAACGAGATTTCGTCACGCTTTTTCAAATCGCCGGCCATGGTGAACCTGTAGTTCGGCAGTCAGCGTGGCACGAGATAGTGTTCGTCCCATTCGCTACGCGGCACCTCAGTGCCGAGCTGATAGGCAAAGGATTTGATGTCGAGCCCGTCAGGACTGGTCTCGCAGACATAGGACAGTCTGTACCATTTGCCCCCACTGCGGACGGCACCGCCCGGCGCTTTAATCTCGTTGCCTCGAATGACAGGATCGGCAAACGCGTAGGCAACGAACTCGTCCGGCTTGTATCCCTTGTGCTCGCGGCCCACGGAGCCCATCGCACGCGCATCGCAACGCTGCTCCAGACGGGTTTCCGGCGACAGTTTGAGCATCTGATCGGTCCGGGACGACGCTGCATGTACGGAAGATTGGGCAGCGATGCTGATAAGGGCAGCAACTGCGAACACTAGTTTTCTCATTGCCTTAGGCCAATTACCTTATTTGACTTGCGAGGATTTTGTGGCGCGAACCTACCATGTTCGCACGTGCAAAAAACCCCGCTCGTGTTACCGGCGGGGTTCCAAATTCGGGATCGTCAGCCGATCCGTTTGAACGTCAGCAGCTGATGAAATTCCGAGGGCGAGAACCGGCGGCCGCTAAGACCTGAGATACTCACCCGCCAACCCGCATCGTTCAGCGTGCGGGCTTGCGCGACGGCGACGTCCGGAATGATCCGATGCGTCACCATGCTCTGGTCATTGCGCGTCGCGTGGATGGTGAAGATATCGCCTCGCCGCGAAGCCGCAGGGATATCGGCTGCTTCAAGATCGCTGTCAGAGAACACGGTCGCCAACGCCAGCCTCCATCATCACCAGTCAAAGCCCGATGTGATTGTGCAGCGCACGTGGTTAATCAATCGTTACGACGGTGCGCGGTCAGGATTTGAAAACACCCGTGATCTTGTTCCAGAGCGATGAGTTACCCTCGTCGTTATCATGTTTCGACCGGTCAGGCTGCGTCACGCTCACAGGATCCGAAGCCGGGAAACTGTCTTTCAGGCCGGTCTTGAGTTCTTCAGACGTCTTGCGATCGGCGCGCGCTGCTTCCTTCACGCCAACGGCATATTTGTCGTGGGGTGCGGGATCGAATTTCTCAGCCATGATCGTCTCCTTCATCTGATGAAGGAAAAACGTCCCCGTGGCCAAGAGGTTCCTCTCTGCGGCGATTAGTCGAGACCGCGCTCGCGGCTGAGGCCGACCATCTCCTGAATGAACAGCGCCTTCTGCTTGTCATCCAGCGTGGCGAATAGCGGCTCCGCGGCATCGGCAACGGCGCGCTGATCAACCGCACGGTCGTTGAGGAACTGGGCCTCGTTGCGCATCTGCTCGATGATGTCATCCGGCGGATCGCGCTTGGCGCGGGCAATACGCAGTTTCAGGCGCTCCGCACCGTTATTGCCGAGCGTATGCATGGCGTTGCTAAAACCGGCCCAGTTCTTTTCCTGCTCCGGCGTCAGGTTGAGCGACGTCTTGATACGGCTAGTGTTGGCGTCGCTACTCGCGACGATCTGCTCGGCGGTCAGTTCCGGCTCCGCCGCGGGTTGAGCGCCCTTCTTGCCCTTCTTGGCCGCCTTGGTTTGTTTGGCACCCGACTGCCCGCCCACGGGACCGCGAACATTGCTGTTCGAAGGCACACCCAGGACACCGCCGACAACGCCCACGACTCCGCCGATCGCCCCGCCGAGAACGCCACCGATCGGCCCAGCCGCACGATTGCCGCTTCTTGCACCCTGCTGCACGCCCTGCACCAGCCCCTGCGCGTGGACCGCTGCCGAATTTCCGAGCAGCAGAACGGCGGCAACGCACAGCGCGCGGCGCAGCGGTTGATGCGGGCGCTTGCGCAAATTCATTTTCGTCATCACCGTCTCCCTCAGCGCAATTTCGCGGCGCAGCAAATCACTTGCGATCATCAGCAACCATAGTGGCTTCGACACGGCCAAGTCCACACGCCGCGTCTTCGCCAATGGTAGACCTCATCGAGCCAAGCCTGTTAGATAACGCCCGCGGCCATTGGCAGGTCCGCAACAACGTAGAATGTTTCAAGGGGTGGAAATGGCGACCAACAAGAAGAAACTTCTGATCACCGAGTCGATGTCGACCCAGGGAATGGACCTCTTCAACGCACGCGATGACATCGAAGTGGTCAAGTTCAGCAATCTGATTTCCGCTGCCGATTACATCAAGCTGATCGAGCAACACGCACCGGTGCACGGCACCGCACTCGGCGCCACGCGGTTCGGCGAGCCCGAACTCGAAGCCTGCATGGACATGAAAGTGGTGGCGCGCATCGGCGTCGGCTACGACGCGGTCGACGTGCCGGCGCTGTCCAAGCGCAAGGTGCCGCTGATGATCGCTGGCACCGCCAACTCACCCTCGGTTGCGGAACAGGCGCTGTTCATGATGCTGACGCTCGCCAAGCGCGCAGTCGAACTGCACGCCATGGTCAAGGAGGGCAAATGGGCGTCGCGCTTCGGAGCGCTGCCGTTCGACCTGTTCGGCAAGACTGTGCTGGTGGTCGGCTTCGGCCGTATCGGCACCCGCACCGCCAAGCGCTGCCAGGCGATGGAAATGAACGTGCTGGTCTATGACCCCTATGTCTCGGCCGATACAATCAAGGCTGCCGGCTGCGAGCCTGTCAGCGATCTCGACGCGGCCCTGCCCCGTGCCGACTTTGTCAGCCTGCATTGCCCGAAGACTCCGGAGACGACCGGCCTGTTCAACGCTGCGCGGATCGCCCGCATGAAGCCGTCGGCCTATCTCATCAACACCGCGCGTGGCGGCATCATCGTCGAGGCCGCGCTGCATGATGCCCTGGTCTCGGGCAAGCTCGCCGGTGCCGGCCTCGACGTGTTCGAAGCCGAACCGCCGCCGCTCGGTCACGCGCTGTTCGAACTGCCGAACGTGATCATCGCGCCGCATGTCGCCGGCGTGACTCGCGAGGCACTCGACCGCATGGGCGCGCAGACCGCGCGCAACATGCTGAGCGTGCTCGACGGCGAGCCGATCAAGCAGAATGCCGTCAACGCGGACGTGTTCGGCTGAACCGGCGATTGCTGGCGCGGATGATTGATCCGCGCTAGCACTGTCGCAGCCCTCACCAGAGTACCCCGCGATGGCATTCAAGGAATACGGCGATCACGACGCGCTTGGCCTTGCCGGGCTGGTGCGCAGCAAGCAGGTCAGCCCGCGCGAACTGCTCGATGAGGCGGTGGCGCGCACCGAGCGCGTCAATCCCCGGATCAACGCTGTCGTGGTGCGCCATGAGGACTATGCGCAGCGCCAGATCGACAGGGGCTTGCCCGACGGACCGTTCACCGGCGTGCCATTCCTGCTGAAAGATCTCGAACTCCTCGACGGCACGCGCACGACCTTCGGGGCCAGTCTCTACAAGGACTTCGTCGCCGATCACAACACGACCCTTGCCCAGCGCTTCCTCAATGCCGGCCTCACGATGTTCGGGAAAAGCGCAAGCCCCGAATTCGGATTGATGCCGACGACGGAATGCCGGCTGCACGGACCGACGCGCAATCCGTGGAATCCCGATCATGCATCGGGCGGCTCGTCCGGCGGCGCGGCCGCTGCCGTGGCTGCACGGATCCTGCCGGTCGCCCATGCCAGCGATGGCGGCGGTTCGATCCGTATTCCAGCCTCGGCCTGCGGCGTGTTTGGTCTGAAGCCGACCCGCGCTCGCAATCCGACGGGTCCTGACAAGGCCGAAGGCTGGGGCGGCTTTTCCTGCGGCCACGTCGTGAGCATCAGCGTACGCGACAGCGCGGCGATGCTCGATGCCGTTCACGGGCCGGAGCTGACGAGCCCCTATTGGGCACCGCCGCTGGAGCGCCCCTTCCTCGATGAAGTCAGCCGTGGTCCCGGCAGGCTGCGCATCTTCTTCACCGACAAGTCGCCCTATGGCGACGCGATCGATCCCGAGGTCGCCGCTGCCGTCCGCGATGTCGCGAGGTTGCTCGCAGCACAGGGTCATCATGTCGAAGAACGCGCGCCGGTGCTGCCGCTCGACCCTGCGCAAGTGATTGCGGCAATCGTGTCGGCCAATACGGCGGTTACCGTGCAGTTCGCGGAGAAGAAGTTCGGCCGCCCGATGACCTCGGATGATTTCGAGAAACTCACACTCGGCAGCGCGCACAATGCCCGCAAGGCAAGCGCAGTCGACTACGTGACAGCATTGCAGAACGCATTCCAGATCTCCCGCAGCGTCACCGAATTCTTTGCCGGCTGCGACATTTTCCTGTCGCCGACGCTGTGCACGCCACCGATCAGGATCGGCGAGATCGATACGATGTCGGACGATCTCGGCCATGTGGCGCCTTTGCTGCGCCGCTACATGCCAGGCACCAGCATGGCCAATATGACCGGTCAGCCGTCCATGTCGGTGCCCCTGGCCTGGAGCGGCAAAGGCCTGCCGATCGGTATGATGTTCACGGCGCATTTCGGCGACGAGGCCATGCTGTTCCGTCTGGCCGGGCAACTCGAGCAGATCCGACCCTGGAAAGACAGGCGTCCCCCGATCTCTGCCTAAAAACAGCCACAGCGATTACCAAAATGAAACCACAGCCGATTACATATCGGCCTATGTGGACGTTGCGTAATTGCGGGGAGGCGCATTTCAATGACTCAGAACGATCCGACCGATCACGCCCTTGCGGCCATTGCGAGCATTCTCGACCGCAAGGAAGCGGAATCGCAGGTGGCCGAACACGGCGACACCGTGCCCGCTTCGATTACCGTCGTCACTGAAACTGTGGTCACCGAGACTGTATCCGTCATGGTCGCCGCCGAACCCGAAGCGCCGCTCGTCGAACATGAGTCGCCCTCCACGGTTCCAGAGGCCCTCGAGGTCGATGGCTACTCTCGTCTCGGTCCGGGGCCGCTCGATGCCATCCGCTTTCGCTGGACCGCACGCCGCGACGACGACGGCCAGTATTTCGTCGATGAAACCATCGGCAGTTCACGGCCGATTTCGTCAGGCCCGATGCCGCGTGACGAAATCATCGATTTCATCGATGGGCGCGAGCGCGCCGCTCGCGATCGTTTCGAGACGCTGAAGAGCCAGATGACCGTGGGCAGCAGCGCCCCGCGTTACAGCGACTACTGACGCAAGCCGGGCTTCAAGACGCCGCCGCCGTCCAGCGGCGGCGTTTGGGCCTGTCAGGCTGCCTCAAACAGCAAATGTCCGGCGCATGATTGAACCACTTCTTCAGTCGGCGCCACACACCAAAGCAATTGCAATTCCCCCTGAGTGACGCGGATCACAGTGTTCGGGCGCATCCGCGGCTCGGTTCAGGGTCAGGATTTCAACCGCTTTGGAGGACACATGAAGCCGCTCTTCGCCCTCGCCGCCATCCTGCTGGCCAGCACCGCCGCTCAGGCCGGCGACAGCTACTCCTTCGACATCGGTGGCCGCACCATTACCATCGAAGCGCCAAGCGACTGCAGTTCGACGGACTGCATTTCGGTTTCCATTCCCGGCGTCTACGAATATGGCACGAAGCGCAGCAAGCGCGAGCGTGACCGCGAGACGCGCGAGCAGGCCCCCAACGCTCCGCGATCCGAACAGACGGCCAAGCCTGTGGAGACGCAGAAGCCCGTTGTCGCCCCAAAGGAGGCGGCAGCTCCGGCGACACCTGTCACGCCATCCGTCGCGGTAGCCCCGCAGCCTGCCCCGGCTCCCGCGCCTGCCGAGAAATCTGCGCCCTCTACGGTCATCGCCAACGCACCGCCCACAGATCCCGTCAACAAGCAGGATTCGCCCGCACCGGTTACGCCTGCCGCCGCGACAACGCCGCTCGGCATCTGGATGACCGAGAAGAAGGAAGGCAAGGTTCGCATCGAACAATGCGGCGCCAATCTGTGCGGCTATTCGATGAATGCCAAGACCGAGGCAAATGGGGAGAAGGTGCTGATCAACATGAAGCCCGGCAACAACAAATGGGCCGGCAAGATCTTCGATCCGAACAGCGGCAGCACCTACGAGATCGACCATCGCCCTGAAGGGCAGTGACACGCTGCGTGTTCAGGGCTGCGCCTTCGGCGGCATGTTCTGCGGCGGCCAGACCTGGACGCGGGTGAACTGATCGCAGCAGACGCGCTCGTCGATTGAAAGGTCCGACATCCCCTGTAAGCTGATCGTAACGCGGTGCGCCCCTGAACGGTGCGCTCCGCAATACAAACGGGGGAGACGTCATGATCCGGATCACCGCCGCCTGGCTGGCAGCCTGCCTGCTGTTCGCGGCGCCCTTGCAGGCACAGACGCCGGCCCCTGCGCCCTCACCGTCCCGCCTCGACGATATCATTGCCCGGGGGACGCTGCGTGTTGGATTGACCGGCGACTACATGCCGTTCAGCGCGTTCGATCCGGCCACGACATCGTTCAAGGGCTTCGACGTGGAGATGGCGGAATCGCTCGGAAAAGCACTCGGCGTCAAGGTCGACTACGTGAAGACCAGCTGGCCAAAACTGTCGGCGGACTTTGCGGCAGACCAGTTCGACATGGTGATGGGCGGCGTGTCGATCACTCTCGACCGGCAGAAGAAGGGTGTGTTCTCGATCCCCATCATGCGCGAGGGCAAGACGCCGATCGCGCGCTGTGCTGATACCGGGAAATTCGGCACGCTCGCGGAGATCGATCGGCCCGGCGTCAAGGTGATCGTGAATCCCGGCGGCACCAACGAGCGCTTTGCACGGACGCATATCAAATCGGCCGAGATCACCGTCTTCAACGACAACACCCGCATCTTCGACGAGATCGCACAGGGCCGTGCCGACCTGATGATGACTGATGCGTCAGAGACCCGCTATCAGCAGAAGCTGCATCACGGTGTACTCTGCGCCGTGCATCCCGACACGCCGTTCGACTTCGCCGAGAAGGCCTATTGGCTCCAGCGCGATGTCGCGCTGAAGGCCTTCGTCGATCAGTGGCTGCACATCATGCAGGAAGACGGCAGTTTCCGTGCGACCGTCAACCGCTGGTTCGAGTGACCGGAGGCAATCGGCGCGCCGGACGCAAAGCCGGCGCACGCGATGTGACCGCACTATCCATTACGGAACGCGTAGCCGTATCCATTCAGCGCCGGCGCGCCGCCGAGATGCGCATAGAGCACCTTGGATCCTTCAGGGAAGTAACCCTTCTGCACGAGGTCGATCATCCCCTGCATCGATTTCCCTTCATAGACAGGGTCGGTGATCATGCCCTCCAGGCGCGCGCAGAGACGGATGGCGTCCTTGGTCTCTTCCGATGGCACGCCATAAACGGGATAGGCGTAGTCCTCGATCAGCACCACATCATCCTCGACGAGATCTTTGCCTAATTTGACCAGCTTGGCGGTGTTCTGCGCGATCTCGAGTACCTGCGCCTTGGTCTGAGCCGGCGTGAAAGATGCGTCGATACCAATGACCCTGCGCTGGCGGTCGTCCTTGGCGAAGCCCACCAACATGCCGGCATGGGTTGAACCGGTCACGGTGCAGACGACAATGTAGTCGAACGCGAAGCCGAGTTCCTTCTCCTGCGCCCGGACTTCTTCGGCAAAGCCGACATAGCCGAGACCGCCGAATTTATGCACGGAGGCACCGGCCGGAATGGCGTAGGGTTTGCCGCCCTTTGCTTTCACATCCTCGATCGCCTCTTCCCAGCTATGGCGGATGCCGATGTCAAAGCCTTCGTCGACGAGCTGCACATCCGCGCCCATGATCCGGCTGAGCATGATGTTGCCGACACGGTCGTAGACGGCATCCTCATGCGGCACCCAGCTCTCCTGCACCAGCCGGCACTTCATACCGATCTTGGCCGCAACGGCGGCGACCATGCGGGTGTGATTTGATTGCACGCCGCCGATCGACACCAGCGTATCGGCGTTCGACGCGATGGCATCGGGGATGATGTATTCGAGCTTGCGCAGCTTGTTGCCGCCATAGGCCAGCCCGGAATTGCAGTCCTCGCGCTTGGCGTAGAGTTCGACCTTACCGCCGAGATGGGCCGAGAGCTTCTCCAGCTTCTCGATATAGGTGGGTCCAAAGGTGAGCGGATAGCGTTCGAAGCCTTCGAGCATGTGACACCTGTTGTCGTGAAAACTGGCGCTACAGCTAGCATTTTCGGTGCGGAAGGTGCTTTCAAAGATATGGCAGTGATCTGGCATATATCGTACTATATCCATCAAAGATGGAAGTAACGCGCATTAAACTCCAAAACTTCGGAAGATTCTTTCATGGCAGAAAATCTGGATAAAATCGGACTTCGCATGCTCCATTTGCTGCAGAAAGACGGGCGTCTGAGCAATGCCGATCTCGCCGCGAAGGTAAATGTCAGTCCCGCCACCTGTCATCGCCGCACGCAGCAGCTGTTTGACGAAGGCTATATCAGGAACACACGTGCCATCATTGCGCCCGAGAAGGTCAACCGCGGCGCGCTGGTCATGGTCGGTGTCGTGCTCGATCGCTCGACGCCGGAAAGCTTTGCAGTGTTTGAAAAGGCGGTGGCCAAACTGAAATTCGTTCTCGATTGCCACCTGGTCGCCGGCGACTTCGACTATTTCCTAAAAATCCGCGTCGGCGACATGGCCGATTTCAATCGTATCCACGGCACGCAGCTCATCGCGCTGCCCGGCGTCCGTCAGACCCGGACCTTTTTCGTCATGAAAGAGGTGGTGGACAATGCGCCGCTGGACTTTTGAACCCAGCGTCGTCCTCGTACCCGGCAATGCCTGGCCGTCCTAACCGACCGGCTTCGCATATTGTTCGTCGCTGACCTTTTCCATCCAGTCCGCGGTCTTGCCGTCGAGCGCTTCCTGCATGGCGATATGGGTCATGCCGGTGGTCGGCGCCGCGCCGTGCCAGTGTTTCTCGGCCGGTGGAATCCAGACGGTGTCGCCCGGCTTGATCTCGACGACCGGCTCGCCCTCGGTCTGAAAGCGGCCGACACCTGCGATCACGTAGAGCGTTTGCCCGAACGGGTGGGTGTGCCAGGCGGTGCGTGCGCCCGGTTCGAAGCTGACGCGGAAGGTCACCAGCCGCGCCGGCGCTTCCGCGACAATGACCGGGTCCTGCCAGACCGTGCCCGTGAAGTATTCCTCTGGCGCCCTTTTGGTCGGGCGCGAACCTGCGGGGAAAAGCTTCATGGCACGGTCTCCAATCTCTGGCCCTCATGGTGAGGAGGCGCGCAGCGCCGTCTCGAACCATGAGGGATGAACACTCCCTCGCCCTTCGAGACGCGGCCAAGCGGCCGCTCCTCAGGACGAGGGTATTTGAGTTGGTTGGTTACTTCTTCGACGCGGCGTAACGCGCCTTGGTCTCGGCATTCATCGGATACAGGCCGGGCAGCGTGGCGCCGTTGTTCACTTCGTTGACGATCCAGGCTTCCATGCGCTCCTGCTCGGCGCCTTCGGCCAGGATGAGATCGAGGAAGGCCTTCGGGATCACGACAGCGCCGTCCTGATCGGCGACGATGACGTCGTCCGGGAAGATGGCAACGCCGCCGCAACCGATCGGTTCACCCCAGCCGACAAAGGTCAGGCCGGCAACCGACGGCGGAGCGGCATAGCCGTCGCACCAGACCGGCAGATTGGTGCCGAGCACGCCTTCGATGTCACGCACCACGCCGTCGGTGATCAGCGCAGCGACGCCGCGCTTCTGCATGCGGGCGCAGAGGATGTCGCCGAAGATGCCGGCATCGGTGATGCCCATGGCATCGACCACAGCAATGCAACCTTCCGGCATGGCTTCGATGGCGGTACGGGTCGAGATCGGCGACGACCACGATTCCGGAGTGGCGAGATCCTCGCGCGCCGGCACAAAACGGAGGGTGAAGGCCGGACCGACGAGACGGGGCTGACCGGGGCGCAGCGGCTTGGCGCCGCGCAGCCAGACATTGCGCAGGCCCTTCTTCAGGAGAACGGTGGTGATGGTCGCGGTGGTGACCTTCGACAGGGTGGCAATGGCTTCGGGTGTCAGGGACATACGCAGGGCTCTTCAGGTCAGAGGATGCAGGACGTTGGACTTACGGCGGCGCATCTTGCGGTGGAATGCCAGCGCGTCAAGGGCTGCTGCTTCAAAGCGCCATGCAATGTGATGAAACCTCTGCGATCAGTACGGCTTATCGCCAACATGCGTATTAATTTATTGAAGATGCACGGCTATTTTCAGATTGCGAATTCCACTCGCTGGTAAAACGCGCTATGCATGGTTGTCCAATACTGACGTTGTGAGGCCATGGTCGCAGCTCTCTCCCCGCCCCGCATTCTGCCGTCAGGCGATGCTGCCATCACCGTCGAATTCAGCCGGACCATCGACGAGGAAGCCAACCGCCGCGTGCTGGCGCTCGACAAACTCGTCGCGTCGGCCGGCCTTGCTGCCGTCACCGAAACCGTGCCGACCTATCGCTCCCTTCTGGTGCATTACGATCCGCTGCAGATCGGCTTCGACGCTTTGGGTGAGAAGCTGACCGAACTGGCACTCCAGCCGCTCCCCGAAGCCAAGGCGGCCCGGCGCTGGCGCATCCCCGTCGCCTATGGCGGCGAGAACGGCATTGATCTCGAAGACGTCGCCAAGGCACTGAACATCACACCGGACGAAGTCGTCGCGCGCCATGTGGGCGGCGACTACAAAGTGGCGATGATCGGCTTCACCCCGGGCTGGTCCTATCTCAGCGGGCTGCCGAGTTCGATGCAGATGTCACGCCGGCAGAATCCCCGGCTGCTGACACCGCCCGGAACGATCTCCATCGGCGGCATCCAGACCGGCGTGCAATGCCTCGCCGGCCCCAGCGGCTGGCATCTGCTCGGACGGACCGCCGTGCGCACCTATCAGCTCAGCCGCGATCCCATCTTCCTGCTTGAACCCGGCGACGCAATCACCTTCGCGGCTGTCGATGAGAAGACCTTTGCCGAACAGGACCGCGCGGCCGAAGCCGGTGCATTCGTCGCGGAGCTGATCGCGTCATGAGCAAGCTCATCGTCACGTCCGTGAGCCCCGGCACGTCCGTGCAGGATGTCGGCCGGTTCGGCGCCCAGCGCTACGGCCTGGTGCCATCGGGCGCCGTCGATCGACTGGCGATGGCCGCCGCCAATGCCCTGCTGGGCAACACGCTGTTCGCAGCCACCATCGAACTCGGCCCGCTCAATTCGGTCTTCACCGCCAAAGGCGGCGCTGTTCGGATTTCGCTCACCGGTGCAACGCGGCCGGCCGATATCGCCGGCACGCCCTTCAACGTCAACACATCCGTCACGCTGGCCGATGGCGAGAGCCTCAATCTCGGCGTCGCCCGCGCCGGCACCTTCGGCTATCTCGCCATCGAGGGCGGGATCCGCGGCGAGCCAATGTTCGGCAGCCTGGCCGTGAATGCCCGCGCCGGTCTCGGCAGTCCCTATCCGCGACCGCTGCAGGCCGGCGACGAATTGCCGGTGGCGACGGCCAGCAGCGCCAACGAGAAGCGCATCGACCTGCCCGCGCCGGTCGAGGGTCCAATCCGCGTGGTGCTTGGGCCTCAGGACGACGAATTCGGTGACGCCAAGGATCTGTTCCTGAATAGCGACTGGAAGATTTCGGCGACCAGCGATCGCATGGGCTATCGCCTCGAAGGCCCCGTGATCAAACATCTGCACGGCCACAACATCGTCTCCGACGGCACCGTGAACGGCTCGATCCAGGTACCCGGCAACGGCCAGCCCATCGTGCTGATGCCCGACCGTGGCACATCAGGCGGCTATCCGAAAATCGCGACCGTGATCTCGACCGATCTCGGCCGCTTCGGCCAGACCCAGCCGGGCCGTGCTTTCCGCTTCAAGGCCATCTCCATGGCCGAAGCGCAGGCTGAATACCGCGCCTTCGCCGAACTGCTGCAGAGCCTGCCCGGCCGTGTCCATGATTCCAACATCCTGATGCTGGACATCAAGGCGCTGCTGTCGGCCAATGTCGCTGGCACCGCAGTCAGCGCGATCGACGTCGAGACGTGGCAGGCGCCGCAGCCGGCAGACGCGCAAGACTGATTTCGAACCCTATTTACGAAAGAGCACGACCATGGCGACCATCGATCTCAACTGCGACCTCGGCGAAAGCTTCGGCATGTGGGAGATGGGCAATGACGCCGCGATGATCGAGCTCGCAAGCTCGGTGAACATCGCCTGCGGTTATCACGCCGGCGACGCCGATGTAATGCGCAAGACCGTGCAACTCGCCAAGGCACGCAATGTCAGGATCGGTGCCCATCCCGGCTATCGCGATCTGCACGGCTTCGGCCGCCGCCCCATCGTCGGCCTCACCGCGCTCGAGATCGAAAACCTGATCGCCTACCAGATCGGCGCCTTGCAGGCGATCGCCGCCATGGAAGGCTACAAGGTCACCCACGTGAAGGCGCACGGCGCGATCTCCAACGTCGCCTGCGAGGACGACATGACCGCGCGCGCCATCGCCGCCGGCATCAAAGCCGTCGACCGCAATCTGACCTTCGTGGTGCTGGCGAATTCCAAGCTCGTGACCGCAGGCGAAGCCGCCGGACTCCCGTTGGCACATGAAGTGTTCGCCGACCGCGCCTATGAGGACAACGGCAATCTCGTCTCGCGCAAGAAGCCCGGCGCGGTGCTACACGATCCCGTCATGGTCGCTGATCGCGTGGTGAAGATGGCACAGACCGGCGAAGTCATCTCGATCACCGGCAAGGTGATCAAGATGAAGATGGACACCGTGTGCATTCACGGCGACACGCCGGGAGCCGTGGAGCTCGGCCGCCATGTGCGCGATGGATTGAAAAAGGCGGGCATCGACGTGGCGCCGTTCAAGACGGTACTTTGAAATGAACTGTCATTCCGGGGCGCGGCCGGCTCTTGCTGGACGCGAACCCGGAATCCCGAAATGGAAGTCACCTCTCTGCCGCCCGGTACGTCGAGATGATGAACATGCCCAGATTCCGGGTTCGTCCGCGCAAGGTGCGCGGCCGCCCCGGAATGACGAGGTTGGACTACCTGTCGTTCAACATCCCCTCATGCGGCAGTCCCTCGATCGGGCATTCCTCGACACCGACCGTCGTCCGCGTGAAGGCCTCGACATTCTCGCGCGCCTTGTCGGGATTGTTGACCCAGTTCGCATAGAAATCGAACGGACACGCTGCGACACCCTTGTTGCTTTCGCCGGAATTGATCGTGCCGGTGTAGCCGCGATGCAGCAGCTTGAAGAGATGGTTCTCCGACTGCCCGGTGCGGCGCGCGTCGCGGATCAGCGATTTCGACAGTGCCGCATATTGAATGCCGTAATCTTCCTCGCCGCATTCGCCGAGCGTGCGGCCATCGAAACCGATGATCGCCGAATGGCCGAAATACGAATAGACGCCGTCGAAGCCTGAGGCATTGGCAACGGCAACATAAGTGTTGTTGGCCCAGGCCATCGCCTTGGCCATCAGCACCTGCTGATCCTTGGCCGGATACATGTAGCCCTGGCAGCGCACGATCAGCTCGGCACCCTTCATGGCGCAGTCGCGCCAGATTTCGGGATAGTTGCCGTCGTCACAGATGATCAGCGAGACCTTGAGGCCCTTCGGTCCTTCGGAGACATAAGTGCAGTTGCCGGGATACCAGCCCTCGATGGGTACCCACGGCATGATCTTGCGATATTTCTGAACGATCTCACCCTTGTCGTTCATCAGGATCAACGTGTTGTACGGCGCCTTGTGCGGATGCTGCTCGTGCCGCTCGCCGGTCAGCGAGAACACGCCCCAGACTTTTGCCTTGCGGCACGCCTCGGCAAAGATCTCCGTCTCGTCGCCGGGCACCAGAGATGCGGTCTCATACATCTCCTTCTCGTCATACATGATGCCCTGGGTCGAATATTCCGGGAACACCACCAGATCCATGCCGGGCAGACCGATCTTCATGCCAACGATCATGTCGGCGATCTTCTGCGCATTGGCCAACACCTCAGCCTTCGTGTGAAGCCGCGGCATCTTGTAATTCACGACGGCGACGCCGACCGCGTCCTTGCTGGATGAAATATCGCCGTGATGCATCTGCGCTGGTCTCCGTTGCCGGGCGATGGTGGGCCGACGGAGGGAGACCGGGAATACGTGGATTTACGGATGTGAGAAGCGCTGGCCCCTCAGCACGTCGTCCCCGCGAAGGCGGGGACGACGGTCGAGAGTGCAGAGGGATGCTACAACCCCGCACCCTTCCCAATCGCATCGTTGAACGACCGGTCCACCAGTACGGCGGCGTCGAGCTTCTGCTTGATCAGACCGCTGCGCAGATAGAGATCGATCGTCTTCTGCTCATCGGCGACGACGCCATCATCGACCGGCGCGATCCTGATCTTGGCGCGTGTCAGCCAGTTCAGCGGCACCGACGGCGCCACGTTCATCAGCTTGCCCCAGGTCTGCGCGTAGGCGTCCGCGTTGTTCAGCGCCCAGGCGCGGGCTGCGGTGAGGCGGCGGAGATAGTCCTCGAGCTCAGCATGCTTGTCGCGGATCGCATTCGGCGTCGCCACCACGAAGCTCAGCCCCGATGTCAGGCCCTCGGCATTGAGCAGAACGCGCGACTGGAACAGCACCTCTTCCTGGCTCACATAGGGCTCCCAGGTCGACCACGCATCGACCGAGCCGCGGGTATAAGCGACCTTGGCGTCCGACGGAGCGAGGAACACAATCTGCACATCGTTCGCCGTCCAGCCCTTCTGCTCCAGCGCGGCGAGAATGAGCTGATGCCCGATCGAGCCGCGGCCGGTGGCGATCTTCTTGCCCTTCAGATCGTCGAAGCTCTTGATCGTCGAGTCCTTCGGCACCAGCACGGCGAGACCGTCGCCGGTCTGCCGGATCGCGCCGATGGCCTTGACCGGCACATTGGCCGCCGCGGCAAACGTAAAGGGCGCATCGCCGACCAGCCCGCTATCGAGCGCGCCGGCGCCAAGCGCCTCCAGCAGCGGTGCTGCCGCCGCGAACTCCTTCCACTCGATCTTGTAAGGCACGTCCTTCAGCACGCCGGATGCTTCCATCACGGCGCGCGCATTTCCCTTCTGGTCGCCGACGATCAGCGTCGTCTCGGCATGCGCCGAAGATGCGAAGGCCGCGAGGATCAGGCCGGCGGCGAGGATGAGCCGTTTCATGCTGCGACAACTCCCTTGGCGGCGTCACGCGCGGCAATCAGTTCGCGGGTGCGCGGGATCAGTTCACGGCCGTAATCGATGGCGTCGATCAGGGGATCGAAACCGCGGATCAGGAAATGGCTGACGCCGAGATCGTAGTAGTCGGCGAACACTTCGGCGACCTGTTCGGGCGTTCCGACCAGCGCGGTGGTGTTGCTGTTCGCGCCGGTGAGCGCCGCCATTTCCGTCCACAGCCGCTTGTCGATGCGGGTGCCCTGCTCGGCCAGCGCCAGCAGACGCTTCGCGCCGGCGGTGGCATGGCCATCGGCCGGCTTGCGATAGCCGGTCTTGTCCTGCAGCGCGGTGGCGCGGGCGAGAATGTCATCGGCCTTGGCCCAGGCTTTTTCCTCGGTGTCGGCGATGATCGGGCGCACCGACAGGCTGAAGCGCGGCGCCGGCCGCCCATATTTGGCGGCGGCGGCGCGCACGCGGCCGGTGACGTCACGCACCTGCGCGTAGGATTCACCCCACAGCGCGAAGGTGTCGGCGTGCTTGCCCGACACGTCGATGGCCGCGTCCGACGCGCCGCCAACGAAGACGTGGATCGGCACGGTCGGCTTCACCTGCGAGAAGCCGCCCTCAACCTGATAATATTTGCCGGCATAGTCGAATGGTTTCTCGCTCGTCCATTCCTGCTTGATGATGTCGAGCCACTCGCCGGTGCGGGCATAACGCTCGTCCTTGTCGTCAAGCGTATTGCCGTCCTGCCGCAGCTCCTTGGCATTGCCGCCGGTGATGACATGCAGCGAGACGCGGCCGTTGTGGAAATTCTCGATGGTGGCGAGCTGGCGTGCGATGACGGTTGGTGCGGTAAAGCCTGGACGCTGTGCGATCATCACCTTCAGCTTCTCGGTCACGCCGAGCGCATGCTGCGCGACCTGCAGACCGTCCGGCGAGGTCGAATGGAAGGCGAGCAGCGCGCGGTCGAAGCCCGCGAGCTCATGCGCCTTCGCAACGGTCTCGATATAGGCGGGATCGAGGATCGGACCGGAGCGGACGCGGGTTTCGGATGCGTCATTATTGGTGATGAAGCCGATGAATTCGACGGACATGGGTCTCTCCACTTCCTGCTGTTGTTCAGATGCCGAGCGCGATGCGTCCGGCGGAAATCTTGGTGCTGTCGTCTTGCGGCGTGTGCACGCGGCCGCACAGAACGTCGCGATAATGCCGCTCTAGCGGATTGGCGCGGGTCAGTCCGTGATTGCTGGTCAGCGACAGCGCGTCCTCAACGACGGCGACGGCATTGTTGGTGACGGTGAGCTTGAGGATGTTTGCCTCAACTGGCGTCGGCGTAACACCGTCATCGATATCCCGTGCGAAGGTCTCGAGCAGCCGCGCATTCACCGCGAGCTTCGCCTCGATGCCGCCGACGATCTCCTGCGCCCGCGGCAGCGTTGCGAGCGGCGCGCCGAGACTCGATGGCGTGCGGGTCTTGAGAAAGTCGATCAGCCAGTCACGCGCCGCCCGCGCCACGCCGTCATAGACCGCACCGACGAGCACGGCCTGGGTGGTCGCCTGCGACACATCCGGCGCGCCCCACTCGCCGGGACGGCGCAGATCCACCTCGTTGTCGAGCGGAACGAGCACGTCGTCGAACACGACGTCATGGCTGCCGCTGGCGCGGAGGCCAAGATGATCCCAGGTCTCGACGATCTCCGTGCCCGGCAGACCCGCCGGCACCAGAAAGACGCCGACCCGCACGTCGGGCTCGTCCGTCTTCGCCCATACAGTGTACCATTTGAGGATCGGCGACCCGGTCGAATAGATCTTGCGGCCGGTAATGCGCCAGCCGTCGGCGGTGCGCTTCGCTGTGGTTTGAGGCAGACCGCCCCGCGATGGCGATCCCTGATCGGGCTCGACGCGCAATGCGTTGATCAGCGCCAAGCCATTCACGGCGTCGCGCGACACGCGCTGCGCCAGATGCGCAGGCCAATTGCCATTTCGCGTGATGACCAGATGGTGGATATAGTGCATCGCCAATACAAGCGCGGTCGCGGCATCGGCCTTGCCGACTGCGTTCACGACGCGCACAGCCTCGCGCACCCCGGCGCCCGCGCCGCCCAGGGCCTTTGGCACCGGCAGCGCCAGCAGGCCCGCCCCGGACAGTTCCTGAAAATTCTCGAATGGAAAACTTGCCGCACGATCATGCAATGGCGCACGTTCCGCAAAGCCCGGAACGAGCAAATTAACTCTGTCGATGATGCTGGGAACCGCGTCCATATCGTATTGCTTTCGGCTTCTCTAACCCTAGAGAATGCCGTTCGGCAGGCGTTACAAGCGGTACTCGGAAATAACGACAGCGGGACTGATGGGCCTCAGACCCGCAGGTGAAAATTCTCTCCGGTGACCTCAGGCGAGAATTTTATTCGCGCGTTTTTGAAGCCCGATTCAGGAATCTGCCGCGTTGCCCCGACTGCCGGCGATATGGCTCGTGAGCTTCTGAGTGACCTCGCGCCGCAATGCGTTGAATTCGGGCGATGCGACATCGCGCGGGCGCGGCAGATCGACCTCGATTTCGCAATCGATCCGGCCCGGCCCCGCTGACATCACGATCACGCGATCCGCCAGCATCACGGCTTCCTCGACTGAATGCGTCACGAAAATCACCGTGAGGCCGGTGGTGCGCCAGATCTCGACGAGTTCTTCCTGCAGCTTGCTGCGGGTCAGCGCATCGAGCGCGCCGAACGGCTCGTCCATCAGCAGCACGTCGGTGTCGTTGCTGAGCACACGCGCGATGGCGACGCGTTGTTTCATGCCGCCGGAGAGCTGGTGCGGATAGCGATCGGCAAAGGCCGTCAGTCCGACCATGGCCATGAACTTGTCGGTGAGTTCGTTCACGAGTTTGGTCGCAAGACGACGATGCTTGGGGCCGAAGCCGATATTGTCGCGCACGGTCAGCCACGGAAACAACGCGTAATCCTGAAACACCATGCCGCGATCCGGGCCCGGTCTGTCGACCGGAAAGCCGTACATGGTGACCGAGCCCTCAGTCGCTTTCTCGAAACCGGCGACGATGCGCAGCAAGGTGGACTTGCCGCAGCCCGACGCGCCGAGCAGACAAACGAACTCGCCCTTGCGGATGGTGAGATTGACACCGCGCAACGCCTCGACCGGGCCGTTGGAGGCTTGGTAGAATTTCTGCACGCCGCTCACTTCGAGGATGTCAGGCGCAATTATGGTCGGTCGATCAAGCATGATGCTGCGGGCTCCAGCGAAGGAAGTAGTTGCTGAGCATCAGCAGGATGCGATCTGACAGAAAGCCCGTGATGCCGATGATGATCATGCCGGTGATCACGAGATCGGTGCGCGACAGTGTGCGGCCATCCATGATGACGGCGCCGAGGCCTTCGGGCACGCCGGTCATCTCGCCGACCACGATGAGAATCCAGGCGAAACCGGCACCGAGACGAAGGCCATTGAAGATGCTCGGCAGCGCCGCCGGCAGCACGACCGAACGGAATTGCTGCGCGCCGCTGCAGCCGAGCATCTCGGCCGCCTCGAACAGCCTGATATCGACGGAGCGCACGCCGAATACGGTGTTGAGCAGGATCGGAAAGAACGCGCCGAGAAACACCAGGAAGATCGCCGCGCGCGGACCGAGGCCGAAGAAGATCATCGATAGCGGCAGCCATGCGGTGACCGGAATGGGCCGCAGCAGCGACAGCGTCGGATCGAGCAACTTGCGCAGCAGCGGCATGCGGCCGATCATCAGGCCAAGCGGAATGCCGATCGCCGCCGCGCAGAGAAAACCGCCATAGACCCGCTGCACGCTTTTCCAGAAATGGATCGGCAGGCTGGCGCTGTAGGCGTCGTCATAGATTCCGCCGAAAGCGAAATCCCACATCATCACGGCGACGCCATAGGGTGACGGCACCAGCCGCGTGCCGGTCCAGCGCACCATGACGTCCCAAATCACCATCAAGCAGACCGGCACGATCAGCGCGAGCGCGACTGTGCGCGCCCGCTGCACGCCCTGCCCGCGCTTCCCGGCCGCAGGCACCGGCGGGGTTTCCGCTACCGGCGCAAGCTGTACGCTGTTGGACGTATCGTCCATCGTGCTTTGCAGGCTCACGACGCGCTCACGTAGCCGCCAGCGCCTTCACGAAGCTGGCGTCGATGAAGGTCTTGTAGTCCGGCAACTGCCGGATCTGTTTCTTGGACAGCATCTGGCCGCCGTAATATTCCGCCTGCTTCATGAACTGATCGTCGATATTCCAGGTCAGCTCCACATTGGGGGCGGCCTTCTCGATCGACGGCTTCTGCTGGCCGAGCTTCTGCATGGCAATGGCGATAAAGGCTTCGCGGTCCTTCATGGCATATTCGCTGGCCAGGCGGTGGGTCTTGAGCAGCGCCTTGATGAGCTCGGGGTCTTTCTCGATCAGTTCGCGACGCGTGGCCAGCACCATGTTCAGCGAACCGGTCGGCGTGGTGTAGGGGTATTCAACGATCTGCCCGACGCCATTGGCGAGGCTGATGCCCGGGCCGGGCTCGGCACCCACATAGGCGTCGATATCGCCGCGGGCGAGCGCCGGCGCCATGTCGCTGAACGACAGACGCACGGACTCGACGTCCTTCACCGTCATGCCTTCGGCGGAGAGACGATCGAGGATCACGACTTCCTGGGTCGAGCCCGGCAGGATCGCGACTTTCTTGCCCTTCAGGTCCTTGATCGTATTGATCCCGGAATCCTTCTTGGCGACGACCGCCATGCCACGATTGCAGGCAGACGCGATCACCACGATCGGCTCACCATTGGCACCGCCGAGCGTCGCCGCGGCAAAACCGAAGATGCCAAAATCGACAGTACCGGTCACAACGGCGTTCTTGCCGTCGGTCGGGGTTTCAAACGGGATCACCTCGAACTTGACGCCATCAGGCGCGAATTTCTCGTAGAAATACGGCGTGACGCCGTGAATGAGCTTCAGCGTTCCGATCTTGACCACGCGGTCGGCGGCGAACGCCTTGATGCTGGTCGTGGACAGCGCCGCGGCCATGGCCGTTAGGCGGATGAAATCACGTCGGTTGGTGCTGTACATGTCATTCCCTCGGGCTGAACCGTGTGTCAGCCCAAAACGAATGCAATAACCATGCCTCGTATACAGCTATCGGTGGAGCGTGCCCCCGCCCGCAACGGACCATATTCGGCCGTAGACCCATAATTGCGTAACCACAGCCGTATTGAGGCGAGCTGGACCATTGCGATGAAGTTGGCGGCCAGCTTGTCATAGCGTGTGGCGACACGGCGGAACTGCTTGAGCTTGGAGAAGAACCACTCAATCAGGTTTGGTTCGCAATACAGCCGCTTGCTGAAGCAGGTTTCCATTTCCTATTTGATTTAGCCGGAATGTTGGGTATAGCGCCCTGCGCCTCGATTAGCTCGCGGAGGCGATCGGCGTCGTAAGCTTGTCTGCCACCACGATGGTGCGTGGGCCGAGATGATCAAGCAGCCAGTCGGCACTCGCCTCCAGACAGTCGTTCTTGCTTAGAGAATAGCAGGCTGGAATTGCACTTGTCAGCCAGCCCCTAATTTTGAGACAGCGTTGACATCAACGTAGTCACGCCAAGCTACAATATGATCCCCGTCGAGTTCATAGATCCCCATTAATGTCACTCGTCCGATCTCGCTGCCGTCGGCGCGCTCAAACCGGTCTAGCCGTTCTGTGAGTACACGATTGCCGTCCGCGGCAATTGCAAGCATGTCGATGTGAACTGTGGCAATTCCCATGGACTTTTCTAGCTCATCGATCATGCTGATCGCTTCGTCGATGCCGGTGGTCCGTGAGATACCCTCATTGATCCAAACGGTCTCGGGTGTGAACCAGCGCCGCACGGCAGGCCTGCCACCGTCCTCTGAGAAAGCGGCGCAAAATTCGGTAATTATTTCGGTAGGTGTAGGCATTGCAACGTTCTTCCCTTTTTGAGTGAACGGCCCATCAGGTTTACGAGGATCGGAACGGACGGCTCTTTTTGAGCAGCACTCAAGCCGCTAGGAGCGCCCGATGCTGATGTAGGTGTTGCCGGAATCGCGCAGCATAGTCTTTTGCCGCCGCAGCACGGACGCTCGGTCGAGCCCCCAGCGCTGCCCGCCACGCTGAAACGCGGGTAAACCCCTCGAAAGTCGGCTGCGATATGGTCGGATCGAGAATGTCGAAGTAGCGAAACACAGGCGCGAACACCGCATCGACCATGCTGAAAGCGACACCGCCGAAATAGGGTCCTTCCACAACCGCCTCCAGTCGTTGGAGCCTATCCCGGAACGCAGCCTGCTTTGCATCAGCGGTCGGGCGATCTGTGGCGTTGAGGTACTGCCAGGCGTCGGCGAGGGTCGCTGTGCCAAACTCGATCCAACCCCGCTGCCGGGCGCGAGTCAGCGCATCGTCCGAGTACAGCCTCACGCCACCGTGAGTTTCCTCGAGGAACTCGCAGATCGCCATGCTTTCGAAGAGAACGGCGTCCGCCCCATCAGCCTGGGTTACCTTGAGTAGCGGCACCTTGCCGGTTGGCGAAAGCGCCAGAAACCAGTCGGGCTTGGCCGCGAGATCGACGTCAATCCTGTCGAAGGACACGCCCTTTTCGAGAAGGACGATCGCCGCCCGTTGCACGAATGGGCATAGCGGATGACTGACAAGCGTCAAGCTGGCGTTGGGCATGATGGTCTCTTCAAGTTCGATGAACGGGGCGATGCGGGCGTTCGCCCAACTGATATCGTCGGAAATGATGACGGCGACGGTACCGCCGACATCGTTCGTTAGGCGCAGGCCGAGGCCATTACTTATTTCTTCGCTATTTTTTTGGCGAAGTTGACGTCGAAGTAGTCACGCCACGCGACGATGCAATCGCCTTCTATCTCAAAGATGCCCATCAACTTCGCTGCGGCGACCTCGCTCCCATCAGCGCGCACAAAACGGTCCAGTCGCTCGGTCAACACGCGATTTCCGTCCGCAGCAATAGCAAGAATGTCAAAATGGACTGCCGCGATGTCCGGAGATCTGCCAGGCCGCTCAAGGAAAGCTATCGCCTCTTCGATGCCAGTCGTAGTCGACACGCCTTCATTGACCCAGACCGTCTTGGGGGTAAACCATCGCCGAATTGCGGCTTTCCCGTTATCCTGAGGGAAAGCAGCGCTAAAGGCTGTGACGATTTCGATTGGTGTTGGCATCTTACTATCTCTCATTTTGCTAGACGTGTCGCACGTCTGAGACCAGGCCCCCGTGGAGAACATTACGGCCGCTATCGCTGCAAGCGCATACTTCATCTGAAAAATCCCTCGGTAGAGTTGCATTGAAATGCCAGTGATTGGAGCTACAGCAACTGCCCGCCCGAAATGTCGAAGGTCGTACCGTTTGCCCAGCCCATATCATCGGACAGGATGGCCGCGACGGCACCGCCGACATCGTCCGGTAGGCCCACGCGACCCAGCGCGATGCTCTGCGCCACATAGGCGTTGACATCGGCATTGTCGCGCACCGCACCGCCGCCAAAGTCGGTCGCAATGGCGCCGGGCGCAATCGCGTTGACCCGGATACGGCGTGCGCCGAGTTCGACCGCCATGTAGCGAGTCAGTACCTCGACCGCAGCCTTCATCGCCGCATAGAGGCTGTAGCCTGGCAGCGTGAAGCGCACGAACCCGGACGAGACGTTCAGGATGCGCCCGCCGTCCTTGATAAGGGACAGAAGCTTCTGAGTCAGGAAGACCGGTCCGCGCAGATGTGTGGCGACGAGCGATTCGAATTGTTCTTCGGTCGCCTCGGCGAAGCTGGCGAAAAGACCGTTGCCGGCATTGTTGACGAGAAGGTCGAACCGCTCGCGGTCGAAATCGGTCTTCAGGGTTTCGGCCAGCTTCTCTGCAAATGTCGGGAAGCTTGCCGTATCGGTGACGTCGAGCGCCAGCATGGCGGCCCTGCTACCCAACGTCTCGATCTCCTGGCACAGCGCGTCGGCTTCCGCCGCGCCGCTGCGGTAGGTGCCGACGATATGGACACCGCGTTTGGCAAGATGCAGCGCCATATTGCGGCCGAGGCCGCGGCTGGCGCCGGTGATTAGTGCGATTTGATTGGTCAAAGCTTGCCTCTGTCGAAGGTTGTGCTGCGAAAGGAGAGATTTCCTCATCCGTGTGATGGTCCGAAAATAGTGGACGAGCGGCTTGCCGGCGCGCCTGATACGCTCAGAATCTTGCCTGATTGTCTCAACAGCTTGGCTTGAACTGGCGGAGGTGCTATTCTTGGGCATGACCACCGAACTAGCGCCGCACCTCGATATCGCTTGCCGCCACGCAAAAATGGGGTGGACGAACTCGTCAATACCGCGCCTCGACATCTGCGTCGGACAAGTTTCGATTGCGGCACCGTGCCTCTACCGGTCGATGGTTTGCTTTATCCTGCAGGGTTCAAAACGCGTCGCCATCAACAAGAGCCTTTTGAGCTACGACAGCGCGGAATATCTCATTAGTGCCCTAGATCTCCCGCTTATCGGTCAGATATGGGCTGCCGACGATGGGCAGCCGTACGTCGCGGTCTCGCTCGATCTAGACCCCGCAGTGTTGACAGAGGTAGTGGCTGCCATGCCACCCGTGCGGGAAAATGATCTTCAGGACGTCGGTATTGCGATCAACCCGATGACGGCTCCGCTGCGGGAGACATTGCTTCGCTTGCTGGCCTTGCTTGACACCCCTGATGATATCCCGGTTCTCGCACCGATGGTCGAGCGAGAGCTGATGTATCGTCTGCTGCAAGGCCCGCAGGGCAGACTGCTGCGTCAAATTGCACATCCCGACGGTGCGCTGAACAGGGTTCGGCGGGCCGTTGGATGGATCCGGGACAATTACAAGGCGCGGTTGCGCGTCGAAGCTCTGTGCGATGCAAGTGGAATGAGCCGGGCGAGCCTACATCGCCACTTCCTGGCCATCACCGGGGTGAGTCCTCTCCGATACCAGAAACAACTGCGCTTGCAGGAGGCTCGCCACCTACTTCTGGCTGGCGGCCGAAATGCCTCAGACGCTGGGTTTGCGGTCGGCTACGAAAGCGCCTCACAATTCAGCCGAGAGTATCAGCGTCAGTTCGGCGCTCCGCCCGCGCGTGACGTTCGTCAGATTAAGCATGTGATTGCGAGTGGGGCAGCAGCCTGAGCGGGCGTGCCGCGCGTTCGTCGCTCTGAGCCTGCCCGGCATTATCTTGGAACGTGAGAAGCCCTTCGACTTCCAGAGCACGATCGCTTTCGAGAAAGCCGACTCCACAAGCTGATAGCGGCTATACCCGCTCGCGCGCCCTAAGGCCGCCGGTCCGCGATCAACAAGTTGCGGACGTTCCCGTTTATGAGTTCACGACCCAGGGAAGCTCACCACGTCGCATCCAGCCCGAGCAACCCCAGGATCTGTCGTCGCAGCTCGGCCAGATGCGGATCGCCACGATGGCGCGGATAGGGCCGGTCGACCGTGATATCCGCCGTTACCCGCGCGGGGCGATCGCTGAACACGATGACCCGGTTGGCGAGGAACAGCGCCTCCTCCACGTCATGGGTCACCAGCAGTGCCGTGAAACCGTTGCGTTGCCAGAGCGACACCAGCTCGGCTTGCATGGTGATGCGTGTCAGCGAATCCAGTTTGCCGAGCGGCTCATCGAGCACAAGGATGCGCGGATCATTGACCAGCGCGCGCGCCAGCGCGACGCGCTGCGCCATGCCACCCGAGAGCTGATGCGGATAGGCCTTCCGGAAGGCTCCGAGGCCGACGAGATCGATGGCCGCATCGACGCGGTGACGCTGCGTCTTCAGCACACCCTGCGCCTCGAGCCCGAGCGCGACATTGTCCCAGACGGTCCGCCACGGAAACAGCGTCGGATCCTGGAACACCACGACGCGCGACGGATAAGGTCCGGTGATGGCGACGCCGTCCTCTTCCAGCGTGCCTGCGCGCGGCGGCTCGAGACCGGCGACCAGACGCAGCAGCGTGGACTTGCCGCAGCCGGAGGGGCCGAGCAGCGCGACAAACTCGCCGGGCGCGACGGATATGCTGACATCGTCGAGCACCGGTAACACGCTGCCATCGATATCGAAAGCGTGGCTGACGCCCTTGACGTCGAGCGACGCGCCGGTCGCTGCGGGCTGAAACGGTTTTGCCAGCGCTACCATTTGACGACACCCTTCTGCCAGATCAGCAGGCGATCGCGGATCTTGAACAGCAGCGTGATCGCGCCGGAGCAGAGCAGCGACATCACGATCAGCGCCGCATACATGTTGTTGTAGGACGCCCAGCCCTGCGCCCATTGCAGATAGAAGCCGAGCCCGGCCTTGACGCCGATCATCTCGGCCACGACCAGTACCGCGAACGACGCGCCGAGCCCCATGAACAGGCCGACGAACACATGCGGCAAGGCTGCGGGGATTGCGACCTTGGTCACCAGGAACGACGGCCTGGCACCGAGCGTTCGTGCGACATCGTAATAGGCGGTGCTGACGCTGGCCACGCCCGACCAGGTCAGCACCGTCACCGGAAAGGCGGTGGCAAGCGCGATCAGGAACGTGCTGGCGCTCCAGGCCGACGGGAACGTGAAGAACGCAATCGGCAGCCAGGCCGTCGCCGGCAACGGTCCGATGAAGCGCAGGATCGGATGCACCCAGTAACCCGCGAGCCGCGACCAGCCGATGGAGACGCCGGTGAGGAAGCCTACGGCCGCGCCAATGAAATAGCCGCCGAGTTGCAGCTTCACCGAGGCGAACGCGCTGTCGAGCAGTTTTGGCAGGTCGTCGGTATAGACCTCGACGATGGACTGCGGCGGTGGAAAGAACGGCAACGGCAGCCAGCCGAATTTCGCCGTTGCAAGCTCCCACAGCGTCAGGAACGCTCCCAAGGCAAGCAACCATGGCGCGCGCCGCTGCACGCCATCGCCGAACTTGCCGAGCGCCGCCTGCGCCGTGGTCGCAATCGCGATGCCGCCAGCAATCGCGAATGCCGTATAGGCTACAGCCTCGGTGCGTGGCCAGTCGCCGATATCTGGCCATCGCAGGCACGCCAGGCCGAAAGCCAGCCACGCAAGCCCTGCCCCGATCCCCGTAATGCTGAAACGAAGCTTGCTGACGAATTGAAGTCCGCCATCGCCAGCAATGAGCGCGGTCTCGCGGTCACCGCCAAGCGGTGCGATCTCAGACGCGGAATACGTCGGCATAGATGCGCTCCGCGAATTTGGTGGTGTCGGTCGACGGTTTGAACACCGACACCGTCTTGAGATCGTCGGCATAGGATTTCAGCTCGCGCTTCAACGCATCGCCCACGGGGTGATGATGATGGGTGTGGTACTTCACCATGCCCAGCAGATCTTCGACGGTGGCATTCTTCGGCGCATAGGGCTGGAACGACTTCGCAGCCTTCTCCGGATTCTGCGATGCGAACATTGCGGCATCGAGCAGCGCCTGCGTCAGGCCGCGCGCGACCAGTGGATCGTCACGCAGCAGGCTGCCGCGCACGCCGACGATGCAGCAGCTGATATCCTTGTAGGGGCCATCGAGATTGGAGCCAACTTCCTTCAGCTCGCCGTCCTTGAGCCAGAGATAGGCCAGCGGATCGGAGGCGAGCCCGATCTGTGCTTCGCCCTTCTCCACGGCGAGCCGCACGAGGTTGCCGGGATATTGCCGCCACTCGACGTCCTTATCCGGGTTGAGTCCGGCTTTCGCGAGCTGGATCGAGAAGAAGTTCTTGTCGGGACCAGCCATATCGCCGACGGCGATGGTCTTGCCCTTGAAATCCGCAACGCTCTTCACTTCCGATTTCGCCGGCGCCAGCGCGCGCAGGCAGCCGCCATGGGTGCCGGCGACGATCTTGACGTCGAAGCCCTGCTCCAGCGGCTTCAGCCAGCGCAGCGCCATACCCAGGCCTGCATCGGATTTTCCTGTGGCAATGGCTTCGAGAAGCTGGTCCGTCGAGCCGCTGTAATTGACCAGCTCGACATCGAGGTTCTGCTTCTGGAAGAAGCCGTGATCGATGGCGACCGGCAGCGGCGCAAGGCAGACCGCGCCGGCATTCCAGGAGAGCTTCAATTTGCGCGGTGCGCCGGTGAGCGCGGGCGCCTCCGATGCGGTCCTGCAGATCGGAAATTCGGAAAAATCGATGGGTGACGCCTGCCGGAACGGAAACGCCTGCGCGCCCCATACGCCGAGTGGCGCGGCCAATGCGGCTGCAGCGCCGCCGCGCAACAGCGACCGGCGATCCATCAGCGGCTTGCGGTTGTGATCATCGTTCGACATCTGGTCTCCTTGCGATCGGCACAGCGCTGCCCATTGCCGCAACGCATAGTGTTGCGGCTCGCGCTGATGCGATGGTCAATGTGTTGAGTGGAAGCTCAGCCGTGAGAGTCCGACGACTCCCGCCCCTGTGATTTCGATGGTACGAGGATGCGCAGCGCGGCGCGCAGGGTCAATGAAATGGAATTTTGAATGTGGAAGTAGTTGGAGAGAGTTTCTCCAAGTTCTGCGGACGTTGCGAAGAAGGCTGTTTCGCGCCGGAGAAGCATGCTCCGTCTGCTGGCCACAACAGCAAAGTCATTCTCAATCGTCGTCCCCGCGAAGGCGGGGACCCATAACCACCGTCGAAAAAGTGAAGGCAACGGCAGAACCGTACTGTCATCGCATTGACCGATGCACCAGCGTGTATGGGTCCCCGCCTTCGCGGGGACGACATTCGCCGTGTGCTCCAGTTCAAATAACTCAATATACGTCGAGCTGAAACCGCCCCTTCTTCTTCAGCTCACTGACAAACATCACCGCTTCATCAGTCGAACGCGCGCCATGCTGGGCGGCGATATCGACCAGAGCCCGCTCCACATCCTTGGCCATGCGCTTGGCATCGCCGCAGACATAGACATGGGCGCCTTCTGCGAGCCAGGTCCAGACGTCGCGGCCGACCTCGCGCATGCGATCCTGCACATAGAACTTCTCGCCGGCGTCGCGCGACCAGGCCAGCGACAACCGTGTGAGGAAGCCCTCGGTCTTCATGCCATTAAGTTCGTCGGCATAGAAGAAATCGGAGGTGCTGCGCTGATGGCCGAAGAACAGCCAGTTCTTGCCCGGCGCCTTGGTGGCCTTGCGGTCGTGCAGGAACGCCCTGAACGGCGCGATTCCGGTGCCCGGCCCCACCATGATGATCGCCGTCTCGGGATTTTCCGGCAGCGCAAAACCATGAGCCTTCTGAACATAGACCTTGAGCTCATCGCCGGGCTGGATGCGATCGGCGAGGAAGCTTGAGGCGAGACCATGTCGCTTCCGCTTGCCCACCATGTAACGAACGATATCGACGGTGAGAGACAGTTTGCCCGGCGTCGCATTGTGCGATGACGAGATTGAGTAGAGCCGCGGCTGCAGTGGCTCCAGCGCTTCGATAAAAGCCTCCGGATGCGGCCGCACGCCAGAGAATTTCTGCAGCGCCGCCATCACATCGAGCGTCGCGGCATCGCCATCTGGGTCCTCGCCCTGCGCCAGTGCGCGTGCCTTGGCGCGCTGCGCCCCGCCGGTGAGATAGGACATCAGTTCGAACAGCGAGTCCGGTGCCGGGGCCAGCGAGACGTCGTATTGCAGCACCTCACGCAGCGTCTTGCCACGCACTTCCGTCGTATGCGACGCGCCGAGCAGAGCGATGATCTGGTCGACGTGACCGAGATCGTTCGACGCAAAGATACCGAAACTGTCGCCGACGACGTAATCGAGGCCACAGCCCGAGAGATCGAAATCGATATGCCAGGTTTCCTTCTCAGAGCCCTTGCCGTTGAGCAGGCGGCGGCCGAGAAACACCGCGGGTGCGGGATTGTCGCGCGAGCGGCCGAGCGTCGACGGATCCGGCGCAGCAACTTCGGCCGGCTCCGCAGCAGCAGTCGTCGCTGCTGCCGCGGGCGCAGCACCCGCCGGTGCCTTGTCGAGCTCTTCATAGAGCGACTTCAGCATCCGCGCGGTCTCCTTGCCGCCCGGCACGCAGAGATTTAGCCGCGCTTCGGCCTTGGAGGCGATCGCGTCGGAATAGTCGTTGCAGTTATAGCCGCACTGGCCGCAGTCCTGCTGCGCCATCGCCGCCATCATCTTGCGACGAACCGGCTTGCCCTCGGCGAGCTTCATGCGATCCGCGATCGGCATGGTCTGGTCATGCCACGGCGCGCCGTCGTCTTCTTCCATGATCGCGGCGCCCTGCTCGGCCGACAACGGCGCGGGGCCATCCGACAGCAGGCCGGCGAAGAAGCCGTTCAGCCAGGAGCGTTGCGCTTCCGAGAACGGCGCAGACGCAGGAATGATCTCGAGTTTGGGCGGCGGCGTCATCTGGTTCATGCGGACACCTGTTCATCAGCGAGCTTACGCAACGAAGCCGCGTCGTGACGGCGCGAGAATGTGAGGAAGGTCTCGTCTGGCGACGCGCGGTGGGCGAGATAGGCTTTCAGCAGCCGCTCGACGACAACAGGCGCGTCCTCGGACTTGACGTTCTGATAGACCTCCTGCCCGACATCGGCCAGTGGGCCGAAGCCGCCGCCGGTGAAGATGTGGAAGCCGTCCACGGTGTCGTCGCTATCGTCCAGCGCCACGCGCGCGCCGATCATGCCGATGTCGCTGATGTAATGCTGCGCACAGGAATGATGGCAGCCGGTGAGATGGATGTTGATCGGCGTGTCGACCTCGACGCGCGTATCGCACCATTCGGCGACGTTCGTTGCCGTGCGCTTGGTATCCGCATTGCCGAACTTGCAACCGGCGCGGCCGGTGCAGGCGATCAGGCCGGCGCGGATCTCGGTGGTCTTGATGGCAAGGCCGAGGGCTTCGATGGCCGCAGTCGCCAGCGCGACATTCGCGTCTTTCACACCGGGGATGAGCAGATTCTGCCACACCGTGAGGCGGATATCGCCGTCGCCGAGATCGGCTGCAATCTTCGAAAGCCCCCGCATCTGATCGGTCGTCACCTTGCCCAGCGGCAACACGACGCCGATCCAGTTCAGACCATCCTGCTTCTGCCTGTGCACTCCGATATGCGCCGTACGATCGAAGCCCGGACGCGGCAGCAACGCGTCCGCCGGAACGCGCGTAAACGACGTGCCGAGCTTCTCCTCGACGAGGGTGAGGAACTTCTCCATGCCCATGCCGTCGATCACGTATTTCAGCCGCGCTTTGAGGCGGTTGGTGCGGTCGCCGAGATCGATGAAGACACGCACGATGGCGTCGGAGACCTTGGTGGAGTCCTCCGGCCTCACGATGATGCCGGTATCGGTGGCAAAATCCTTGTGGCCGGTGATGCCGCCGATGCCGAGCTTGAACCAGACGCCAGGCGCGACGCCGAAGCCATCCTTCACTTCGACTGCCTGGAAGGCGATGTCGTTGGTGTCTTCCAGCACGGCGATCTTGCCGGCGCCGTCGAAGGCGACGTTGAACTTGCGCGGCAGGCCGGTCAGCGTGCGGTCGTTGAGAATGTGATAGTGCCATTCGCGCGCATAGGGTCGCGTGTCCAGCAGTTCCTGCGGGTCGATGCCGGCGGTCGGCGTGCCCGTGACGTTGCGGATGTTGTCGGCCCCGGAGCCGCGTGAGCACAGACCGAGATCCTGGATCCCCTCGATCAGCTTCACGGCATTTTTCGGCGGAATCTCGCGCACCTGCAGATTGGCGCGCGTTGTCACATGCGAGAACGGACCGCACAGCTCGTCACTGAGATCGGCAAGACCCGCAAGCTGCCAGTGCTTCATGATGCCGTTCGGGATCCGAAGCCGGCACATATAGGAGTCCTGCGTTGGCCCGACATAGAAGATGCCGTAATAGCGCCAGCGGAAATTGTCGGCCGGCGATGGCCGCGCATCGATCGCAGCCTGATCGCGCAGCCGCGGATAGGCGTCGAACGGATGTTCCTCGCGCTTCCATTTCTCCTGCTCGACCAGCTTCTTGCCCGACGCAATCGTGCGATCCTGGGCCTTGATATGCGGCGCATCCGGCCCGGTCGGCTCCGCATTGGCCTTGACTGACGCGCCGCCGCCGAGACCCTTGCCGACACGGCTGATCTGCAGCCCGGTCGAAAAGCCTTCGAGGTAGCGCTTCTGTTCGTCAGTAAAGTCGATGGAGAGCGTTTCAATTTTCATGCGAGACGAAGCTCCTGCGGGCCACAGCGTGGCTTCAACGGGGATAAGGATTGCGGACCGCGCAGGCTCAAGTCAGCGCGTCGCGCCGGCTTGAATTCTGGAAGCGATCCGATCAGCCTCGTTGCTGCGGAAATCCATCTGAACTGGCCGGCGGGCATCAGCGAACGCCGGTTGAATAGAGACATTCAAGTCTCGTGCCAGATCGCCCTCGGAGGAAAAACGTCAAGAAATCAGGTGATTATGGTTGAGGCCGGGCGGAACCCGCCTGTTCGGTGCCAGCGTTTGTGCACCGCACGCTCAATAATTAGACGGCGGGCCCCAACAACAGCTGTCGTTGCTAGGAGCCTGCGCGACGAAGCCTCCAGCCTTGGCTCATGGCTTTTGGGATCGCCGCCTCGGTAAGAGGAAAGCTGGCGAACCAGCTTTCCTTGACCTCATCATGAGGTGCAAAAGTGAGCGCGGGCCTAAGCCGTTAGACCGCCTCGAACGCCGCCAGATCAGCGGCTCCGTCGTCCAGCACTTGCGTCTGCCGCAGCATGTCCTCGATGCCATCTATCGCGCGACCCACATCGACCGTCGACGTGTCGATCCGCAGCTCGACCGTCTCCGGCGCCTGATAGTCGTTGGCGATACCGGTAAAGCCCGGCAGGTCGCCGGCGCGGGCCTTGGCGTAATGCCCCTTGGGATCGCGCTGCTCGCAGATATCCGCCGGCGTCGCGACATAGATCTCGCGAAATGCAGTATCAACCGCGCTGCGGGCCTCGGCGCGGTCGCCGCGCGAGGGTGAGACAGCCGCGACGATGGCGATATGACCGTTGCGAGCGAGATGGCCGGCCATCTCCGCCAGCCGCCGGACATTCTCGCTGCGATCGGCGGCGGAGAAGCCGAGGTCGCGATTGAGTCCGGCACGCAGCGTGTCGCCGTCGAGCAGGATCGGCGAACCGCCTTTGGCGAACAGACGGTGCTCCAGCGCCCGCGCCAGCGTCGACTTGCCCGATCCGGGCAATCCCGTGAACCACACAACCGCGCCTTGATGGCGGTAGCGCGCCGAACGTTCCTCAGGCTGCAGTGCCGACTGCACCGGCACGATGTCCGACGACACAGTGCGTTGAGCAGCATCAAAGGAGAGCACGAGACCGCCACCGGCGATCCGGCCGCCAACCTCGATCACGAGACGTCCGGTGCGCGGATTGTCGATGTAGCGATCGGCGGCGACCGGTTGCGACAGTGCGATCTCGATTTCACCGACATGATTGCGGGCAATCTGCTTGGTCTCGACACTGGCCAGTTCGCCGGGATCGATCGCCTTTTCGATCGCGACCACACGGCCGCGCACTTCGCGCACGCCGAGCCGCACCAGGATCGACGATCCCGCTGTCAGCGGCTGATCGTGCAGCCAGAAAATCCGCGCCCGCAGTCGTCGTGTATCCGATGGCACCGCGCCAGCATGCGCGATCACGTCGCCGCGCTCGACGAACAGTTCGCGGTCGAGCGTGATACCGACGGATCGCCCTGCCCCGTGCTCGCCCTCCAGCAGCATCGCCGACCAGCGCTCCACGCTCTTGATCTTCGCTCGCTTGCCAGCGGGCATGATCACCACGTCATCGCCGACAGCCAGATGACCGGCCTCGATACGCCCGGCCACGATGCGCCGGTCGTCGAACTTGTAGATCGCCTGTACCGGTAGCCGCAGCGGCAATTCATCAAGCGCGAGCGCCGGCTTCAGCGCATCGAGCGCCCCCACGACTGTCGGCCCGCGATACCAGCCGATACGGTCGGTATGGGTGGCCACGCCATCGCCATCCCGCGCCGAAATCGGAATCACCGCGGCGGGCGTGACGCCGAGTTCGATGAGATGCGCCGAAATTTCGTCGCTGATCGCCTGAAAGCGCGCAGCGCTGAAATCGACGCGGTCCATCTTGTTGACGACGACGGCGACCTGCTTCACGCCCAACAGATGCAGCAGATAGGCATGGCGCCGGGTCTGATCGCGAACGCCCTCCAGCGCATCGACAATCAGCACGGCGCCATCGGCCTGCGATGCACCGGTGATCATGTTACGCAGAAACTCGGCGTGGCCGGGCGCGTCGATCAGAATGACGTCGCGCAATTTGGTGCGGAAGCGGATCTGCGTGGTATCGATGGTGATGCCCTGGTCACGCTCGGTCTGCAGCGCATCGAGCAGGAACGACCATTCGAACGGCATGCCGCGCCGGGCGCTCACCGCTTTCAGCATCTCCAGCTTGCCATCCGGCAAGCCGCCGGTCTCATGCAGCAGGCGACCGACCAGCGTCGACTTGCCATGATCCACATGGCCGACGATGACGATGCGCAGTTGCGGGCGCGTGGTGCCGTTGGGCATTCCGAGCGAGGTCGGATTGACGGGTTTGGTCATGGCATCACCTCTACAGATAGCCGGCGACGCGCAGTCGCTCGAAGGCGTCTTCGGTCTCATGATCGAGTGCGCGGCCGGCGCGCTCGGGAATCGTGGTGCCGTCGAGCTCGACCAGGATTTCGGCAATCGTGCTGGCGGTGGATGCGACGGGATTGGTGATGTCGGCATCGCCCAGCGAGCGGTAGCGCTTGCCGTCTTTGGCCAGATAGAGCGGGATGATCGGGATGTTTTCGCGCGCCGTGTAGGCCCAGATGTCCGCTTCGGTCCAATGCAGGATCGGATGAATGCGCAGATGGGCACCGGGCGGCGGCGATGCGTTGAACTGATCCCAGAATTCCGGTGGCTGGTCGCGCACGTCCCATCCGCCCTCGACGCCGCGCGGCGAGAACACACGCTCCTTGGCGCGGGTCGCCTCTTCGTCCCGCCGAATACCAGCGATCAATCCGTCGAAGCCGTGCTTCGCCAACGCAAGTTTGAGACCTTCGGTCTTGCGCGCTGCGGAGCGCGCCGCCGGCGGTAATGTCGGATCGACACTATCGATCGACGGGCAATATTCGACGGTGAGGTCGAGTCCCCACTCCTTCGAATAATGATCGCGAAATGCGTACATCTCCGGAAACTTCTTGCCGGTATCGACATGCAGCGCGGGGAACGGTACGTGGCCGAAGAACGCTTTGCGCGCCAGCCAGATCATGACGTTGGAGTCCTTGCCGAGCGACCACAGCAGGGCCAGCTTCTTCAGCCGGGCGAAGCCCTCGCGCAGGATGTAGATGCTCTGCGCTTCCAGTTGATCGAGGTGGTCCATCGATACCACGTCCGATCGGACGCGTTCGAGATTGGTCGACGTCATACGCCTTCTCCAGGTCCTCAAAACCGCCGTGAGATTCGCCGTTGCTCACGAAGCGGATACGCTCGGAGAAAGTGCATCTCTGGAACTCGATTTATGGGGTCAAAAAATCTAAACTGCGCTTCTCAAATAGAAAGAATATTTTTCTATTAAGTGGCGACAAACAACTGATATATAGAATCTTATTCCAGTCAAGCTGGATGTGTTGAGGAGTTTGAGATGTTGTCGCCCGGAGTCGTCGCAAGTGCTGTCCAATACGATCAAGCGCTGCAATCAGCCTCGCCTGCCGAGGTGATTGCTGCGGCGCTTGATGTCGCGGGCCGCGATGGACTCGCGCTGGTATCGTCGTTTGGCACGGAGTCCGCGGCACTGCTGAAGGTGATGGCCGATGTTGATCCCGCCATCCCCGTGCTGTTTCTCGACACCGGCTGGATGTTCGAGGAGACACTCGCCTATCGCGACCAACTGATCCTGACACTGGGCCTGCGCGACGTGCGAACGATCCGCCCCGCAGCGGATGCGCTTGCCGCTCACGACAGCGATGGGGATTTGTGGTCGTCCGATCCCGACACCTGCTGCCGGATCAGGAAGGTTGAACCGCTGGCACAGGCACTGGCGCCGTTCAGCGCATGGATCAACGGCCGCAAGCGATTTCAGGGTGCGTCGCGCGCGGCCATTCCTGTCGTTGAAACCGATGGCGGCAAGCTGAAATTCAATCCATTCGCCAATGTCACGCCGGACGAGATCAGGCTGATCTACGCGTCGGCGAAGCTGCCGCCACATCCGCTCGTGGCCTCGGGATTTGCGTCGGTCGGCTGCATGCCCTGCACGTCCCGCACCGCGCATGGCGAGGACCCCCGCGCCGGCCGCTGGCGCGGCCGCGCCAAAACGGAATGCGGTATCCACACGTCGACGAACTGACGCCGCCGCTACGACTTCATATGCGCGATCTCGAACGCGGCGAGATGGGCAGCGATGTTGCTCGGATCGAATGGCGGACCGGCAAAAGCGCCGACCGCGTCGGGTACATCGGTCGGAGCACTGCCGGTGATACCGAGCGCGGCATCGTAAAGATCGGGGCGGAACACGCCCTGTGCGATCTTCAGCGCCTCGGGGCTGATCGCGGCCTGTCCCCAGCGCACCATCTGGGCATAGAGCCAGGCGGCCTGAACGGGATCGGGACGCCCGGCTCCTTCGCGGCCGACCAGCAGATAGCGTCCGCTCTCGCGCATGGTGCCATCCGGCGAAATCTTCAGCCGGCCATCCAGCGTCCGCAGCAGGACCTCCGGCGAGACGCCGATATATTGGGGCTTGGCGAGAATCGCTGAGATCTCATTGCGGTTCTCCGGCGCCTCGATGAAGGCAGCCGCACTCACATGCGCCCGCGTGAGTGCCGCCACGGTGTCCGGGTTCTTCTCCGCCCAGCTCTGCCTCATCGCCAGCACCTTCTCGGCAGCGCGCAGCAGGATGTCGGAGACGAAATGCAAAATATGGCCAACGCCGAGATCGACCGCGACAGAATTCCAGGGCGCGCCGACACAGAACGCATCCACGTGACCGTTGGCGAGGCTGTCGACCATGTAAGGCGGCGGCAGCACCACGAGGCGGACGTCCTCATCGGGATCGACGCCGCCGGCGGCCATCCAGAAACGGAGCTGGTAATTATGCGTCGAGAACGGAAACGTCATGCCGAAGGTCAGGGGATCGGCGCCGGCACGGGCACGCGCGACGACCACGCGGCGCAGCGCCTGCGCGGTGGCCATCGGATCGGTCGGGTCACCGTCGAGTTCCGACATCAGCGCCGCATGTAGCGCCGGCGAGACGGTAATGGCATTGCCGTTGATGCCGAGATTGAACGACGCCACGATCGGCACTTTCACATGCCCGAGCCCGAGGCTGGACGCGATGGCAACGGGCGCCAGCAGATGCGCCGCTTCGAACAGGCCGATATTCAGCTTGTCGCGGACATTCGACCACGACACTTCCCGAACCAGTTCGACGTTCAGCCCCTCAGCCTTAGTGAACCCCTTGTCGACCGCGACAATCAGGGCGGCGGCGTCGGCCAGCGGAATGAAGCCGATGCGAAGCGGGTGGTCGATCATTTCAGCAACTCCGCTGCGGTGATGATCGACTGGGCGATCTCACCGATTTTCTTCTTTTCACGCATCGCCGTGGATCGCAGCAATACGTAAGCCTCTTCTTCATTGAGGCCCTTGAGCTTCATCACGATGCCCTTGGCGCGATCGATGATCTTGCGCTCCTCCAGCGCCGACTTGGTGCGCTCGAGCTCGTCCTGCAGTTTGGAGAAGGCGTTGAAACGGGAGATACAGAGATCGAGGATCGGCTTGATCCGCTCCTTCTTCAGCCCGTCCACGATGTAAGAGGATACCCCCGCCTCGACGGAGGCTCGCGCCGACTCGGCGTCGCTCTGGTCGACGAACATGGCGACCGGCCGGCGCACCGCGCGGGAGACCTGGAACATTTGTTCCAGTACGTCGCGGCTGGGGTTTTCGAGATCGATGACGATAACGTCCGGATCCAGCGCATAAATCCGAGCCAGCAGGTTATGCATCTCCCGGATATGCTGGACGTCCACATAGCCAGCCTCCCGCAGCCCTTCCTCAAGGATCGCGGCCCGGATCGGGCTTTCGTCGACAATGACAATTTTGGGCGACTGGTCGGCAGGCATCGGGCACTCACATGGATGCAGCATACCCATAGCACGCCCGCGCACGGCTTAAAGCCTTGTAATTATGGGCAAATGGGACTACCTGCTGCCTCTCAATCAGGCAGATCGAACATGCAACAGGCCGCCGCGCCGAAAATCTCCTTTGTCTCGCTGGGATGCCCGAAGGCCCTGGTGGATTCCGAGCGCATCATCACGCGCCTGCGGGCCGAAGGTTATGAACTCGCCCGCAAGCACGACGGCGCCGACATCGTCATCGTCAACACCTGCGGCTTCCTCGACAGCGCCAAGGCGGAGTCGCTGGGCGCCATCGGCGAAGCCATGGCGCAGAACGGCAAGGTCATCGTCACCGGCTGCATGGGCGCCGAGCCCGAGCAGATCGAGGCCGCCTATCCCAACCTGCTGTCGATCACCGGCCCGCAGCAATATGAGAGCGTGCTCGACGCCGTGCATCGGGCGCTGCCGCCGGTGCACAATCCCCATATCGATCTGGTGCCGCCGCAGGGCATCAAGCTGACGCCGCGGCACTATGCCTATCTGAAAATTTCCGAAGGCTGCAACAACCGCTGCACCTTCTGCATCATCCCGAAGCTGCGTGGCGATCTCGTTTCGCGTCCGGCCAACGAAGTGCTGCTCGAAGCCGAGAAGCTGGTGAAGGCCGGCGTCAAGGAATTGCTGGTCGTGTCGCAGGACACCTCGGCCTACGGCGTCGATATCAAATATGCGACGAGCCCGTGGAAGGATCGCGAGGTCCGCGCCAAGTTCTATGATCTCGCCAAAGAGCTCGGCGAACTCGGCGCCTGGGTGCGGCTGCAATATGTTTACCCGTATCCGCATGTCGACGAAGTCATCGGCCTGATGAATGCCGGCAGCAATGTGCTGCCCTATCTCGACATCCCGTTCCAGCACGCGGCCCCGGAAGTATTGAAGGCGATGAAGCGCCCGGCCGCGCAGGACAAGACACTCGCGCGCATCAAGACGTGGCGCGAGATGTGCCCGGATCTCACACTCCGCTCGACCTTCATTGTCGGCTTCCCCGGCGAGACCGAAAGCGATTTCCAGTATCTCTTGGACTGGCTGGAAGAAGCGCAGATCGACCGCGTCGGCGCGTTCAAATACGAGTCCGTGGCGGGCGCGACCTCCAATGCCATTGCCAATGCGGTGCCTGAAGAAATCAAGCAGCAGCGCTGGAATGCGCTGATGGAGCGTCAGCAGAAGATTTCCGCGCGCCGCTTGAAGCGCAAGGTCGGCACCCGCCAGCAGATCATCATCGACGAGGTCGGCCCGACTGTATCAAAGGGCCGCTCGAAGGCGGACGCGCCTGACATCGACGGATCGGTCTATATCACCGCACGCCGGCCGCTGAAGGTCGGCGAGATCGTCACGGCGAAGATCGAACGCGCGGATGCGTATGATCTGCACGGGACGGTGGCGGGGTTTTAATAGAAACGCCGGCGGAAGTAATTTCCCTCCCCCTTGTGGGGAGGGTCGGCCGAAGGCCGGGGTGGGGGTGCCCCACGTGACATCGAGCCTGCTGAACCGCCCCAACCGTCTCGAACGCTGCGCGTTCGATCCACCCTCCCACGGCGCGTGGCTACGCCACGCTTGGGGGAGGGAAAAGCAACCTCACACTTTCAAAATCACCGCACCCGTGGTCTTGCGTGCTTCCAGGTCCACATGCGCCCTGGCCGCATCCTTCAGCGCATAGGCGTGATTGATCGGCACATGCAGCTTGCCGTCGATCACAGCCGAGAACAGCGTGTCGGCGCCCTCCAGCAGTTCCGAGCGCTTGGCGACATAGTCGTTGAGCTTCGGACGCGTCGCAAACAGCGAGCCGTGATTGTTGAGTTCGGCGATGGCGAATGGCGGCACAGGGCCAGAGGCATTGCCGAACGACACCCACATGCCGCGCGGCTTCAGGCATGACAGCGAGCCCGGATAGGTGGTCTTGCCCACACCGTCATAGACGACATCGCAGAGTTCGTTACGGCTGATCTGCTTCACGCGATCGACGAAGTTCTCTTCGTTGTAATAGATGACGTGATCGCAGCCATTGGCCAGCGCCAACTCGCCCTTCTCTTTCGAGCCGACGGTGCCGATCACATGCGCGCCCATGGCCTTGGCCCACTGGCAGGCGAGCAGACCGATGCCGCCCGCTGCGGCGTGGATCAACACGCGGTGATGCGGCTCGACCTTGAAGGTCTTGTGCAGCAGATACCAGACCGTGAGGCCCTTCAGCATCAGCACGGCACCCTGCTCGTGGGTGATGCGATCGGGCAGTTTCACCAGCCGGTCGGCGGCAAACACGCGCTCGGTGGCATAGCTGCCGAGGGCCGAATAATACGCGACGCGGTCACCGGGATGGAAGCCGGTGACGCCGGGGCCAACCTCGATGACTTCGCCCGAGGCCTCATTGCCGGCAATGAACGGCAGCTGCGGCGCCTTGTAGAGGCCGCTGCGGAAGTACGTATCGATAAAATTGACACCGATGGCATGCTGGCGGATGCGCACCTCGCCCGCGGCCGGTGCCGGGACCTGCACGTCTTCATAAGTGAGGACTTCGGGTCCACCGATCTCGTGGACGCGGACGGCTTTGGTCATCGTTCAATCTCCCTGAATGACTTTGGTCTCAAGCGATAACCAACACCCGCATGATGTCAACCGGTGCCCGGCAGGGCCCGCTTTCGGCGGTTGCGCTTCGCCAGCACGTTGAACAGCTCGACCGCCGCCGAGAACAGGATGGCGAAATAGATGTAGCCGCGCGGGATGTGGAATTTGAATCCATCCGCCATCAGCGAGACGCCGATCAGCACCAGGAAGGCCAGCGCCAGCATCTTGGTGGTCGGATATTGCGCCACGAAGCGTGCCACTGGTCCGGACGATACATACATTACCGCACAGGCGATGATGACGGCGGCAACCATGATCTCGATGTCCTGCGCCATGCCGATTGCAGTGATGATGGAGTCGAGTGAGAAAACGAGATCGACGACGATAACCTGCAGGATCACCCAGGCAAAGGCGTTCGGTGCCGGCTTCTCGTTGCCGGGTCCCTCGCGCGCCTCGACCTCGGCATGAATCTCATGCGTCGCCTTGGCAATCAGGAACAGACCACCACCGATCAGGATCAGATCGCGCCAGGAGAATGCGAGGCCTCTCACCGTGATGACGGGTTCGGTCAGGCCGATCAGCCAGACGAGGACGCTCAGCAGGATGATGCGGAACACAAGCGCCAGCGCCAGACCGATCTGGCGTGCGCGGGTGGCCTGCGGCTCCGGCAGCCGCGACACCAGCACCGACAGGAAAATCACATTGTCGATACCAAGTACGATTTCAAGCGCGGTCAGCGTCAACAGCGCGGCCCAGGCTTCGGGGCTGGAAAACAGTTCGATCATGATTTGGAGGGCCTCATGAGGCGGATGACGGCGTCACCGCAGACAATGTAAAAAGCGATCGCGCAGAGCGCGACCGTAATAGGCAAAGCAACAGCGAAATTCTGTATCAGCGTGATGACGGCCAGCACAGCCCATATCGCCATCAGTGACAGGTTCAACCGGCGCAGGCGCGTCACGCGAACGGGATGCAGCACATGCACCGGCACAAAGGTCAGGACGATCAAGGCCAGAATCGCAAGGCTCGCGATGACGGGTGATGGTTGCAGCAAGAACAGATAGAACGCCGCCCCGTTCCACAGCGCCGGAAAACCGCGAAAGTGGTTGTCGTCGGTCTTCATGCGTTTGTCGGCAAAATAGAGTGCGCTGGTGACGACGATACCGGCACCGAGCAGCACCGCGGTCCACGGCACCAACAGGCCGGAGGCAGCGATCGCATAGGCCGGCACGAACACGTAAGTGAGAAAGTCGACCACAAAATCGAGCGCGTCGCCCGACCAATCCGGCAACACGCGGCCAACGTCGAAGTGTCGGGCGATCGGGCCATCGAGCCCGTCGATGATCAGCGCCAAACCGAGCCAGCCAAACATCACAGCCCATTCGCCGCGCACGGCGCTCATCATGGCAATGAGTGCCACGCCGGCACCGAGCGCAGTAAAGATGTGAACCGAGAACGCCGCCGCGCGCGCGGATCGTGACGACGACGGGAGTTGGTCCGGACTCGAAGCGGTCATATGCGGGGAATTGCTAGCAGGAATCGGCCCGATTTGCACAGGCGCCGATGCGGCACTCGGCCGCCCGACGATCCGGGAACGATTCCGCGGCGCGTAACGGCTTGAAAATACCGGGCCAAAGGCCGATGGTCCGGCCATGACCGAGACCTCTGCTTCCACCTCCATTTATGACGTCGCCGTTGTCGGCGGCGGCCCCGCCGGCCTTGCTGCAGCCCTTGCGCTGGCCGAGACCGGCGCCCGTACCGCCCTCGTCGCCCGACGCGTCCCCTACGGCGACAACCGCACCACCGCGCTGCTTGGCGGCTCCGTCACGTTTCTGGAAAGCCTCGATGTCTGGCGCCGCTGCGCCGACAAGGCGGCCGCGCTGACGACCATGCGGCTGGTGGACGACACGGGCCGGCTGATCCGCGCCCCCGAAGTGAAATTCGTCTGCAGCGAGATCGGCCTCGAAACCTTCGGCTACAATATCGAGAACCGCGAATTGATGATCGCGCTCGAAGCGCGCGCTGCGGAATTGACCAATCTCATTCGCATCGATGACGAGGCCGATACGGTCACGCCGGAAGAGATGCAGGTTCAGGTCCGCACGCGGCAAGGCCAGCTCTTGGTGGCGCGGCTGATCGTCGGCGCCGATGGTCGCCAATCCCTGTGCCGCGAGGCCGCGGGCATTTCAGTCAAGCGACGCGCGCTTGAGCAGACCGCGCTGACTTTCAACATCGCGCATAGCCGGCCGCATAAAAACATGTCGACGGAGTTTCACACCCCCGCCGGTCCCTGCGTGTTCGTGCCCCTGCCCGGCAATCGCTCCAGCGTCGTCTGGGTCAACAAGCCCCGGGATGCCGAGCACCTGATGGCATTGAGCGATGAGGCATTGTCGGACGCCGCCGAGAAACAATCGCATTCGATCCTCGGCCGGGTTCAGGTCGAGCCGGGTCGACACACGTTCCCGCTGGCAATCGAGCAGCCCGCACAGCTGGCGAAGAACCGCATCGTGCTGGTCGGCGAAGCCGCCCATGTGGTGCCGCCGATCGGTGCGCAGGGTCTGAATCTTGGCCTGCGCGACGCCGGCGATATCGCTGACGTCGTTCGCGATGCCGGCATGAATGGCGCGGATATCGGGGCGGCGCCGGTGCTGGCGCGTTTCGAGCAGATCCGCCGCAGCGACATCTCCTCGCGTACCTTCGCCATCGACATGGCGAACCGTTCGCTGCTCAGCGATATCCTGCCGATGCAGGTGATCCGCGCGGCCGGCATGCATGCGATGGGGTCTATAGGCCCGTTGCGCCGCCTTGCGATGCGCGAGGGCCTGTCGCCGTCGTGGCGCAAGAGCTGACGTAACTTGTCTTTCGTAGGATGGGTAGAGCGTCTTCGCGAAACCCATCGTTCACACGTGCTATAGGTGATGGGTTTCGCTCCGGCGCTTCGCGCCTCCGCTCTACCCATCTTACAAGCGGGTATCCTACGGAAACGCGATCTGGCCGCTCTTCAGGAAATACATCACCGAGGTCAGCGTCAGCACGGAGACGAAAGTGCCGAGCAGCACCGCAACCGAGGCCGGTTCGACCCAGCTATCGTACTGCCGCGCGATCACGAACACGTTCAGCGCCGGCGGCAGTGACGCCAGTAGCACGGCTGTCGCGGCCCAGAGCAGCGGGAACGGTCCGAGCAACAGCATCAGGCCGAACACGATTAGCGGATGAATGAGCAGCTTGATGAAGATCAGGCCCGGAATTTCCCATGGCACCCGCCCCAGCGGCCGCAGCGCGACGGTGACGCCAAGCGCGAACAATGCGACAGGTGCCGCCGAGTTCTGCAGGAACAGCAGCATGCCGTCGACCGCGACCGGCATCTGGATGTGAAACGCCGCGACAAAGGCGCCGAGATAGGCCGCGACGATCAGCGGATGCAGCACGATGTGCTTGATGACGATGCCGATAGTCGGCAGCAGCGGACGCTTGTCGCTTGAGGTCAGCGCCATCATCAGCGGCGCGATCGAGAACAGGAAGATGCTGTCGAAACAGAACACCAGTGCAGTCGGAACGGCCGCCTTGGGGCCAAGCACAGCCAGCGCCAGCCCCGGCCCCATATAGCCGATATTGCCGTAGCCGCCGGCAAGCCCGGCCATTCCGGCCTCGCGCATGGTCAGCCGTCCCAGGAATTTACCAGTGCCGACCGACAGAAAGAACGCCGTTGCAGTCGCCAGCGTGGTGCCGATCACGAAGGGCAGATTGTTGAGTTCCTCGAACGGCGTCTTGGCCATGATGCGGAAGAACAGCGCCGGCAGCGACACATAGAGAAGGAAGAAATTCATCCAGGCGAGGCCCGTTTCGGGCAGGTTCTTCACCTTGCCGCAGGCGAAGCCGATGAAGATCAATCCGAAATACGGCAGTGCAAGATTGAGGACGTCCATCATGTCAGGCGTGTTTTTCTTGGTTCTTGGCCCGGTGGGCGGGATAGCGGGGAGCGGCGTCCGTATGTCGTAAATCCGTCGTTTGCCTCTAGCATCGGCCACAATCCTGGTCTATTCGACCAGAATGATCAAAGCGCGGACCGCCAAATTCCAGATCGGACAGATCGTCCGCCACCGGATCTTTTCGTTCCGGGGGGTGGTGTTCGACATCGATCCGGAATTCAACAACACCGAAGAATGGTGGCTGTCGATCCCCGAAGACGTCCGTCCGAGCAAGGACCAGCCGTTTTACCATCTGCTGGCCGAGAATTCTGAGTCGGAATACGTCGCTTATGTCTCCGAGCAGAACCTGCTCCCCGATGAATCCGGCGAGCCGATCCGGCACTCCCAGGTCGCCGAGATCTTCATCAAGGACAAGTCCGGCAGCTACCGGCCACGCAATCCGTCGCTGAACTGACGCCGAAGGCGTTATTCCCTCAGACTGTCATTCCGGGGCGCGGACGGCTCTTGCCGGACGTGAACCCGGAATCCCGACATGGGATTCCGGGTTCGCGCGCGAAGATGCGCGCGCCCCGGAATGACAGTGTCAACTAGCAACAAAAAAGGCGCTCATTTCTGAGCGCCTTTTCGTTTGCCTCTTGAACGAGCTTACTTCGCGGCCGGATTGGCCGGGGCCGCCGGTGCTGCACCAGCTGCCGGCTGCTGCGCTTCGAGCTTGGCGCGGGCTTCCGCAGCGCGCTTCTGCAGCTCTTCCTGCAGCTTCTTCTGGGTTTCTTCGAACACCTTCGGATCGGTCGGCGGGCCGTCATAGGCCTTGGCGAATTCGGCCAGCGGCAGCGGCAGCGTCAGCGGTGCGCCGTTGGAATTGATCGCCTGCACGATCAGGTTCTGGCCCTTCTTCAGATTGGCCAGCAGCTCCGGGGTGACTTCGTAATCGGACATACAGCCGTTGGCGAAGCAGATCACATAGGGGCTCTGCGCCGGGGCGTTGCTGTCCACGATCACGCGGGTGCCGTGCACGAGCTGCATGCCGAGCGGCAGCGTCACGCGCAGGATCTTCTTCGGTTCACCTTCCGGCTCGATGATGACGGCGGCGATGACGGGCTGGCCCGACTCGATGCGGCCGTCCTTGCCGGTGAAGCAGACCTGCTTGGCATTGGCGTCCTGGCCCTTGAGGCAGAACTTGGTCCACGGCGCATAAATCAGCTGAACCTGCTGATCGGCCGGTGGCGCGCCTGCGGCTGGCGCCTGGGCGGCGGGAGCGGCCGGGGTAGCAGCCTTCGGCGCAGCTTTCGGCGCGGCCTTGGGCGCAGGCGCAGCAGCCTTCGGCGCCGCGGCCGGCGGCGCAGCAGGCGCGGGAGCCTGTGCATGCGCAACCGGAGCGATCATCGTGGCGGTCAAGGCCGTCGCCGCCAGAAGCGCGAAGCCCCGCCCGCGCGGCAGAACCGACGCAGCCAAGAGACGGAAATTCATTTCGGAAAACCCTTTCTGAACGGAGGCGCTCATATCCCGGAGGCGGCGCTGACAGTCACCCGTTGGCGGGTGTCTCGGTGCCAATTACGGCCGTTACGTGACAGGCCGCGCCGTCCTCGTCAATTGTCCGCTTTCAATACAGCGGCGGACGAAAAGATCAATGGCGCCAGCCCTATTTGATCCATGGCACAGGTTCGGGGCGGGCAGCCATGGTAAAGTTCCTCTGTGAACAGTTCCGAATCAAATCGCACAAATGCACAGGGTCTTTCGACCCTGTCCAAACTGATCGCGGCGCTGGCCTGCTGGACAGCTCTGGCCGGACCAGTGGTGGATTCCGCACAGGCCGATCCTCGCCACGCGATCGCCATGCACGGTGCCCCGGCCCTGCCGACCGATTTCAGGCAGATGCCCTATGCCAATCCCGACGCGCCGAAGGGCGGCCGCATGGTCCAGGGCGTTCTCGGCACCTTCGACAGCCTCAATCCCTTCATCGTCCGGGGCATCGCGGTGCCGCAGATGCGCGGCTATGTCATCGAAAGCCTGATGGCCCGCGGCCAGGACGAGGCCTTCACCCTCTATGGCTTGCTCGCCGAGAGCGTCGAGACTGACGATGCGCGAAGCTTCGTCACTTTCCGGATCAATCCCCAGGCCAAATTCTCCGACGGCAAGCCCGTCCTGGCCGCAGACGTGCTGTTCTCCTGGCAGTTGCTCCGCGACAAGGGCCGGCCCAATCACCGGCAGTATTATTCGAAAGTGGCCAAGGCCGAAGCGCTGGACGACCGCACAGTCCGTTTCGACTTCGGCGGCCAGGCGGATCGCGAATTGCCGCTGATCCTCGGTCTGATGCCGGTGCTGCCGAAACACGCCGTCAATCCCGACACCTTCGAGGAAACCTCGATGGCGCCGCCGCTGGGCTCCGGGCCCTATACGGTGACGAACGTAAAACCCGGCGCCGCGGTGACCCTGACCCGCAATCCCGCCTATTGGGGCCGCGATCTGCCGATCAATCGCGGCCTGTGGAATTTCGACGAGGTCCGCCTCGACTACTATCGCGAAGCCAACACCCATTTCGAAGCCTTCAAGCGCGGCCTCTACGACTTCCGCGTCGAGAACGAACCGCTGCGCTGGCACGACGGCTACACATTCCCCGCCGCCACGTCCGGCGAAGTGATCCGCGACAGCATCAAGACCGGCCTGCCGAAGCCGTCGGAATTTCTGGTGTTCAACACGCGGCGGCCGATGTTCGCAGATATTCGCGTGCGACAGGCGCTGACGCTGCTGTTCGATTTCGAATGGATCAACCGCACCTATTTCTTCGGCCTCTATGCCCGCTCGGCCGGCTTCTTCGCGGGCTCGGATCTCTCCGCCTATATGCGCGCCGCGGATGATCGCGAACGGACACTGCTGCAACCCTACGCCTCAAATATAGCCGCCAATATTCTCGATGGCAGCTACCGTCTGCCGGTCAGCGATGGCTCGGGCCGTGACCGTCCCGCGCTGCGCACTGCGCTGGCACTGCTCAAAGACGCGGGCTACGAACTTGTAAACAACGTGTCGCGGCGGCAGTCGGACAAAACGCCCCTCGCCTTCGAGATTCTCGTCACCACCCGCGATCAGGAACGTATCGCGCTGGCCTATGCACGCGATCTCAAGCGCGCCGGCATCATTGCTAATATCCGCTCCATCGATGCCGTGCAGTTCGACCAGCGCCGCATCAATTTCGAATTCGACATGATCCAGAACCGCTGGGACCAGTCGCTGTCGCCGGGCAACGAGCAGTCGTTCTACTGGGGCTCGGAAGCCGCCGACAATCCCGGCACCCGCAACTATATGGGCGCGAAGAATACCGCCGTTGACGCCATGATCTCTGCCATGCTGGAGGCCCGCGACCACGGTCCCTTCGTCGATGCCGTCCGCGCCATGGACCGCGCGCTGATCGCCGGTTTCTACGCTATCCCGCTCTACTATGTCGGCGAGCAATGGATTGCGCGATGGAATCGGATAGAACGACCTTCGACCATCGCTCTCTCAGGCTATTTGCCGGAGACCTGGTGGGCCAGAACGCTGCCAGCTTCGCCGCCGAACCGGAAGTGACACCGTGACATCACCCACGCCGAACGCCTCGCCCACCCTCGACGGCCTGTTTCGTCGCATCCTCAGCCGGCAGCCGCAGGCGCTGGCGCTGGTCGACCCCGCCGACAAGCTGCGCATCACGGCGACGGAACCGCAGCGGCTGACCTTTGCGGATGCCGACCGGGCGATCTCGGCACTGACTGCGCATTTCATGGAGGCCGGCCTCCCCGCCAATTCAGTCATCGCCGTCCAGCTGCCGAACACCGTGGAATTCGTCCTGACCGTGCTGGCTGCACATCGCGCCGGCCTCGTCGTCGCGCTGCTGCCGCAGCTCTGGCGCCAGGCCGACCTGACCATGGCACTGAATCGCTGCAGTGCGCGTGCACTAGTGACGTCGAGCAAGATCGACGGCGTCAGCCATGCCGACCTGATCATGAACGCTGCGGCTGAAGCCTTCTCGATCCGCTATGTCGGTGGCTTCGGCAGCGACCTGCCGGAAGGCATGACCCCGCTCGACGTTGTGTTGTCCAGCGAGTTCGTGGAGCCCGCGCCCGTGACGCAGGACGCCCGCCGCGCGGCCATCGTCTCCTTCGATGTGACCTCCGACGGCTTCCGCGCGGTGCCGCGCACGCATCTCAACCTGATCTCCGGTGGCCTCGCCGTCTTCCTGGAAAGCGGCATGCCGCAGGGCGCCACGATCATGTCGGCATTGGTGCCGTCGTCTTTCGCCAGCATCGCCTCGTCGCTGGTGACCTGGCTGCTGTCCGGCGGCGTACTCGCTTTGCATCATCCGTTCGACAATGCGGTGCTGGAACGTAGCATCGCCGCCAATGCCTGCGACGTGCTGGTGGCGCCGGCGCCGCTGGCGCAGCGCCTCGCCGAAGGCGGACTGCTCGATCGGTCTCCCGTGCTGCGTTATGTGCTCGGCCTCTGGCGCGCGCCTGAACAGGTCGCCGCCTCGCCTGCATGGCCGGGATCGCAGGCCTCGTTCACCGACGTCTATCTGTTCGGCGAAGCCGGTCTGTTCGGCGCCATCCGCGGCGACGACGGCATGCCCGTCGCCATCATGCCGGGCCCGCACGGCGCACCGCGCGCCCAGCAAGGCTCCTCTATTGCCGGTGACATCATCCTGACGCCTAAGGGCACGCTGGGCCTCCGCGGCCCCATGGTGCCGGTGCTGGCCTATACGGCCCAGGCCGACGCCAGCAACGCGCTGATCCCCGCCAAGCCGCTCGATTATGTCGATACCGGCTATATGGCCCGGCTCGACCGTCTGACGGGCGCGATCAACATCACCGCGCCGCCCTCGGGCATCATGGCCGTCGGCGGCTATCGCTTCCTGGCGCAGGACCTCAACGAGTGGGCCAAGCGGCTCGGCGAGAACGCCATGCTGACGGCGCTGCCCGATCGTCTCAGCGGCTACCGCCTCGCGGGCCGCGCCAGCAATAACGGCCGCGCTCGCGACGCCCTGACCGAACTCGGCCTCAATCCGCTGATGGTCGAAGCCTTCCGCGACCGCGCCGCAGCCGACTGAGCCAGCAAAAGCGATCCTGAAAATGCAACGGATCTCATTGACTCTGCATTAAGGACGTCGGGCTAGCCTGCCGCGATCAGTTTCGCGTAGAGGTTCAGCTCAAGCATGTCCGACCAGGCCACGATCGTCGCCGTCTCCAACCAGCAGCCGGCCGCGTTTGCGACAGCCCTGGCGGAGAGCAACATCTTCCCGGTGGTCGATGCGACATGGGCCGAGGCGCTGGATGCGGTGGCACGGGTGCAGCCGGCTGCCGTGATCGTGTCGGCTTCCGCTGACGACATGCCAACCTTCCAGGCGCTGGCCAAGCGCCTTGGCGCCAAGCAGCCTTACGTGCCGCTGATTGCGATCGATCCCGCCACGGACTTGCCCGGCCATGCGATCCCGCTCACACAGACCGCCGGCAATTTCGATCGGCTCAGCGCGCGGCTGCGTAACGCGCTTCGCCTTCGCACGCTGCACGCCACGGTCATGCGACGCTTGACCGCCGAAAACCTGCATCGCATGTCCCTGCAGTCGGACCCGCTGGACGATGCGACGGTGATGCTGATCGGCCGCGGCGGTGGCTACCCCGCGCTGTCGGTTGCGCTCGGCGAACGCATCGGCGTGGTCGGCGCGCTCAGTATCGAGGCCGCCGCCAAGCATCTCAATGCGCGCGACCTCGACGGCATCGTCATCGGCGAAGGCTTCAGCACGCGCGTCGTTGACGCGTTTCTCACCGTCCTCACCGAGGACGCACGCTTCCGCAATCTGCCCGTTGTCGTCACCGTGCCCGGCCTGACGCCGAGCTACGATCTTGCTAATCTCGAAATGGTCGTCGGCGATGCCGACACCGTCGCAGCCACGGCGTTGCCGCTGCTGCGCCAGCACGCCTTCGAAGCGCGTCTCGGCCGCACCTTGAAGTCGATCGAATCCGACGGGCTGCTCGATCCCGCTACCGGCCTGCTGACAACTGCAGCCTTTGAACGCGACATCGCGACCGCCGTTTATCACACGCAAACCCGCGGCGGCGGATTGTCGATGGCCCGTTTCTCGTTCGACAATATCCCGCTGCGCGCCCAGCGCGACGCTGCGCGGATCATCAGCCGGCTGATGCGGCGGATGGATTTCGGCACGCTGCAGAACGACGGCTCCATCGTGGTCGCCTTCGCCGAAACCGACCAGCGCAACGCCCATATGATCGCCAGGCGGCTCTCCAGCGTGATGAAGCACACCATGCACGGACCCAAGCGCGATGCGCGCAACGATCCCCACGTCACCGTCATCACGATGGAGCCAGCGGATACCGCGAAGTCGCTGCTGGCGCGCTTGCATGGCGAGGACGCGCAACGCGCAGCGTCTTAGTTCCAGAAATAAAATCAGGAACGAAGTATCGATCGTCGCATTGTAGGTGCATCTGCAATGGAGACAACGATAATGAAAAAGCTCGCACTGATCACCGCTTCCCTCGCCCTACTCGCCACGCCAGTTCTGGCACAGTCGGCAGTCACGACAGGCGCTGCACCCGCCGAGGCAAAATTCTCGACCGTCTCCAAGGAGGAGATGTTCTCGTCCAAGCTCAAGGGCCTGAACATCACCAACCAGAAGGATGAGACGATCGGCGAGATCAGCGATCTCGCAATCAAGAACAACCAGGTCGACGCCCTGATCCTGTCGGTTGGTGGCTTTCTCGGCATGGGCGAACATTACGTCGCCGTCTCGCCGGCTTCGGTGAAGGTGAGCCTCAACAAGGACAACAAGTGGGTGGCGTCGATGAACACCACCAAGGAAGCGCTGAAGGCCGCTCCGGAATTCAAGTATCCGAAGTAAGCGTCGCGTAGTTCAACAAACGGCCGTTGGCAGCAATGCCGGCGGCTGTTTTGTTTTGCGGCATGCTCTGTCCTCATCCTGAAGAGCCGCACTTTGGCGGCGTCTCGAAGGATGAGGACGGAGCGAAAGCGCCTAGGCCGCCTTCTTGCTCTCCGCGAGCCCCGCCAGCGCGCGCAGGATTTCCGTTGCGCCTTCGAGACGTTCTTCCGGTGTTCCCCAATCCTGCAGGAACACAACCTTCATATCCGGACGAACCTTCGCGGCCTGACCATATTGCCGGATGAAGAACACAAGTTTTTCCGGCTGCGCAAAGCTGTTGTCGCGGAACGTGATGACAACGCCCTTCGGACCGGCATCGACCTTCTCGACATTGGCGCGGCGGCAATAGGCCTTGATGGCAGCGATCTTGAACAGATAGCGGACCTCGTCCGGCAGCACGCCGAAACGGTCGCGCAGTTCGGCGGCGAAGGCAGCGATCTCGTCATCGGTCTCGAGATCGGCGAGCCGACGATACAGCGACAGACGGACCGCGAGATCGGCGACGAAGTCGTCGGGGATCATCACCGGCATGCCGAGCGTGATGGTCGGTGACCACCTGTCGGCGACGGGCTCGGAAATACCCGACTTGAGCGCCAGGATCGCCTCTTCCAGCATCGACTGATAGAGCTCGAAGCCGACTTCCTTGATATGGCCGGACTGTTCTTCGCCGAGCAGATTGCCGGCGCCGCGGATATCTAGGTCGTGCGAGGCGAGCTGGAAGCCTGCGCCGAGGTTTTCCAGCGACTGCAGCACTTTCAGCCGGCGTTCCGCCTGACCGGTGATCTTGTGCGTCGACGGCAGCGTGAACAGCGCATAGGCGCGCAGCTTCGAGCGGCCGACACGGCCACGGAGCTGATAGAGCTGCGCCAGGCCGAACATGTCGGCGCGGTGGATGATCAGCGTATTGGCGTTGGGAATATCGAGCCCCGACTCCACGATCGTCGTGGACAGCAGGATGTCGTATTTGCCGTCATAGAATGCCGACATGATGTCCTCGATGACCGTCGGCGCCATCTGGCCATGAGCCACGGCGACCTTCATCTCCGGCACATGCTTGTCGAGGAAGTCCTTCACCTCGGCGAGATCGTCGATGCGCGGCACCACATAGAATGCCTGCCCGCCGCGATAGCGCTCGCGCAGCAGCGCTTCGCGGATCATCAAGGGATCGTGCGGCGCCACGAAGGTACGCACCGCTAGACGATCGACCGGCGCCGAGGCGATGATCGAAAGATCGCGGACGCCAGTGAGTGCGAGCTGCAGCGTGCGCGGGATCGGCGTGGCCGACAGCGTCAGCACATGGACATTGGCGCGGAGCTGCTTCAGCCGTTCCTTGTGCGTCACGCCAAAGTGCTGCTCCTCGTCGACCACAACGAGGCCGAGGTCCTTGAACTTGATCGACTTGCCAAGCAGCGCATGCGTTCCGACGACGATGTCGATGGAGCCATCTGCAAGGCCCTTCTTGGTCGCCGTCAGCTCTTTCGGCGCGACCAGCCTTGAGGCCTGTGCGACATTCACTGGAAAGCCCTTGAAGCGCTCGGTGAAGTTCTTGGCGTGCTGACGCGCCAGCAGCGTGGTTGGCACCACCACGGCGACCTGCTTGCCTTCCATGGCGACGGCGAAGGTGGCGCGCATGGCCACTTCCGTTTTACCGAAGCCGACATCGCCGCAGATCAGGCGATCCATCGGCTTGCCATGTTCGAGATCGTGCAGCGCGGCGTTGATCGCGGTCTGCTGGTCCTCGGTTTCCTCATAGGGAAAGCGCGCGCAGAATTCGTCATACTGCTCGCGCGGTACGACGATCCGCTCGGTCTCGCGCAGATGCCGTTCGGCCGCGATCTTGATGAGTTCGCCGGCAATTTCCTGGATGCGGTTCTTGAGCTTGGCCTTGCGCGCCTGCCAGCCGGAACCGCCGAGCTTGTCGAGCTCGACATTGGTCGCGTCGGAGCCATAGCGCGACAGCAGTTCGATATTCTCGACCGGCAGGAACAGCTTGGTTTCGTTGGCATAGCGCAGCTCGAGACAGTCATGCGGTGCGCCGCCGACCTCCAACGTCTGCAGCCCGACGAACCGGCCGATGCCGTGCTCCACATGAACCACGATGTCGCCGGCCGCGAGGCTCGTGACTTCCGAGATGAAGTTGTCGAGCTTGCGGCTCGCCTTGCGCGGCCGCACCAGGCGATCGCCCAGAATGTCCTGCTCGCTGATGACGGCGATCTGGTCGGTCTCGAAACCGGATTCCATGCCGACCACAGCCAGCATGGTCTCATTGCGCGGCGTCGCCTGCACCACGCGCCAGGAATTCACCATCTGCTGGTTGAGCAGCTTGTGATCCTTCAGCATGCTGGCCATACGGTCGCGCGAGCCTTCGCTCCACAACGCAACGACGACCTTCTTGCGCTCCACTTGCAGCGCCTGGATATGCGCAACCACGCGCTCGAACACGTTCACGTTGGCGTCGGCACGTTCCGGCGCGAAATTGCGACCCTGCCGCGCCCCGGCATCGACGGCGCCTGCCGTGCCTTCGGGCAATGCAAACGGCGACAGCCGCGCCAGCGCGACATCTTCCAGCCGCTTGTGCCATTCGCTGTCGGTCAGATAGAGCCGCTCCGGCGGCAGCGGCTTGTAGATCGCGCCGCCGCCGGGAATGCCCATGGCTTCGCGGCGGGCTTCGTAATAGTCGCCGATCTGCTTGAAGCGTTCGGTGGCGGCATCCTCGCTTTGCGGCTCGATGGCGACCGGCGTGCCAGGCAAATAGTCGAACAGCGTCTCCATCCGGTCCTGGAACAGTGGCAGCCAGTGCTCCATGCCGGGATGACGGCGGCCTTCGCTGACCGCTTCATAGAGCTGGTCGTCGCGCTCCGGCGCGCCGAACTGCGCGACATAGCCCATGCGGAAGCGGCGGATGGTTTCGGTGATGAGCTGGAATTCGGACACCGGCACCAGATCGAGCGCGCGCATATCGAGCAGCGTGCGCTGCGTCTCGGCATCGAAGGTCCGGATCGATTCCAGACTGTCGCCGAAGAAGTCGAAACGCACGGGCTGGTCGAGGCCCGCCGGAAACAGATCGAGAATGCCGCCGCGCACAGCATATTCGCCGGGTTCGCGCACCGTGCCGGAGCGGGTGTAGCCATTATGCTCGAGCCAGGCGACGATGGAGTCCATTGGCACTACGTGGCCGGGCGCGACCGACAGCGCCTGTGCCGCCACGATCTCGCGGGCCGGCACGCGCTGTACGACGGCGTTGACCGTGGTCAGCACGATCATCGGCTTGTCGCTGCCGGTGAGGCGCGACAGCCGCGCCAGCGTGGTCATGCGATGCGCGAGAATACCGCCATGAGGCGAGACGCGGTCGTAGGGCTGGCAATCCCAGGCCGGGAATTGCAGCACAGGCAGATCCGGCGCGAAGAATTCCAGCGCGCGCGCGAGCTGCTGCATCCGCGGCCCGTCACGGCAGATCACGGTGAGGCTCACCGCCGGCGGCTTCGGCTTGGCCGCAACCGCGCGCGCAAGATCGGCGACGATCAGGCCTTCAGCGCCCTCGGAGACATTGGCAAAGGTCAGCGCACGGCCGGGCGCAAGCTGCGCGGCCGGCGAGGCAACGGGAGATTTCATAGAGGCTTGTCCAGATTCCGGAACAGCTTGATGCGCTCGAACAGCGGCGTGCGGTACTGCTCATCCAGTTGGGTATCGCCGACAAAAGCCGGATAAAGCTCGGGGTCTTCGAGGCCGACTAAGTCTTCGAGCTGCTTGAGTTCGAGGTCCGCCAGAATGCCGATCTCGGCATCCGCGAAGCGGCCCAGAATGAGATCCATCTCGCGCGTGCCGCGGTGCCAGCAGCGGAACAGCAGCCGCTTGCGGCGGTCGTCCAGGCCATTGCTCGATCGTGTCGTTCCCGTCATCTGTCCATCCCGCCCAAAGCCCGCAAACGCAGAAAGCCCGGACGTGCCGGGCAGGCTCATATAGCCTCCGCTTCCGCCCCTGTCAGCACCTCATAACGCATTGCTTTCGCCTTGAAATGCATCCAACTCTCGCAAATACCGTGGTCACCCTGCTGAACCCCAAGTCCTGAGTCGTTTGATGCGCCCTGAAGTGCTCAATCCCCTGTTCGTCCCGGTCACCAGCATGTCCGGCATCGGGCCGAAGCAGGACAAGCTGCTGCGCTTCCTGCTGGACCGCGCCGAGACGCCACGCATCGTCGATCTGCTGCTGCATCTCCCCGTCAGCGTGATCGACCGCCGCGACAGGCCGAAGATCAACGAGGCCGAGATCGGCGCCATGGTGACCCTCGAAGTCATCGTCGATCGCCATCGCGAGCCGCCGCCCGGGCGCTCCCGTGCGCCGCATCTGGTCTATGCCCATGACGACACCGGCACGGTGATCCTGACCTATTTCCGGACCTATCCGGGCCAGATCGAAAAGCTGCTGCCGGTCGGCGAGAAGCGTTACGTCTCCGGCACCACGCAGCTGTTCGATGGCATGCTGCAGATCACCCATCCGGACCGCGTGGTCGACGAGGAAGGCTTCGCCAAGCTCACGGGCATCGACGCGGTCTATCCGCTGACCCAGGGCCTCGCGATCACCTCGCTGCGCAAGGCTATCGCACAGGCGCTGACCAAGCTGCCGGCACTGCCGGAATGGATCAGCCCCGAAGTGATCCGGCGCTGCAAGTTCCCATCGCTGGCGGAGGCGTTGCAGCGCGTCCATATCCCGGTCGAGATCACAGATGTCCTTCCGGAAGGTCCGTTCTGGTCGCGTCTCGCTTTCGATGAATTGCTCGCCGGCCAACTGGCACTGGCGCTGGTGCGTGCGCAACTGCGCCGTCCCGCCGGCGATCGCAATGCCGGCGATGGCCACATCCGCCACAAGATCATCGACGCCCTGCCCTATGCGCTGACGCAATCGCAGCAGCAGGCGACCGCAGCCATTGCCGATGATCTCACCAAGCCGCTGCGCATGCTGCGGCTGCTGCAGGGCGATGTCGGCTCGGGCAAGACCGTCGTGGCGCTGCTGGCCGCCGCAGCAGTTGCGGAAGTCGGCAAGCAGGCCGCATTGATGGCCCCCACCGAAATCCTCGCGCGCCAGCATATCAAGACCATCGCGCCGCTGGCCGAGCGCGCGGGTCTGCGCGTCGCCATCCTCACCGGCCGCGAGAAAGGCCGGGAGCGCAAGGATATCCTCGCGCGGCTTGCCGCCGGCGAGATCGACTTCATCGTCGGCACCCACGCGCTGATCCAGGACGACGTCGCATTCAAAGCGCTCGCATTGGCTGTCGTCGACGAGCAGCATCGCTTCGGCGTCCGCGAACGTCTCACGCTGACCAACAAGGGCAGCGCGGTCGATGTGCTGGTGCTGTCGGCGACGCCGATCCCGCGCACGCTGGTGCTGACTTACTTTGGCGACATGGACATCTCGGAGCTGCGCGAAAAACCTGCGGGCCGCCAGCCGATCGAGACGCGCACCATGTCGGCGAGCCGGCTGCAGGAAGTCATCGACGGCATCGGCCGCGCTGTGGACAACGGCAAGCTGATCTACTGGATCGTGCCGCTGGTGGAAGAGTCCGAAATGGACGGCCCGAAACTCACCAATGCAGAAGAGCGCTTCGAGAGCCTGCAGCAGCGGTTCGGCGACAAGGTTGGAATCGTACATGGTCGGATGAAAGGCGCCGAAAAGGATGCGGCGATGGCGCGCTTTGCTGCCGGCGAGACGCAGATCCTCGTCGCCACCACGGTGGTCGAAGTCGGCGTCGATGTCCCCGCCGCAACGATCATGGTGATCGAGAATGCCGAGCGTTTCGGCCTCGCGCAACTCCATCAGCTCCGTGGCCGCATCGGGCGCGGCTCGGAGGCGTCGACATGCCTCCTGCTCTATCGCGAACCGCTCGGCGAGATCGCTACCAAACGCCTGAAGGTGATCAAGGACTCCACCGACGGATTTCGCATCGCCGAGGAAGACCTCAAGCTGCGCGGCGAAGGCGACGTATTGGGAACACGCCAGAGCGGCATGCCCGGCTTCCGCATCGCGCGGTCCGAAGTCCATGCACAGCTCATCACGCAAGCCCGCGACGAGGCACTGCGGATCCTGCAGGACAATCCGAAACTCACGGGCGAACGCGGCGAGGCGCTGCGCTGCCTGCTGTATCTCTATGAACGCGATGAGGCGATCCCGTTGATCGGTGCGGGATAGTTACTTCGGATCTCCGACGTCGTTCGTAACGTTGACGCAATGTTCCCCACCTAGGTTCGACACTTGGCTTGAGGCGAAAGGGTAGTTGCGTGCGCGTGCTTCTCGTCGAGGATGAACCGGAAATGGCAGCGGCGCTCGCGGCTGCGCTCAAGGGCCACGATATGGTTGTCGACCGCGTGGCGACGATCGGCATGGCCGAGGAGGCCCTGCTCGCCAACAGCTATGGAGCTATCCTGCTCGATCGCCAGTTGCCCGACGGCGACGGGCTCTCGCTGATACCCAAATTGAGAGCGAGTGGCGTGCAGGCGCCCGTCATCGTATTGACGGCACGGGGCGACCTCGCCGATCGCGTGGCCGGGTTGGATACCGGCGCCGACGACTATCTCGGCAAGCCATTTGCGATCGAGGAATTGTTGGCGAGGCTGCGCGCTGTGCTGCGCCGGCCAAGCGACATGCCGGCCGAAATCCTGCAACTCGGTCACCTCACCTACAGCGCCGAACACCGCCAGGCGAGCGTCGCCGGTGTCGCCATGACTTTGCCGCGTCGCGAGTTGCTGGTGCTCGAAACGCTGCTGCGGCGCTCTGGTCGGACTGTCGCTCGATCCACCCTCGAAGAAGCGGTCTACGGCTTCGACGACGAAATCCAGTCCAACGCCCTCGATACCCATGTCTCGCGCCTCCGCCGCAAACTGGCCGACGCCAGCGCGGGTGTGGAAATTCACGCCATTCGTGGCATCGGCTACCTCATCAAGCGCACACCATGAACCGAGTTCGCCGCAAATCATTGCGATGGTTGTTGGTCAGTCGCCTCGTCGGCCTGCAGGCGCTGATGGTGACCGGACTGGTGTTGACCATCGTGGGTGTGTTGTGGGGCGGCGGCTATATCGTCTCGCTGGAGCCCGAAGACGAGACCATTAGCGTGATCGAGAACGCCATCGCGCGTGACCAGGCCGGCGCCATGATCGTGCGCAACACGCCCGCTCTGGCGCAGCAGCGCGCCAGCATGCCAGAACTGTGGTTTCTCATCAGAGACAAAAACGGCAATCGCGTCTCGCAAGGCCATGTACCGCCCGAATTCGCCCGCATTGGCGATGCGCTCGATGATGTCGGTCAAGCCCGCCTCGGCTGGAATATCGGCGATGCTCCGCGCGCAACGGCCCGCATGCGCTGGGTCGGCAGCGCCGCAGGCCGCGTTCAAATTCTCACCGGATCCGGAGGCACCGTGCCCTGGCACCGCTTCGCCGCCGCCATCGCAACGCTGTTTCTCAGCGTGGTGCTGCCGATTCTCGCCGTAATGGCCCTGACGACTCTCGTCGCCACGCCCATCGTGGTCAGGCGGGCGCTGCTCGGTCTCGGCCACGCGGCAGCGCAGGCCAAACGGATCGACACCGACAAACGCGGCGCGCGCCTCACGCTGGACCAGGTGCCCAACGAGATCGTTCCGCTGGTCGTGGCCATCAACGACGCGCTGCGCCGCCTCGACGAAGGCTTCGATCGTCGCCAACGGTTTCTGGTCGATGCCGCCCATGAATTGCGGACGCCGATTGCCATCCTGCAAACCCGGATCGAGTCGACCGAACCCGGACCGCACACGACGCGTTTGCTCGAGGACGTCCGCCGTCTGTCGACGCTCGCCGACCAACTGCTGGACACCGAACGGTTGAAGCAGACTGCCACACCGCAGTCGGATATCGACCTTGTCGAGGTCGCGCAGCATGTGACGTCGGATCTTGCGCCGCTTGCCATCGCAGCAGGATACGAAATCGCATTCGAGAGCGGTGTGAAGCAGGCCCCTTTGTCAGGAGATCAAGGAGCACTGGAGCGCGCACTCGCGAACCTGATCCACAATGCGATCGAATACGGCGGACGTCGCGGAAAAATAGTCGTCAGCGTCACCGCGTCTTCGGTCTCGGTGACCGATGAAGGCCCCGGCATCCCACTGAGCGATCGCGAACGCGTCTTCGAGCCGTTCTACCGGCTCAATAGCGGTTCGCGCGGCGCTGGCCTCGGACTCAATCTGGTTCGCGAGATCGTTCGGCTCCATGACGGCATGATCGATATTCAGGACGGCCCGAACGGCGGCACGCGCGTCACCATGGCCTTCGGCTTGCGGTCCCGACGCTAGCAGCGATGCACGTTGAATATCGTCGCCGCTTTATTGCAGCATCAAAGACATCACGTCATGTTCGCTCAATCTCCACTGCACATACCATGACACTGCCGGCGACCGTCGGTGTCGATGCATTTGCAATGGATAGTTCACATGACTGCAAACGGCCTCCTGCTCTTCTTCCGATCGCTCGCATCAGCCCCCCGAACCGTCGGAGCAATTGCACCGTCCGGGTCTGCCCTCGCCAATATGATCACCCGCGATATCAACGGCGCGACCGGCAAGGTGCTCGAACTCGGCCCCGGCACCGGCGTCTTTACGAAAGCACTGCTGAAGCAAGGTGTGAAGGAAGGCGATTTGACGCTCATCGAATATGGCTCGGACTTCATGCGCCTGTTGCAGCGACGATTTCCGCGCGCGCGGGTGCTGTGGATGGACGCTTCATGGATCGCGCCGCAAAACGTGTTCGAACCCGCGACGTTCGGCGCCGTCGTCAGCGGACTTCCGTTGCTGAACATGGCACAGAACAAGGTCGATGCGATCCTGGCCGGTGTTTTCAACAGCCTTCGGTCCGACGGCGTGATGTATCAGTTCACCTACGGGGTTCGCTGTCCGATCAGTCATCTGCAACTCCAGCAATTCGGCCTCGAGGCGTCCTGTGTCGGTCGCGCGCTGATGAACATTCCGCCGGCCTCGGTCTATCGCATCACGCGGCGCCGGTCCGTCGCCCAGGTGGCAGAATGAGCGCGATAGCGACAGAACTCGCCGATCTTCTGATTAATTGCGTCCACATTGGTCCTGTCGGGATCATCGGGCTTGGCATCGCCGAGAAACTGTTTCCGTTCGTGCCGTCTTATGTCGCATTCGTGGTCATCGGCATCGTTGTCGCTGCGAAGCAGAGCGACCTCGCATCGGCCATCCTCGCACTCGCGATCGGCTCAACGGCCGGTTCGCTGTGCTGGTATGGCGTCGGCCTGATCCTGGGAGAACGGCGCAGCGTGACATTCGTCAGACGCTTCGGTCCCTATATCGGGCTGACGCCTGCCCGCTATCAGCGTGCGGCGAGTGCGTTTCAGCGCAACCTGGTCGTGATCCTCGCGGTCGGCCAGACGCTGCCCGTGATCAGGGTCTATATGGCTATTCCCGCAGGGGTGCTCGGTGTGCCCCTCGCGCGATTTCTGCTGGGAACGTTTATCGGCAGTCTCGCATGGGCCGGGCCACTGCTCGCCCTCGGCTTCTGGGTCGGAGACCATAATTCGGACCCCGCCTTTGCGGGACTGATCGTCGTGGCGACGTTGATCGGACTGGAAGCGCTGATCGTATGGGGCTGGCGCCGCTTCAACCGACGCACGTCACGACGCCGTCCGGCAGCCAGCTAGAACTCGGTCATGGCCAAAACGGCCGTCCGAAGCGGGCCGGACTGAACCCGGAATCCCGCCCTACGCTCGTCATTCCGGGGCGCACGAAGCGGCGCAGTCGCGTAGTGCGAACCCGGAATCTCGATATGTTTGGCGCTGTCGGAAATTCCCATGCTGAGATTCCGGGTTCGCGTCCGGCAAATGCCGGCCGCGCCCCGGAATGACAGTGGGGGCATCCTGTTTGACAGTTGAATTCGACGAAGCCGTGGGCGCCTCAATCCACCCTAGCCGGCTGCTTCGCTGGCGGCGCATTCGCTACCCGCGCCGCATTCGCCATCTCGGCCAAAGCCGCGATCTTCTTCTGCGAGTCGGAACCCGGTTGGACGACGCCCGCCGACATGATCAGCGTCGCGGCATCCTCGGCGGACATGTCGATGTCGATGATCTTGCTCTTCGGCACATAAAAGAAAAAGCCGGTGGTCGGATTCGGCGCACAGGGCAGGAATACCGAGATGTGCTCCTCCTGCCCCGGCAGGCTCTTCGCCACTTCGGTGCTTGGCGGCTGCGAGATCAGCACGATCGACCACATGCCCGGCGACGGGAATTCGACGAGACCGACTTTACGGAAACTCGATCCCGACCCCGAGAACAATGTCTCGAACACCTGCTTCAGCCCGCGATAGATCGCGCGCACCACCGGCATGCGGCCGAGCAGGTTTTCGCCGAGATCGACCAGCGAACGACCGATCAGGTTGGCGGTGAGGAAACCCAGCAGCGTCAGCGCCACGAAGGCGACGATCAGGCCGGAGCCCGGAATGCCATAAGGCAGGTATTGTTCGGGCCGATAGGCCTCCGGTACCAGCGGTCGCACGATCGCATCGACCCAGGTGACGAACCACCAGGTGAGGTAAAAGGTAATCGCGACCGGACCGGCAACGATCAGGCCGGTGAGGAAATAGTTGCGGATCCGGGCCATGAAGCCGCGCGGCGCCTCGGGTGGCGGGTCGCCAGCGGGCGGAGTCAACGGCAAATCGGGGCGTTCCATCAGCGTTTCAAATCCATCTGGCGCGGCGCGCGAAACCGCGCCGTCAGTCCTTATGGGTATCCTAGCAGGATTTCGCCAGTGCGGGGGAAGCCACTTGTACGGCGCCAGGCGGCCAAACCGGCCACCTGCGACAATCTTGCCGCTCGCCGGCCTATTCTACCGTGACCGACTTCGCCAGATTACGCGGCTGGTCGACGTCGGTGCCCATCACGACGGCCGTGTGATAGGCGAGCAACTGCACCGGCACGGCATAGACCAGCGGCGTAAAGGCTGCGTCCATGTCCGGCATCACGATGGTCACCATGGAGTCCACGGTGGCCTCCTCCACGCCCTTGGCGTCGGTCATCAGAATGATGTTGCCGCCGCGTGCCGCGACCTCCTGCATGTTCGACACGGTCTTGTCGAACACCCGGTCATAGGGCGCGATCACAACCACCGGCATGGTCTCGTCGATCAGCGCGATCGGACCATGCTTGAGCTCGCCGGCCGCATAGCCCTCGGCGTGAATGTAGGAGATTTCCTTCAGCTTCAGCGCGCCCTCCAGTGCCAGCGGATAGCTGGTGCCGCGGCCGAGATAGAGCACGTCCTTCGACTTGGCGATGTCGCGCGCCAGCTTCTCGATCGCAGCTTCATGCGTCAGCGCGTCGGTCATCAGACGGGGGACCTTGACGAGACCGTGAACCAGTTTGGCTTCGTCGGCGTCGGACAGCTCGCCGCGGGCCTTGCCGGCCGCGATCGCAAGCGTCGCCAGCGCCATCAGCTGGCAGGTGAAAGCCTTGGTAGAAGCCACGCCGATTTCCGGACCGGCCAGCGTCGGCATCACGGTCTCGCTCTCGCGCGCGATCGTCGAGGTCGTGACGTTGACGACAGCGAGCGTGTGCATGCCCTGCTCTTTGGCGTAACGCAGCGCTGCCAGCGTATCGGCCGTCTCGCCGGACTGTGAGATGAAGATCGCCAGATCGCCCTTGCGTACCGGGGCTTCGCGATAGCGGAATTCAGATGCCACATCGACTTCGACCGGCACGCGCGCAAAGCGTTCGAACCAGTATTTAGCGATAAAACCCGCGTAGCTCGCAGTGCCGCAGGCGGTGATCGAAATGCGCTGGATGTCCTTGAAGTCGAACGGCAGCGTCATCGGCAGCGCAACGCGCTCGTTCGCCAGATCGACATAACGCGCCAGCGTGTGACCGACGACTTCGGGTTGCTCGTGAATTTCCTTGGCCATGAAGTGGCGATAGTTGGCCTTATCGACCATGAAGGCCGACGCGCCGGATTTCAGCACGTCGCGCTTCACGACCTTGCCGGATTCATCGTGGATCTCGCAGCCCTTGCGGGTCAGCACCACCCAGTCACCGTCTTCGAGATAGCTAATGTCGTCGGTGAACGGCGCCAGCGCAATCGCGTCGGAACCAAGATACATCTCGCCGTCACCGTAGCCGACTGCAAGCGGCGAGCCCTTACGGGCGCCGATCATCAGGTTGTCGTGATCCTTGAACACGAAAGCCAATGCGAACGCACCCCTGAGCCGCGGCAGCGCCTGCTTCACGGCATCGACCGGCGATGCGTCCTTCTGCAGATAGAAACTGACGAGGTGCGCGACGACTTCGGTGTCGGTCTCGCTGGCGAATTTAGCGCCGCTCTTTTCGAGCTCGAGACGCAATTCGCGGAAATTCTCGATGATGCCGTTATGCACGACCGCAACGCCTTCGGCGGCATGCGGATGCGCATTGGCTTCGGTCGGCTTGCCATGCGTCGCCCAGCGCGTGTGACCGATGCCGATATGACCTGCGAGCGGCGACTTGCCGAGCTTGGCTTCGAGATTCTTCAGCTTGCCTTCGGCGCGGCGGCGATCGATATGCGCGCCTTCCAGTGTGGCAACGCCTGCGGAATCGTAGCCGCGATATTCGAGGCGCTTCAGCGAGTCCACGATCTGGTCAGCAACCGGACCGCGTCCCAAAATTCCGACGATGCCGCACATGCGGTGAATCTCTCCAAGTGGTATCAAATTGCCCAGAAATACTGGAACTCTCTTAGCGAGAATCGCAAATCGACTGTTACTCAATAATTATTGCCGATTGAGACAAGTTACCGCGGTTGTAGGGGCATTTTGCGCGACGCGTTTAACAAACCATCAACGTGTTTACGGAAGCATCTACGCCTGACCGGAGTAGACGTCCATGTGGGAGGAGCGAGACCCAAGAGCCCCCCGATCGATCGCCGGATCACGGCTGCGACATGTCGAGATGTCGCAGAGCAAACTGGCGCATTGGCCGCCGCCGCAGCGCGATATTGCGGTGAAACCGCATGTCGCCGAGCCCCATACGCCGCAGGAAGAAATTGTCGCCAAGCGTCCGATCCGCCGCGGCTGGCACCTGAAGACCCCGGTGACCTGACGTCACCGCGAACACCGCGCGCTCACTTCGGCTTCTTGTTCGCCGCGTTCTTGTCGCGGAAGCGCTTGCCCCAGCCTTCCTTCATCGACACCGCGTTGCGCTCTACCGCAAGCGCATCGTCCGGCACGTCGCGGGTGATCACTGAGCCCGAACCGATATAAGCGCCGGCACCGATCTTCACCGGTGCGACCAGCGACGAATTCGAACCGACAAAGGCGCCGGCACCGATGACTGTCTTGTGCTTGTTGAAGCCATCGTAATTGCAGGTGATGGTGCCCGCGCCGATATTGGCGCCGGCACCGATATGCGTGTCGCCGACATAGGTCAGGTGGTTGACCTTCACACCCGCTTCCAGAATGGCCGCCTTGGCTTCAACGAAGTTGCCGATGCGCGCGCCCTCGCCGACCGACGTTCCCGGCCGGATGCGCGCGTAAGGACCGATCGAGGTCTTCTTGCCGATGGCAGCCTGCACGATGTGCGAGAAGGCGTGAATGACGGCGCCGTCGGCGATGCTGACGCCGGGCCCGATCACCACATACTGCTCGATGGTGACATCGTTGCCGAACGTCGTATCGGCCGCGAGATGCACGGTCTCCGGTGCGACGATGGTCACGCCGGCATCGAGCGCAGCCTTGCGCAGCCGCGCCTGCATGATCGCTTCGGCTTCCGCGAGCTGTGCCTTGGTGTTGATGCCGCGGACTTCGTCCTCACTGGTCTCGATCACGCTCGCCCGCAAGCCCATGCTGCGCACGATCTCGACGGCATCGGTGAGATAGTATTCGCCCTTGCTGTTGGATGTGCCGATCTGCTCGATGATTGCAAGCGCGGTCTTGCCGGCGAATGCCATCACGCCGGCATTGCAGAGATCCACCTCGCGTTCGGCCGGTGTGGCATCCGCATGTTCACGGATCGCGACCAGTTGATCGCCGTCGACCAGAAGCCGGCCATAGCCGGTCGGATCGGCCGCGCGAAAGCCGAGCACGGTCAGTGCAGCACCAGCCTTCAGCGGCGCACGCAAACGCTCGAACGTCTCGGCCGAAATCAGCGGCGTGTCGCCGAAGGCGATCAGCAGATCGTCCGCGCCTTTGGCAATGGCGTCCTTTGCCGCCAGCACGGCATGAGCGGTGCCGAGACGCTCATGTTGAACGAATGTTGCGGCATCGGGCCGCACCCGCCTTGCTTCATCCGCTACGTCCTGGCGATCGGGACCGACAACGACGGCCAGCGCAGAACCTGCACCATGAGGCGCCGCCGCGAGCACATGGCCCAGCAGCGACTGGCTGGCGACCTGATGCAGCACTTTCGGCGTCGAGGACCGCATCCGCGTTCCCTCGCCGGCCGCGAGCACGATGGTGAGGCTGGTTCTGCCCGTCATCCAGAATCCCCGTTGTGGCGGCGCTTATGCGCCGCGGCCGTCTTAAATGGTTTTGGGCCAATCTGGAAACCGGTTTGGCGCGCCGTGTGGCCCGACAACCTCAGGTTCCCGCCGGTTTCCTGATAATGTTGAACTGTGATTCGCAGGGGCGATGGGGCGACGCAGACGTCGAATGGCGGATAAGCACGACAAGTGGGCCGATACTCTCTCAGCCGAGCATAGTGGCTGGCTGACCGGATTTCTGGCTGAGGAAGACAAGGTCGACCGTCGCATGATGTGGCGTCTGGGCTCCTGGGGCGTTGCCGCGGTGGGCGCGGTGGTGATTGCCATTCTGGCCAGCCAGTCGCAGGTCCAGTTGCGCCGCGATCAGGTCGCGACATCGGAGACATTTGCGCGGCAGTCGCAGCAGATCCAGCTCGTCGCCAAGGAGACCCAGGCCGAGGCCCGGCGCCTGACGCTGGCCATCGAGACGCTGAACAGCGACCGTGACCGGCTGTATGCCCGCGTTACCTCGGTGGAACAGGGGCTGGATTCAGTCACCGGATCAATCAAGCGCCAGACCATTCCGGCACCGACAACCGCGACAACGACGCCAGCACCAGCGCCGCAGCCACCTGCCACCGCATCCGTCGTTGCCCCGCCGGCAGCCACCGAGCCAAAGCCGGCGGCAGAACTTCCGAGCATTCCGTCGACGCCGGTCATCGGTCCCGTGGCTGTCATCGCGCCGCCTGCCGAAACGACACCCGCCAAACCGGCGCAAGTAGCGGCTTCATCGACAATCAATCCACCACCCTCTGCGCCGCTCGTTGCATGGAAATCGATGACGGCACCGCCCGATGCCGCGGCCGCCAAATTGAGCGAACCGGCATCGACTATCGAAGCTCCTCCGGCCGCTCCGGAGACAACGGCATCGGTTCAACCGGCCGCGCCCGAGCCCGCCCCCGCAGCCGTCGAAGCCGTGGCGACGCCGGTCGCCCGCACGGAGTTCGGCGTTGATATCGGCGGCGCGAATTCGGTGGACGGCCTGCGCGCGATCTGGCGCGGCATGTCCAAGTCTCGCGCGCTGAACGGACTGCGCCCGATCATGATGGTGAAGGAACGCCCGACCGGACTTGGCATGCAACTGCGCCTTGTTGCTGGTCCACTCAGCGATGCTGCAGCCGCCGCGAAGATCTGCGCCGCCCTGACCGAGAGCAGTCGACCCTGCGAAACGTCGATCTTTGATGGCCAACGCCTTGCTGCGAAAGCCGAGACGGCACCCGCGGAAGCTGCGCCCGTACCAGCCAGACCGGCGCCACGCAGGCGCGCCGCGCCCAAGCCACAGGAACGCACCGAACAAGCGCCGCCGCCCAAGCCCGTTGAAGAAGTTGCGCCGCCCAAGCCGCAATCGTCGCTGACCTCGTTCCTGGGTCTGCGTTAAAGACCAAAAGATCAGATTTTCAATCTCTTGGCGTGCGCGGCTAAAGTGTTATCTAGGTCCGATCTCTCACCGCGACCGCATGCCGGGTTGTTCCGCACCGCGTTTTGAACCATGGTTTCCGCATGAAAAAAGATCCGTTCAAGCTCACCGCCCGTCAGGTGCAATGGCTTCTCATCGTCGGCTTTCTGTCCGTCGGCTACGCCATCTATCTGCGCTATCTGGCTATCGAATTGTCGACGACGGCGCTCGCCTGCGACGCCGGCCTGCAGAGCACCCTGTGCAAGAGCCGGCTGGTGATGACCTATCTGTTCAAGAATTCGGTGTTCGGCATCGCCGCGATCGTCATTGCCACGCTGAATCTGCTGCGGCCATCGATCGTGCTGATCACCGTCGCGCTGATCGCAGCCGGTTTCGGGATCGTGCTCTACAATGTCGCCCTGTCGGGCATCGCGATCGGCCTGCTTATTCTGGGCTTTGCACGGCCCGCGCCCGCCACAGCGTGATGCCGAACAGCAGATAGATCGCGCAGGTCCACAGCGACTGCCAATTATCCGGCCCTTCGTTGAAGCCGATATACACGGCCGACAGCACGAGCACTCCGGCAAACACCGACTCGGCGATCGGCCGTACGCCTTCCTGCGGACGGTTGACGGCCATTAGTCCCGCAAACGGCACGACCGCCATGGTCAGCGCCGCGAACGGAAAGTCGCGGTAACGCGGATCGAACACGAAACCGAGCGCGGTCTCGGCGCCGATCAGCGCCGCCACAGCCAGGGTCAGCCCAAGCAGGACGGTCGACCATGAACGGGCCAGGAACCGGCTCGGCCCAACGAGTTCGAGGAAGGTTGGCAGCGAGCGGCCGGACATCGTCGCATAGGCGCACAGCAGCGGCGACGCGACACCGGCGGCCAGCAGCGCGCTCCACTGGATCCAGCGGCCGACGCCATAGCTTTCATAGATCAGCTTGTCTGCGGCAACGCCCAGCAGGACGCCGGCCACCGTGGCCGATACGGCAACGGTTAGCCAGGCCGACAGACGCGGCGACCATGGCCGTCGACGGAGCGTCAACATACCCGTCACGAAAACCAGGAAGCTCAGGCCCATGCCGAGCCCCATCTGCAGCTTCCACGACGGATAATTGGTAATCGGAACGCCCGGCGGATACTTCAATTCGCGCGGCTCATCGTAGATCAGGCCCCAATAGCCGCCGACTGTACCTTCAAGGTCGCGCTTCCACGGCTGGTCATAGGCTTCGATCAGATTGACACGGAATCCCTCACGCTTGGCCAGATCGAGGATTTCGGACACGACCCGTGCCTGGTTGGTGCGCGATGGCAACGCGCCATCGCGCATCCGCCCGGCGCTCGGCCAACCCGTTTCACCGATCAGGATTTCCTTGGATGGAAACGCCACGGCAAGACGCTTGCGGATCGAGTCTACATGGGCGGCGGCGCTCTTCGCGCGAATCGGGAAGTCCTCCCAATAGGGCAGGATGTGGATCGTGACGAAATCGACCGCGTCATAGATCTCGCGATTCTTCAGCCAGAACTCCCAGACATCGGCATAGGTCACGGGAATCTTGCCGACCTGCGCCTTCACCGAGCGGATATTGCCGACGAGATCGGCAGCCGTCATTTCGCCGCGCAACAGCACCTCGTTGCCGACGACCACGCTGCTGATCACGTTCGGAAAGCGCTTGGTGAGGTCCACGACGCCGGCGATCTGCGCCAGGTTCTTGAGCCGGTTGCTCCCGAGCCAGACGCCCTGAATGACCTTCAGTCCGACCTTGCCGGCCAGTTCCGGCACCTGGTCGAGACCGTTGTCGATCGAGTAGGTCCGCACGCATTTGGTGATCTGCGCCAGTTGCGCCATGTCGGCGGCAATCTGGCTCGCCGGAATGATGGCGGTCGAGTTCAGCGGCGTTTGCTCGCCGCGGAACGGCGCATAGGAGACGCACTCCAGTTTGGCGGCGGGATCAATCGGCGCGCGCACCAGCGTGACCGGCGTGGCGAGCCACCACCAAACCGCTGCGATCGTACCAAGGGAAAGGATGAGAAGCGCCAGCGGCGTGCGGGTGGAAATTGGTTCCGTCCTCCAAAGTCGTCCGTCGATTAGCCGGTCATCGCCGATCTGCCAAGTGCGTCATGCCGGCAATCACGGACTCGTCGGCCCGAGACGCCACGAAAATCAGACAAACTTCCGGCGTTGCTGGACAAAATCAAAAATGTCCGTCATGGGATTCAGCCGTGGTCGCCGCCGTATTGGGGGCCCATTTAAACGGCATCTGGCGAGGGCGTCAGAACTGCCTGGCAGCCAACTTATCGGGGACTTTATGCGTCGACTGGTGTTCGGGTTCCAATCTGCGGTTCTGCGTTGTCTCGCCGTTCCAGGCCTTGCTCTGCTGCTGGGTGTTGGCTGCGCGTTGGCCCAGAGCGGGCCAGTTCGCGCACAGGATCAGAAGCCTGCGGCAAATGCGCCCGTGACGCCTGCCGACGTTGCCCGTGAAAGCCAGAAGAAGTCCGACGAATTCGTCGAGGCGACCCAGGCGATCAATGGTCCTGCTGGCAATCCCGAATGCGTCTGGCTTGGCCGCCGCGTCGTGGTGCTGATGTGGCGCGACGATCTCGACACCGCGTTCCGTCACCTCGATCTCTACGACCGATTCGGCTGCCCCGGCGGTCATGTGCAGGCGACGTTCCGCTGTCTGGTCAAATTCGGCCCGCTGATCGATCCGAAAATTGCGGACAGTCTCAACAGCCGCGTCCATGGCTGCTGGATCAATCCGAATGCGCAGCCGCAGCCTGCCGCGCTGAGCCAGCCCGCAGCGCCTGCGCCTGCCGGTGGCGGCGCAGCAGCGCCGGCGGCCGCTCCGCAGCCGGACGCCAAACCGCCTGCTGAAGCGCCGAAGTAATGTGGCGCGCCCTGTTCAGGCGGCATTCAGCTGGCGGCGCGTAATCGCATTTGAATAATGGTGCCGCCCTCAAAAGGCCACGGCAGCGTATGAGTTGTTAATTCGTGTGGCGGATATAGTCTCCGTTACCGTTGTACTGGTCGGACCTCGGGGACGGGTCCGCTTCCCCGGCCACGCTCGCCCCGTTATGGTTCAGTTGCGATGCGCGCTGTCGTCGCCGTTTTATTGTTCGTGACCGCCGTTCATGCCGCCCTGTGGGGCGTATTGCGCGAGAAGCAGGAAGCTCCCGATTTCAAGGGCATGATTCCCAGCCTCTCCTATGCGCCGTTCGAGGGCACGGCGCATCCCGACGTGGACAACATTCCGACCGTCGAGAAGATTCGCACCGACCTCAAGAAGCTGTCGACCATCACCCGCGCCATCCGTCTGTATTCGTCGACCGGCGGTGTGGAAATGGTGCCCGCCATCGCCAACGAGTTCGGCCTCAAGGTCACCGTCGGCGCCTGGATCGACAAGAACGCGGATCGCAACGAGCGTGAAATTGCCTCCGCCGTTGAGCTGGCGAAAAAGAACCCGAATGTCATCGGCATCGTCGTCGGCAACGAAACGCTGTATCGCGATGAACTCAAGCTTGAGGACCTCGTCGAATATATCCGCCGGGTAAAGCGCCAGGTCACGGTTCCCGTCACGACGGGTGAAATCTGGAACATCTGGCGCGACAATCCGCAGCTCGCCTCGTCGGTCGACTTCATCGCGGCGCACATCCTGCCCTATTGGGAAAACTTCACCGACACCCAGGCCGTCGATCAGGCCGTCCATCTCTATGGCGTTCTGCGCGAGACCTTTCCCGGCAAGCGCATCGTGATCGCCGAATTCGGCTGGCCGAGCGAGGGCTATAATCTGCGCAGGGCCGTGCCTGGCCCGTTCAAGCAGGCCGTCGTGCTGCGCAACTTCGTGACCCGCGCCGAAGCGATCGGCATGGACTACAACATCGTCGAAGCCATCGATCAGCCATGGAAGTTCTTCGAGGGCGGCGTCGGTCCCTATTGGGGCGTTCTCAACGCGTCGCGGGAACCGAAATTCCCCTGGACCGGTCCGATCGTGAATCCGGACCATTGGAAGAACGCCAGCATCGCACTTCTGGTTGGCATTCTGCTGTCGCTGCCGATCCTGCAGATCGTTGGCGCGACGGCACTACAGGCGCTCGTGCTCTCGGCCGCAGCCAATGCCGTTGGCGCCTGGGCGGCAACCATCTTCGCCTATCAGCAGACCCACTATTTCGTCTGGGGATCGGCCTTCGCTCTCTCACTCGGCTGCATCCTGCTGATCCCGCTGCTCCTGATCGCGTTAGCGCGCATCGAGGAGATCGCGGCTATCGCCTTCGGCCGGAAGCCATTGCGGCTGCTGACGGCCGAACGCAGCGAAAAGCTGCGTGCCGCTGCAGACGCCGAACAGAAATACCCGAAGGTGTCGATCCACATTCCGGCCTATCGGGAACAGCCGGACATGCTGAAGCTGACATTGGACGCGGTCGCCCGGCTCGACTATCCGAATTTCGAATGCGTGGTGATCATCAACAACACCCCGGATCCGGCCTATTGGCAGCCGATCCAGGATCATTGCCGCATGCTCGGCGAACGCTTCATCTTCATCAATGCGGAGAAGGTCGAGGGCTTCAAGGCCGGCGCCCTGCGCATCGCCATGGATCGCACCGCGGCGGATGCCGAAGTGATCGGCATCATCGACGCCGACTATGTGGTGGAGCCGAACTGGCTGAAGGATCTCGTCCCAGCCTTCAACGATCCGCGCGTCGGCCTCGTGCAGGCGCCGCAGGACCACCGCGACGGCGACCGTTCGCTGATGCACTACATCATGAACGGCGAATATGCCGGGTTCTTCGACATCGGCATGGTTCAGCGCAACGAGGCCAATGCGATCATCGTCCATGGCACCATGTGCCTGATCCGTCGCTCCGCGATGGACATGGCGGGCGGCTGGGCCGGCGACACCATCTGCGAGGACTCGGATCTCGGCCTCGCCATCATGCAGCATGGCTGGCTCACGCATTACACCAAGGAACGTTACGGCTACGGCGTGCTGCCGGACACTTATGAGGCGTTCAAGAAGCAGCGCCATCGCTGGGCCTATGGCGGCTTCCAGATCATCAAGAAGCACTGGCGCCGTTTCATGCCCGGCGCGAGCCGCATGACCCAGGACCAGAAGCGCGAATTCGGCATGGGCTGGCTGAACTGGCTCGGCGCCGAAAGCCTCGGCGTCGTGGTTGCGATCCTCAACATCATCTGGGTGCCGATCATCGCCTTTGCCGATATCGCCATCCCCGACAAGATCCTGACGCTGCCGATCATCGCCTCCTTCGTGATCTCGCTGGCGCACTTCATCGTCCTGTACCGGCTGCGCGTGAAGATCGGCCTGTGGCAGATGCTGGGCGCGATGATCGCCGCCATGTCGGTGCAGTGGACGGTATCGCGCGCCGTCGCCGATGGCCTGATCAAGGATCACCTGCCCTTCACCGTGACCTCCAAGGGTGGCAAGTCGACTATGTCGATCGAATTCCAGGCCTTCTGGGAGGCCGTGATCGGTGTGCTTCTGCTGATCAGCTGTGGCGTGCTGGTGTTCTCCAACAACTCCAAGCAGGTCACCGAGATCTACATCTTCGCCGGCGTGCTGGTGCTGCAGAGCCTGCCGTTCCTGTCGGCGGTGATGATTGCCATCCTGGAGAATTCGCGCGCCAACGACTTCCAGTGGTGGCGCAACACGACGGTACGCACGGCCGAACTGATCGGCCTTCGCCCGGTGGCGATGCCGCCGATCGACGTGTCCCGTCCCGAGGCCCAGCGCGAAGCAAGCTGAACCGCGCCAATGGGGCGCGGTTCATGTCCATAACATCGGACCCTGCCCTTGACCCCGGCGGACCCGCCTTTTACACAGCCGGTCACGCGATACGCTGCATTGCGGGCGCTATCGCGGCCGTGGCTGACCGGCCTCACCGCGCCCCGCAAGGGTCGGTTTCCTCCGTTTAGCTTCGTCAATACGGCACTTTAGGGCGGGTAGCTCAGTGGTAGAGCATTCGACTTTTAATCGACTGGTCGAGGGTTCGATCCCCTCCCCGCCCACCATCGCCGCAATGAGCCACGCCGGAACTTCCGGTTTTCACACCATTCTCAGCCTCTGAACACCGGACAATCGAACATGCGGATTACCCTCGTCGGCTCCAAACACTTCGGCGTCACGACCCTCGATATGCTGAAGACCCACAACGTCGAGATCGCGTCCGTGGTGGTTGCAGATGCGGAGGACCGTCTCGCCGCAGCCGCCAAGGCTGCCGGCATCCCGGTGACAGTCCAGGCCAATCCGAAGCTCGTCGTGGCCTCCGAGATCGCCGAGGGCACCGAGCTGATCATCACGGCGCACAGCCACGCCCGCATCGGCAAAGATGCACTCGCCGCAGCCAGCCTTGGCGGTATTGGCTACCATCCGTCACTGTTGCCCCGTCACCGTGGCATCGCTGCCGTGGAATGGACCATCAAGGAAGGCGACCCGATTGCCGGCGGCACCATCTATCACCTTGCCGATGTCATGGACGGTGGCGCCATCGCCGCGCAGGAATGGTGCTTCGTGAAAAAAGGCGAAACCGCTCGCGAACTTTGGGAGCGGGCGTTGGCGCCGCTGGGCCTCAAGTTGCTCGGCGAGGTTGTGGACTTCGCGACTGTCCACAAGCGTTTGCCCGCAACCTACCAAGACGAGCAATTCGCGACCAATGCGCCAAAACTGACCTAGAAGCCTCCAAAACTGGTTAAAAAGGCCCCGAACCCGCCCGAATCAACCAAATCTGTCAATAAAGGGAACCAATTTGCCCGTCGCGGCTTGCATCCCGTGAGTTGTTTTGAGCCTATGCGGCAACGCAGCAAATTTTGGACACATTACCCCCCAATAAGGTGGCCATCACAACATCGAGGATTTGATTCAATGCGTTTTGACCGCATCCGTTCCGCCTTGTCTGCTTCGCTGATTGCCAGCGCAGCGTTGGTTTCGGCAGCTCCAGCTTTCGCAGCTGCCGACAATGCCTATGACGGGCTCTGGAACGTGACCATTGTTACCAAGACCGGCAGCTGCGAGCCGACGGCTCGCTATCCGTTGACCGTCACCGAAGGCCGCATCACTGCGCCTGGCGCCGACGTCAACGGCAAGGTTGGCCGCGAAGGCACCGTGCGCGTGTCGATCGGGCCTGCTTTCGCCAACGGCCAGCTGTCCGGCAACACCGGATCGGGCAAGTGGAACGGCGCTTCGGGCGGCGTCCCCTGCAGCGGCCGGTGGGAAGCTTCGCGTCAGTAATCCCCAACCAGGAATGCTCCCCATGATGCCTAACTCGACCTCTCCGCGTTCGCTCGTTCGGACCGCGGTGCTCTGCGCGGCGCTCGGTCTGACGTCTGCGTCGGCATATGCCCAGTCAGCGCCGTTCGCCGGTATGGCCGGCGTGTGGTCGGGCAACGGGACGATCTCGCTCGAGGACGGCTCCAAGGAGCGCATTCGCTGCAAGGCAACCTATGCGGTGAGCGGCGATGGCACGGGGCTGAACCAGTCCCTGCTCTGCGCCAGCGACAGCTACAAGTTCGAGCTGAAGAGCGATGTGAAGGCCAGAGGTGGCGAGCTGTCTGGCAGCTGGGCTGAGACGACCCGCGGCGTGACAGGATCGCTTGAGGGCCGGGCAACCGCTGGCAAGTTCAATGTTGACGTTTCATCGCCAGCCTTCAGCGCGAAGCTGATCCTGACGACGACCGGCAACAAGCAGCAGGTCTCGATCACCTCCGAAGGCCAGTTCAAGGGCGCCAGCATTTCGCTCAGCCGCAGCTGATCGTTCCGCACGTTTGGAATTCGAACCCCGGTTGTTTCAAACAGCCGGGGTTTTGTTTTGCCTCTATGCGCTCCGCCGAAGAGCGTCCGGAACCATCCGCCCGCAACGCAGCCCCACCGGATTCGTCCGTTGCAAAGCCCGGCGATGTCGCCGATAGAGCCTGTCCGTAAAGCTACACCGCTGCGTGAATCGTTGCAGCGCAAGAAACTGGTTCTCAGGGATTATGGATCGCCCCCCGTCGAAGGCCCGGGCCGCGCTGTGGATGTCCGGCTGGCTGCTTCTGATGCTGTTCGTCGCCATTGGCGGTCGCGAGACGCTGCGCGAACTCAATGTCTTCCAGGTGATGGAGATCCGCTCCGTCTTCGGCTTCGTCATGCTGTTGCCGATCCTGTATTTCAACGGCGGCTTTCACGCCATGCGAACCACGCGGCCGCTGGCGCATGTATCGCGCAACCTCGTGCATTACGGCGCGCAGCTCGGCTGGTTCTACGCACTCACGCTCATTCCGCTGAGCCAGCTCGTCTCCATCGAGTTCACCATGCCGATCTGGATCGCGATCATGGCGGCGTTCTTTCTCGGCGAGCGCATGACGCTCTGGAAGATCGTCGCCATCGCGCTCGGCCTGATCGGCGTGATCGTCATCGTTCGCCCGACCACCGGCGCCGTCAATCCCGGTCAGCTGATCGCGCTGGCCGCCGCGTTCGGCTTCGGCATATCGATCACATTGATCAAGTCGCTGACGCGGACGGACAGCGCGCTGAAGATCATCTTCTGGATGATCGTGGTGCAGTCGGTGGCCGGCGTTTTCCCCGCGCTCTATGCCTGGCAATGGCCGTCGGCCTATGTCTGGGGCTGGCTTGTCGTGGTCGCCCTCTGCGGCACGTTTTCCCACTTCTGCATGGCGCGCGCGATGCTCTACGCCGATGCGACGGTGGTCGTGCCGATGGACTTCCTGCGCGTACCACTCAGTGCCACCATCGGATGGTTACTCTATTCTGAACGGCTCGACATGTTCACGCTACTGGGCGCGGCGCTGATCCTCGCCGGGAACACACTGAATCTGCTCAGCACCGATCGTCCGCCAATTCGTGCGACTGCCTGACGCATCGGGGTCCATTTCTCGATTTTATTCTCCGAGTGCGTGTCTCGACATTTTGGCGCACGCCCGCAATTGGTACTTTTCCCGATGTGTCTAGGGTCGAATGACCGGATTCGTGGGGGAGATCGTATCGTGCGCCATTTCGCTTTAGCCCTGTCTGCGCTGTCCATCCTGTTCAGCGCGGATGCAGCGCTCGCCGACAAGCGCGTCGCTTTCGTCGTTGGCAATGGCAGCTACAAGAATGTCGATCCGTTGCCGAACCCGCCGATCGACGCGAAGGCGATGGCGAGCGCGCTGCGCAATGTCGGCTTCGACGTCATCGAAGGATCGAACCTGACGCGCGACGGCATGACCGAAAAGCTGCTCGACTTCGGCCGCAAGGCGCAGGGCGCCGATGTCGCGGTGTTCTTCTATGCCGGCCACGGCATCTCGGTGAACAACATCAACTACCTTTTGCCGATCGATGCCAATTTGAAGTCGGAGATGGACGTCAAGCTCGGCGCGGCGATCAATGTCGAGACTACCCTCGATCAGACCATGGGCGACGCCAAGGTGAAGCTGGTGTTCCTCGATGCCTGCCGCGACAATCCGTTTGCCGCCAAAATCCGCTCCAGCGGATCTGCCACGCGCAGCGTCGCTGTGTCGTCCGGCCTCGCGGAGATGAAGTCCGGCGAAGGCACGCTGATCGCATTCGCCACCAGCCCCGGCCAGACCGCCCTAGACGGCAAGAGCGGAAGCAACAGCCCGTTCACCCGCGCGCTGCTCAACAACATCACCACGCCCGGCGCCGAGATCCAGCAGGCCATGACCAAAGTGCGTGCGCAGGTACAGGAAGAAACCAACAAGGGCCAGCTGCCCTGGGGCCACACCAACCTGATCGGTGCGGTCTATCTCAATCCGGACGTGCAGGCGCAGGTCGCCGTTGCGGCGGCCAGCCCCACCGCCACCATGCCAGCAGCCGCCACCGCCGGCTCCGATGTCGAGCTTGAGTTCTGGCGCTCGATCAAGGACTCGAACCGGCCGGAGGAACTGAACGCCTACATCTCCATGTACCCGAACGGCCAATTCAAGCCGCTCGCCCTCGCCCGTATTGCCGCGCTGCAGGAAGCCGCCACCGCGCCGCGTACCGCCGCTCCGGGCGTCGACAAGGCCGTGTTTACCGAGGAAGCCAACCAGCTCACCGAGGACAAGATCGGCCTCGACAAGGTCAAGCGCCGCGACGTGCAACGTCGTCTCAACGGCCTCGGTTTCGACACCAAGGCGACCGGCGCGTTCGACGCGCCAACCCGCGTGGTGATTCAGCGCTGGCAGGCGGCACGCGGTTACCCGACGTCGGGCTATCTCAACAAGGTGCAGCACGCCGCTCTACTCACCGAGGCCGTGACCCTGACCGAGGAACCGGCGCCCGCACCGAAGCCAGCGCAGCCGGTGCGCCGTCAGGTGCAACAGCAAGCTTATGAGGAAGCTCCGCCCGTGCGGCGTAGCGCCCCCGCCCAGCAAGCGGCGCCTGCTGTCGATCCAGCCCTGCCCGGCCGCTTCATCGGCGGTGTCGTCGGCGGCTTCCTCAATCGCTGAGGGCCTGCCTCCCCCGTCCGGACGCGATGCAGCGCTCAGCGCTACGTCGCCGGGAGGGAGAGGCTCCGGCTGCCCGGGGTTACTTCCCTGCCGCCTTGCGCAGCGCGTCGTTCATGCGGTCCTGCCAGCCCGGCCCGTCCTGCTGGAAATATTCCAGCACATCCTGATCGATCCGCAGCGACACCAGTTCGCGCACGCCGGGAACGGCGGCCTTGGTAACCGGCGCCTCGACCGGCTTCGTGGTCGTCTTCTTGAACGCCGCCTCCGCCTCGGTACGGGCATCCTGGAGCGTGCGCGGGCGTCGCGGGGGCTGTGACATCGGGGTCAGATTCCTTCCAACGTTTCCATCGAGAGATAGCGCCAGCTGAGCGGCTGCACAATCGCTTGCACGGTGTCGCCGAAGATGCGTCCGCACCAAGGGTGCGATGTGGCAGCTACTCGCCTCTGCTGTACGACCGGCAATGTCAGCAAATTTTACAAATGTCATTCATCGTAACCGACGCATCGTGACGCACGTGGCATCGCACAAAGGTGACCGCGCTGCGGCACAAACATGCGCGACTTAAAAAACTTCAAAGCAACGCATTTGTGTTGCGACACGGTCAAACAAATCGGATTAGGATCGTGTCATGTCCGATGAGACGACGAAGGAGGTCACGATGTCAGCATCAGCTGAAGTCCGTACGACCAAAACGTCCCATCCCGCGCCGCGTGGCAGCGATCTTCCCACCTGCCCGGTTTGTGCGGACTCGATGATTGCTGCCGAGGCGTCGGCCTTTCTCACCGACGACGTCGTCAGCTATCTCTGGACCTGCGATACATGCGGCTATGGCTTTGTGACCAAGCATGCATTTCGCCGGACGGTCTGCAACTAGCGCTGTTCGCGTGGACCCCGCGTAAACCGATCTTGGATTGCTCCGCGATCCGAGGGAGACGCCGATCGCGACTATCACATTCTCCGCGCCTCTGCTTGCCCGTCCAGGTCTGCTTTCCACGCGAATGGCACAACCAATACGCCCAGTAAGGCGAACGCTGCCAGCATCGCCCATGCGTCATTGACGCTCCACAAAAGCAGCCGCTCGCACCGAAGCTAGCCAGCAATCGTTGCGACGGGCGTCGGCGCAGCATTGGCAAGCGTTAAGGCCAGCAATCCGCGCAAACGATTTCTGCACCGTCACGCGTGCACCAAGTAACGACCACGCCGCAGTCACACCTTCGCCATTTCTGATGTTCCCAAGCCGTGCTAACCAGTTGTCGGGTCTACAGCGGAGAAGCCGTCTCTCGGGTCGAGGGGATACCCGCACTGGAGTCGGTCATGACCGGTCAAATTCCCTTCTTCGTGCCCAAGCGCACGATCACTGCAAGTGAGGTCGCGGGCATCGCGGGCTTACTTTTTGTTACAAAAGATTTCCTCATTTCGGCTGGAGCAGCGCTCGAGACAGCGCGCCGCGGCGAGCTCAGCTATATGGACAATCACAAGTATCTTGAGGCCTTAAGGCAGACGAATGCGGGCGCTTGTCTCGTCTCCCCGCGCTTCAGCGCGTCCGTTCCAAAGGAGACCTACTCTTTTGTGACACCTCAGCCATATTTGATTTACTCGAGAATCCTCGCCCTGCTCTATCCAGGGGCGGCTATCCCGGGGTCACTTTTCGAGACCGACGGCATTTCTCCAAACGCCACGATTCATGCTTCGGCCATCATCGATGCCGGGGCTACCATCGATCCCGGCGCAGTGATCGGTCCCCGGGCCAGGATCGGTGAACGCACTTATATCGGGTCAAACGTCGTGATCGGTCCAGACGTCACCATCGGGAGCCATAGCTCAGTCGGCGCCGGCGCTATCATTGCGCACGCAACTGTCGGCAATCACGTCATTGTCCATCCAGGCGTATCGATCGGGCAGGACGGCTTCGGATTTGTGCCCGACAAAGGCGGACATATCAAAATTCTCCAGGTCGGAGGCGTCATTATTGAGGACTGCGTCGAAATAGGCGCAAACACGACCATCGATCGCGGGTCGACCCGTAACACGTTTATCGGCGAAGGGACGAAGCTCGATAACCTCGTACAGGTCGCCCACAACGTGACCATTGGCAGACACTGCCTCATCGCCGCGCAAGTCGGAATTGCCGGATCCGCAACTCTCGGGAGTTTTGTTGCAATAGGCGGCCAGACTGGAATTGCTCCTCATCTGACGATCGGCGACGGCGCACAGATAGCCGGTGCGAGCGGCGTCACGCGCGACGTGCCCGCAGGAGAGCGGTGGGCAGGATTCCCGGCCCGGCCCAGCCGCAGGTTTTTCCGGCAATACAAGGCTATGGAAATGCTTGCGGCCGGTTACCGCGAGACAAACGATCGATGAACCTGACAGGTTGATGGACAGGTTAGCGTTTTCTCCACACGCGACGAGCGATTAGCGCGGCGGAATGTCTCCACGTGCCCAGCCCTCACGCGTGCGCGCCCGAAACTCTTCGAACGTGCCGGCCTCGATGGATGCGCGGATACCCTGCATCAGGCTCTGGTAATAGGCGATGTTGATTTCCGACAGCAGCATCGCGCCGAGCGTCTCGCCGGAGCGCACGAGGTGATGCAGATAGGCGCGCGAATAGTCTCGCGCGGCCGGCCAGGTGCTCTCTTCGTCCAGCGGCCGCGGATCGTCCTGATGCCGCGCATTGCGCATATTGATCTGGCCATAGCGTGTGAAGGCCATGCCGTGGCGGCCGTTACGCGTCGGCATCACGCAGTCGAACATGTCGACGCCGCGCGCCACCGCTTCCAGCATATCATCCGGCGTGCCGACGCCCATCAGATAGCGCGGGCGGTCCGAAGGCAGGATCGGAACCACTTCCTCGATCATCGCCAGCATCACGGCCTGCGGCTCGCCGACCGCAAGGCCTCCGATCGCGTAGCCATGAAAGCCGATATCGATGAGCCCCTGCGCGCTGGCACGGCGCAGTGCTGGTACGTCGCCGCCCTGCGCGATGCCGAACAGCATGTATCCGTCCGGCGCTGTCTCGAAGGCGCGCTTGCAGCGCTCGGCCCAGCGCAGCGACAGCTGCATGGCGCGGTCGATATCGGCGTGCTCCGCCGGCAGCCGCACGCATTCGTCGAGCTGCATCGCGATATCCGAATTCAGCAGCCGCTGGATCTCGATGGCCCGCTCCGGCGTCAGTTCGAACTTCGCGCCGTCGATATGCGACCGGAAGGTGACGCCCTGCTCGGTCACCTTGCGCAGCTGCGCCAGCGACATCACCTGGAAACCGCCGGAGTCGGTCAGCATCGGACCGTTCCAGGTCGTGAATTTCTGCAGGCCGCCGAACGACGCGACGCGTTCGGCACCGGGACGCAGCATCAGGTGATAGGTATTGCCCAGCACGATATCGGCGCCGGCATCGCGCACGTCGCGCCAGTGCAGGCTTTTCATTGCGCCAAGGGTGCCCACCGGCATGAAGGCCGGTGTGCGGACCACGCCATGCGGCGTCGTCAACTGGCCCCTGCGTGCCGTGCCGTCCGTGCGCAGCAGTTCGAAATGATTGGCGACGGTCATTGATTGCTTGTGTCCCGAAACAGCAGACTGGCGTCGCCGTATGAATAGAAACGATAGCCGGTTGCGATAGCATGGGCATAGGCCTGCTTCATCGTATCCATGCCGGCAAAGGCAGAGACCAGCATGAACAGCGTCGAACGCGGCAGATGGAAATTCGTGAGCATGATATCGACGGCGCGGAAGCGATAGCCGGGCGTGATGAAGATCGCAGTCTCGTCGGCGAACGGATGAATAACGCCGTCCTCGGACGTCGCGCTTTCCAGCAGACGCATCGAGGTCGTGCCGACGGCAACCACGCGTCCGCCGGCCGCATGCGCTGCGTTCAACGCATCCGCCGTGGCGCGCGAGATCGTGCCCCATTCGGAATGCATCTTGTGCTCGGCGGTATCGTCGACCTTCACCGGCAGGAACGTCCCCGCGCCGACGTGCAGCGTGATGCGATGCAGGCCGACGCCGCGCGCCTTCAAGGCGGCTTCAAGTGTCGGCGTGAAATGCAATCCCGCCGTCGGTGCGGCGACGGCGCCGTCATTGGCGGCGAACATGGTTTGATAGTCGGCCGTGTCACGCTCGTCCGGAGCGCGTTTTCCGGCGATGTAAGGCGGCAACGGCGGCGCGCCCAGCTCGGCGATGGCCTGGTCCAGCGCCGGGCCGTGAAACGAGAAGGAGAAGATGATCTCGCCGGCATCGCCCTTGTGTTCGACTTGGGCGTCGAGGTGCCCAAGCAGGCAGACGCGGCCTTCATTGCCGAAGCGCACCGTATCGCCTTCGACGAGCTTCTTGGCGGGGCGCACCAGCGCCTGCCAGCGCGAACCGTCGAGGCGCTTGATCAGCGTCGCATCGATCTTCGGTTCGGTCTCGCGGCCGATGCGGCGGCCGCTGAGCTGCGCCGAGATAACCCTGGTGTCGTTGACGACGAGCTGATCGCCGGGCTTCAGCCAGGTCGGCAGATCCGAGACGACATGATCCTGCACGCCCTTACCCGGCTGAACGACAAGCAACCGCGCGGCGTCGCGCGGGCTGGCAGGCCGCAGCGCGATGTTCTCGGCCGGAAGTTCGAAATCGAAAATGTCGGTACGCATGACGATCCGGTCTATCACATTTCGTCAGGGCACTCTGTCATCGGCCCCAACCGCCGTCCTCATGGTGAGGAGCGCGCCACTTTGGCGCGCGTCTCGAACCATGATGGAGTGTGCCGCCATCCTTCGAGACGCGGTCGAAGGCGACCGCTCCTCAGGATGAGGACCTCTCCAAAACGTGGATGCCCGGGACAACTAGCGAAGTTCGCTTCGCGCTGCCCCGGGCATGACGTCATTCATTGGTTAGCGACTGTGATCAGGCAGCCGCGTCGGCAGCCATATGTGCCTTGACGATCTTGTCCGGGTTCTGCACCGGCTCGCCGCGCTTGATCTTGTCGACGTTCTCCATGCCTTCGGTGACCTTGCCCCAGACAGTGTACTGCTTGTTGAGGAAGGACGCGTCGTCGAAGCAGATGAAGAACTGGCTGTCGCCGGAGTCCGGGCTGGCCGCGCGGGCCATCGACAACGTACCGCGCACATGCGGTTCGTTGTTGAATTCGGCCTTCAGCTTCTTGCCCGAACCGCCGGTGCCGGTGCCCTGCGGACAGCCGGTCTGCGCCATGAAGCCGTCGATGACGCGGTGGAAGACGATACCGTCGTAGAAGCCTTCGCGCACGAGCTCCTTGATACGGGCGACATGGCCCGGTGCCAGATCCGGGCGCATCTCGATGGTGACGGGACCCTGGGTAGTTTCAAGGATCAAAGTATTCTCGGTAACAGCCATGCTCGTCTCTCTACTGGTTTGGGTTGGTTTCGGCGGTCGTCAAACCGCACTCGGAAGGGGCGTCCAGCGACCGCGTCGCCCAGGCCCCCGGTAAATGGCATCGGCGTGCAATGTTGCAATGTCTCCATCACAGCCGTTCGATAGGCAACGCTGTCGGCCTCGGAGGCATCCGGCGTCTCGAAGGTAATTCGCGGCCTTCCGAGAAGTTCACCGGATCGTTTGAAGCTGAACAGCACCGTGATCTCCATGCCCGGATGGCCGCGTGGCAATGCGGGCGGATGCCAGCACGCTTTCAGCCTTCCGAACATGCCCTCCAGCGTACTCACGCCATCAGACTGAGCCGATGCCGGATGCGCCTGAAGGACGCCAGACAGCAATAATGCCGCGAGCAGAGCAATCACCCTGCACCGCGGCATCATGATGCTCACTTGATGTCGGAAGCGACCTGAACCTTGACCATCTTGTCAGGGTCGGTCACGGCACCACTGGCCGAGCCGGGAGGCGCCTTCTTCAGCTTGTCCACCACGTCCATGCCGGCGACGACATCGCCAACCACGGTGTATTTGCCGTTCAGCGACGAGCCGTCAGCGAACATGATGAAGAACTGCGAATTCGCCGAATCCGGATCGCCGGCACGCGCCATGCCAACCACGCCGCGCTTGTACGGCACCTGCGAGAATTCGGCCTTCAAGTTCGGATACTTCGATCCGCCGGTACCGTTGAAGTTCTTGCCGTCACCGGTCTGCGCCATGAAGCCGTCCATCACGCGGTGAAACGGTACGTTGTTGTAGTAGCCTTCGCGGGCGAGCAGCTTGATGCGCTCTGCGTGCTGCGGGGCGATATCGGTGCGCAGCTTGATGATGATCCGGCCCTTGGTCGTGTCGATCACGACCGAATTGGCCTTGTCGAGGCCAGCCGGAAGGGCTGCCGGAGCCTGCGCGAAAGCGGGAGCCGCGAACATCAGCGCGGCAGCAAGTGCGACTATACGGATCATGGAAACTCCGGATCAGAGAAAGCCGGTCAGCCGGCATTTGTTTAAGCGGTGAATTTGGACTTGAGGCTCTTGGCAACCGCGTCCGGGACGAAAGCCGAAACGTCGCCGCCCATGGCGGCGATTTGCCGGACCAGTGTGGCGGTGATCGGGCGGACACTCACCGAGGCCGGAAGAAAGACGGTCTGGACATCCGGCGCCATGGTCTCGTTCATGCCGACGATCTGCATCTCGTAATCGAGATCGGTGCCGTCGCGCAGCCCGCGGATCATGATGGTCGCACCGATCTGCTGCGCCAGTGTGGTGGTGAGATTGTCATAGGTCGTGCAGTCGAATTCGCAGCCGGCGGCCGAGGCCAGCGGTCCGAACACCTGCTTCACCATGTCCAGCCGCTCGTCCGTCGAGAACAGCGGCTTCTTGCCAGGGTGGACGCCGATCGCGACCACGAGCTTGTCGCACAGGCCAACGGCATGGCGGACCACATCAAGGTGGCCATTGGTGACGGGATCGAATGAACCGGGATAAAGCGCGATACGGGGCATTCCCCCTCCTACCCCGCCCCCGTTCGAGCCGCAAGCCGACTTGGTTCCACCCTCCGGGGTCGAATGGCCGGTGTTTATTTTTGCGCCGGATTCGAACCGGAAGGCAGGTCAGCGCGTCTACTGGGTACGCAGCGACGATACTGAAAACATTGGGCTTTCCAGCCTCATGTGTCGTCAAGCGCGTACGGACGAAACACAAACCGGGCCGGATGAAACCACTTTGCCCGGACACGACAACTTCCTGAAACCGGGTCTGATTAATCAGGCAAGCACAGGAAGCGACAAACAAACCGGGCCAAAACGGCCCGAATGACAGGGGACCGTCATGATCAAGACTCTCTCAGCAGTTGCCGTCGCAGCTTTCATCGCAGCCGCCCTCACCGTTCTGCCGGGCTTCGCCCCGAAGGTCGAGGCTTCGGTGCCGGTGGCCCTCGCCAAGGCCGACCGCCTGGACATCCACACGGTAGGTCGCAACTGCTCCGAGCAGGCCTGGCCGAACTTCGAGGCCTCCTGCCTGCGTAACGCAGCGAGCAAGACGGTCACTGTCCGCGAAGTCCGCCTCGTGACCACCGAGCGTCGCTAAGCGGCAAAGGATACCGCGCCCCGGCCACTACCGGGGTGTACTGATACTTCATCGGGGCAATCGAACTACACTCCCCCACCGTGCGCGATGCATAGTTCAGTGAAATTCTCGCGACGCCTGCTTCAACTAATTTCATAGCAATTCGCGACGCAACGTCGCAGACTGCTGGTCAAGCGCGATCGTGAAAGCGCGAGTCCCGTGAGGGCTGCCAGTGACCGCCATCCCAGCCGCATCGCCAGGCCACTCTGGCGGACTTCCTCTCACGGCAACGATCGGCGCGCTCGGCGTCGTCTATGGCGATATCGGCACCAGCCCCCTTTATGCACTCAAGGAAGCCGTGAAGGCAGCGGCCCATGGCGGGCCTCTCACGCCCGAAGCAACGCTCGGCGTGGTATCGTTGATCCTCTGGGCGTTGATCCTCATTATCTCTCTGAAATACGCGCTTCTGATTCTGCGCGCCGACAATCGCGGCGAAGGCGGCATCGTCGCGCTACTGGCACTGCTCCACGCGCGTAACGCAGAGCCGGGCACGTGGCGCATACATCTGCTGGTCGTCGGTCTCGTCGGCGCCGCCCTGCTCTATGGTGACGGCGCCATCACACCGGCGATCTCCGTGCTGTCAGCGATTGAAGGCCTCAAGGTCGATGCACCGTCACTTGCGCCGGCCGTGGTGCCGCTCACCGTCATCATTCTGATCGGGCTGTTTCTGATGCAGAGCAAAGGTACCGGTTTCATCGGCGGCATCTTCGGGCCGGTGATGCTGGGCTGGTTCGCCGTGCTCGCGCTGCTTGGCATCCATGGCATCGTGCAATCGCCCGGCGTGCTTGCTGCCGTCAGTCCGCTCTATGCCTTCGAATTCCTGATCCATCAGGACTTCCACATCAGCTTTGCCATTCTCGGCGCCGCCTTCCTAGCCGTGACCGGCGGTGAAGCGATGTATGCCGATATGGGCCATTTCGGACGGATTCCCATCCGGCTTGCATGGTTTGCCATCGCCCTGCCGGCGCTGGTGCTGAACTATTTCGGCCAAGCGGGACTGCTGATCGCCGACCCCACCGCCGTCAACAACCCGTTCTATCAACTGGCGCCGGACTGGCTGCACTACCCGCTGGTGGCCTTTGCCACTGTCGCGACGGTGATCGCCTCGCAGGCCATCATCTCCGGTGTGTTCTCGCTGACGCAGCAATCGATCCAGCTTGGCTTCCTGCCGCGGATGCAGATCCGGCACACCACCAGCCACGCCATGGGCCAGATCTATGTGCCGCTGGTGAACTGGCTGCTGGCGGCGGCGACGCTGGCCGCCGTGCTCAGCTTCGGCACATCGGACGCCTTGGCAGGCGCCTATGGCATTGCCGTATCGCTGCTGATGGCGATCACCACGCTGCTCGCGGCATTGGTCGCGCTGCAATGGGGCTATCCGCCGCTGCTCGTCGTGTCCGTGAACGGCTTCTTCTTCATCATCGATTGCATCTTCTTCGCCGCCAATTCCACGAAGCTGTTCGAAGGCGGCTGGTTTCCGCTATTCCTGGCGGCCGCTGTGGCGTTCCTGATGCTGACATGGCGCAGTGGTGTCAAACTCGTCGAAAGCGCCCGCGCCAAGCTGCGTCAGCCCGAAGAGGACCTGATCGAGACAGCCGTCAGTCGCTGCCATGCGCGGCTCAATGGCACCGCGGCGTTTCTGGCATCCACGCCGAATGGCGTGCCGCTGGCGCTGACGCAGTTCGTCAAGCACAACCACGTTCTGCATCAGCGCGTCATTCTGGTGACCGTGCAGATCTCCGAAGTGCCGCGCGTCCCGGATGCCGATCGCGCCGAGATCATCGAAGTGATCGAAGGGATCACGCGCGTCATTTTGCATTACGGCTTCATGCAATATCCGACGATTTCCGACGGACTGAGTCTGGCTTGCGAACAGGGCAAATTACCCGGCATCGACCTCGCCGACATCACCTATTACATCGGCCGCGAGACCATCATCCCCAGCGACAAGGTCGCCGGCATGGCGGTGTGGCGCGAAACCGTATTCGCGTTCCTGCAGCGTAACGCCGAACGCTCAGCGGCGTTCTTCGACGTGCCGACCAGACAGGTCGTCGAGTTCGGCACCGAAATCGAGATTTAAGCCGCGCGCGACTTAAGCCTCGGCCGGTCCCTGCGCACCATCCGTTTGGTTCGTGCGTTAGTGACCGACATCCGCAGGGCGCGGGGCCTTTTCAAAACACGCGATCAGCATTTCGGTAAGAACCCGCACCTTCCGTGCGGGATGCTGACTTGGCGGGCGGATGACATAGACACCTGCCGGCGGTGGTGGATAGCGTGTCATGACCGCAACCAGCGCGCCGGAGGCGATGTAGTCGTCGGTGATGCCACCCGGGAGCCAGGCGATACCGAGTCCTGCCAATGCGGCGGCGACAAGAGCTGCGCCGTTGTCGGCCTTGAATCGCCCCTGTGGACGCACCGTGATGATCTTGTCGCCATCCATGAATTGCCAGGCTTCGGTGCCCTGCATGAGAGCCTGATGGTCGACGAGTTCGTCCGGCGTCTCGGGGGAACCATGCGCTTTGATATAGTCCGGGCTCGCGACCAATTTTGCATAAATAGGCCCGACGTGTCGCGCGATCAGGTTGGAGTCCGGAAGATAGCCAACCCGGATCGCGCAATCGAAACCTTCGGCGATGAGATCGACGAAGCGATCACTGTAGACGGTATGGACGTGGAGCTGCGGGTGCCGTCGCGCCATGTCCGCAAGCACGGGCGCCAGGTGCGTTGGGCCGAAAGTAAGCGGCACGGCAATGCGCAGTCGCCCGCAAAGCTCACCGTCAGGCTGGATCAATTCCCGGGCTGCGTCGATCTCGCCGCAGGCGCGCGCCGCATGATCGCGAAACGTGATGCCGGCTTCCGTGAGCGCGGCGCCGCGCGTGGTGCGCGCCAGAAGCTGAACGCCGAGTTCCGCTTCGAGGCGAGCAAGCTGCCGACTGACGATCGACTTGGAAACGCCGAGCCGGCGCGCGGCGGGCGAAACGCCACCGGCATCGGCAATTTCCACGAATGTCCGCAGCTCTTCGATGTCCATTCAGCGTTCCCCGTTTCGCGACACAGCTTGGCACGGGAGGGCACTACCCCATCGCGCATGAGAACGGCAATACCCCTTCAGGCAACGTCGCCGTTGGCGTCTGTCCCCGACCAATCTCACTCACAACGGCAGCAGAGGATGTATTCATGACCTTTCGTAATGGCCTTGCGTCGCTCCTTCGTCCCGAGGACTCGGTCCTCGTTCTGATCGACCACCAGCCCTACCAGCTCGCGAACGTGAACAGCCACGAACCGCAGATGGTGATCAACAATACGGCGGGCCTGGCGAAGGCCGCCAAGGCGTTCGGCGTGCCCACCATCCTGACCAGCGTGCTCGCCGAGCGCGGCGGTCTGCTGTTCCCTCAGATCACCGATGTTTTTCCCGGTCAGGAAGTGATCGACCGGACCTTCATCAACACCTGGGAAGACCCGAAGGTGGTGGACGTCGTCAAGGCAACGGGCCGCAAACAGCTGATCATCGCGGGCCTATGGACCGAGATCTGCGTCGCGATGCCAACGATCCAGGCCCTCGGCGAGGGCTGGGACGTAACGGTCGTCACCGATGCCTCGGGGGCCGTTTCGGTCGAGGCCCATCAGGTCGCCATCCAGCGCATGATCGCGGCCGGCGCCAACATGATGACCTGGCTGGCAGTGGCCGCCGAATGGCAGCGCGACTGGGCCCGAGCCGAAACAGCCGCCAAGCTGACGGAAGTGATGACGCAGCATGCCGGCGGTAGCGGCATTGCATACCTGTGGGAGCAGCAGCTGCTCAACACGCCGGTGCCGAAGAACGCAGGCTGATGCGAGCGGGGGTGACGAGACGCCTGGATTTTGCCGAGCCTCGTCATTCCCGTTCGACCGGGTATCCGGAGGAACGCTTTATTCAGCCAGCCTGTAGCAAGGATGGGTTGAGCGCAGCGATACCCATCCTACGAGCTAAGCCTGTATGCCCGACGGCGACTTACAGATCATCCGGTGCAATTGACCAAGTTGCTATGTCGCGGTCAATCGATCGCCATTGTTCAGCCAGAGCAACCAAATCGGTAGTGCGCACAACAGCATGGTCAAGACCATCGAACTGGTCTCCGATGTATGTAGCGAGGCCAGCACTACTTTCATTTGCGAACCAGATTCCCGTCAAGTCCGCGATTTCTTTGAGCCGCCGCAACGTTTCGCGCGCATCTCGAATATCAAAGGCGTTTAACTCTTTGTCGTACCGGCTTTGCTTGTTACCCGCATGAGCAACGTGCGAACTGACATGCCTAGAAATGTGATCGAGATCGGCAAGACGCTTCTTGAGCTTATCGAAGATCAAAGGCGAGATCAGATCTTGTGGTTTCCTTTTCGATTGCGAAACACCACTCAGCGCGTCGAAATGACGATGCGCAGCATCGCTCTTGATTAGTTCGGGATCTCCCCATACCGCACGCCCATTGGCAGCAACGACTTGATCGTAAGCTTCTTGTTGTAGGCGATCGAGATCGTATTGTGCATGTAGCACTCGTTCGACATAGATCTTGCGATTGAGCCAATCTTGGCTCGCCTCGACATCTTGGACAACGGACCAGATAGAATTAACGCCCTTCTTGCCACTCGAGCCTCCCTTGTCCAGCAGACGTCGGGTGCCGAGAAGGAGGCTAGACCAGAACCCTTGTGAAACAAGATTGAAGAGCATCTGGTTAAGTGGAGGATCCGTCCCTTCCCGTTCATTGGCCAAACGTACGGTTTTGATCACTGTGCGAAAGGCGGCGTAGTCCCGGAGCAAATCTTGAACAGTCTTGTTGATTCCTGTCGTGTCATCGCGGAACGCGTCACGCCACCGAGCAATGCTTTCATCCTGAAGCGCCACCTCATCCGCCACTCGAACCTCCCTCGCAGATCGTCTCGCTCCGCTATGGTAAGCGATGGGCTTGGTTCAGCGCAGCGCCCATCACCACCAGCGATGGAATTGATGGGTATCGCTGCGCTCAACCCATCCTACATACGGCGTCCTGTCGACACAAAAAAGCCCGCAGCATAAACTGCAGGCTTTTCGCTTCACGTGTTGCAAGCCAGAGCGATGAACCTCAGCCCTCCGCCACCGGCGCACCGTTGCCGTTCTCGCCCTCTTCGCCCTCGCCCGCCTCGCCGATATGCTCGACCGACACGACGTGCTCGTCGTCAGCCGTGTTGAACACGATGACGCCCTGGGTCGAACGGCCGGCAATGCGGATACCTTCCACCGGGCAGCGGATGAGCTGGCCCTTGTCGGTGACAAGCATGATCTGGTCGCTGTCCTCGACCGGGAACGAAGCGATCAGCTTGCCATTCCGGTTGTTGACCGACATCGCGACGATACCCTTGCCGCCGCGTCCGGTGGTGCGGTACTCGAACGACGAGGTCCGCTTGCCGTAGCCGTTCTCGCTGATGGTCAGCACAAACTGCTCGGATGCCGACATTTCCACATAGCGCTGCTCGCCGAGTTCGATGGCCCCCGTCGCCTCTTCGGTCTCCACGGCAGCCGCCGCTTCGTCCGCGACATCGGCACGCTCCTCGGCGCCGCCGCGGCGCACCGCATTGGCGCGGCGCAGATAGGCCGCACGCTCGTCGGAATTGGCCTCGAGGTGGCGCAGGATCGTCAGCGAGATCAGCTTGTCACCCTCCGCCAACGAAATGCCGCGCACGCCCATCGAACTGCGGCCCTGGAACACACGCACGTCTGTTACCGGGAAACGGATGCACTGGCCGCCGGCAGCGGTCAGCAGCACGTCATCATGTTCGGTGGCGATCTGCACATCGACGATCGCTTCGCCCTCATCGAGCTTCATCGCGATGATGCCGGAGCGCCTGACATCGACGAAGTCAGAGAGCTTGTTGCGGCGGACATTGCCGCCAGTGGTCGCGAACATCACGTCAAGATCGTTCCACGTCGCCTCATCCTCAGGCAACGGCATGATCGTGGTGATACGTTCGCCCTGCTCCAGCGGCAGGATGTTGATCATCGCCTTGCCGCGCCCGTTTGGCGGCGCGATCGGCAGACGCCAGACCTTTTCCTTATAGACCTGGCCGCGCGACGAGAAGAACAGCACCGGCGTATGGGTCGAGGCTACAAACAGACGCGAGACGAAATCCTCGTCGCGCGTCGCCATGCCCGAGCGCCCTTTGCCGCCGCGGCGCTGGGCCCGATAGGTCGAAAGCGGCACGCGCTTGACGTAGCCATGATGCGACACCGTCACCACCATGTCTTCGCGCTGGATCAGGTCTTCGTCTTCGACCTCGCCTTCCTGCTCCATGATGACGGTCTTGCGCGGTGTCGCGAATTCCGACTTCACCGCACCGAGTTCGTCCTTGATGATGCCCTGGACGCGCGCGCGCGAACGCAGGATCTCCAGATAGTCCGCAATCTCGACAGCGAGCTTGTCCAGCTCGTCGGAGATTTCTTCGCGACCCAGAGCTGTCAAGCGAGCCAGTCGCAGATCGAGAATGGCCTTGGCCTGTTCGAAGGACAGCCGCGCGGTGCCGTCTTCCTCGAGGCGATGACGCGGATCGTCGATCAGCATCATCATCGTCGCCACATCCTGCGCGGGCCAATGACGCTCCATCAGGATGTCACGTGCAGTGGCGGGGTCCGGTGAGGTACGAATGACACGAATGACCTCGTCGATATTCGCCACTGCAATCGCGAGGCCGACGAGGATATGCGCGCGATCGCGCGCCTTGTTGAGCAGGAACTTGGTACGGCGCGTGACGACCTGTTCGCGGAACGCGACGAAGATCGTCAGCAGATCCTTCAGGTTCATCAGCAACGGACGGCCGGTGTCGAGCGCCACCATGTTGGCGCCGAAATTGGTCTGCAGCGGCGTGAACTTGTATAGCTGGTTGAGCACCACCTCGGGCACCGCGTCCCGCTTCAATTCGACGACGACACGAAAACCGTCGCGGTCGGATTCGTCTCTGAGATCGGAGATGCCTTCGATCTTCTTGTCGCGCACCAGTTCGGCGATGCGCTCGACCATGGTGGCCTTGTTCACCTGGTACGGGATTTCAGAGACGATGATCGCTTCGCGATCCTTGCGCGTCGGCTCGATCGAGACCTTGCCGCGCATCACGATGGAACCGCGGCCGGTGTGATAGGCCGTACGAATCCCGGCGCGGCCGAGAATGATGCCACCCGTCGGGAAATCCGGACCCGGGATGATCTTGTTCAGATCGTCAATGGTCAGTGACGGATCATCGATCAGCGCGACGCAGGCGTCGATGACTTCGCCGAGATTATGCGGCGGGATGTTGGTGGCCATGCCGACGGCAATGCCGCCGCCGCCATTCACCAGCAGATTCGGGAACTTCGCCGGCAGCACGCGTGGCTCACGGAACGAGCCATCGTAGTTGTCCTGATAGTCGACGGTGTCCTTGTCGAGATCGTCGAGCAGCGACTGCGCGATCTTGGTCAGGCGCGATTCCGTGTATCGCATCGCGGCGGCCTGATCGCCATCCACCGAGCCGAAATTGCCCTGACCGTCGATCAGCGGCACGCGCATCGAGAAGTCCTGCGCCATGCGGACCATGGCATCATAGACCGACTGGTCGCCGTGCGGATGATACTTACCGATCACGTCGCCAACGGTTCGCGCTGACTTGCGATACGGCTTGTTCCACTCGAAGCCGTTCTCATACATTGCATAGAGAATGCGGCGATGCACCGGCTTCAAGCCGTCACGCGCATCCGGCAGCGCACGCGCCACGATCACGCTCATGGCGTAATCGAGATACGAACGCTTCATCTCATCGAGGATGGATACGGGACGAATATCCGAGGGGGCCGGTGGCTCCCCAGGCTTCTGGTCTTCAGTGTCGGACAAGGATGATTTCCGGTCAGGTTTTGCTGGGAATCATATAGCGCATCGCGCGACTTCAAGCCACCCCGCAGACAACGCCCGCGGCTCTATTTTCCTGCTGATTTTTCAAATGCTTACGGGAGCTGTACAGGGCTTGTGAACTGGCCCCGAATAAGCCAGCCCGAACCCGCCGAATCTTGCGAAACTCATGCGGCCGTCTTGCAGCAATCTAGCGACCGAACACCACGGTGTGCATGACCCGGCCGGGCACCAGGGTGAACGCGCCGGCGATCACCAGGGCGCCGGCGAAGATCGAAATCATGGTGATGGCATGCGCTCTGACGCGGTGCCGGCGTGCCGCGATCACGCCGAGCACGAGCATCACCGGTGCCATGATCGACAGCAGATGGATCGGGCTCCAGTCCCGCCACAGCCGGTAGCTATGGCCATGGATCCCAAACGAACTGATCGCGACAATGGCGAGCAGGATCACCCAGATCCAGCCGAGCATCCTGTGTGGCAGCGTGCCCTTGGGTGCGATCAATTGAACGACACCAAGCACGAATGCAGCCATGGCCGCAACAGCATGCAACGGGATTGGAGCGGCGGCATCAAGCAACGGCTGCAGCGACATGGTGGCCTCGCATTCAGCAGGCAGTGTCAGCTCACCATCGCAGAAATCTTTCCATTGTAAAGATAATGCTGCCCGCCACGTTGCCGCAGCTAACCGTCCCCGCAAAAAGCAAAACGCGCTGCAAGCAATCAGCTCACAGCGCGCGATGCAGAAGTTCAGGACGTCCTGACAGCAGATCAGAAGGGTTATATGTGGTTATGGACGTGATGCGTGAGGCGGTCGAGGAGCGCGCCGGTGACCGAGGCTGGATTCCGGGATATCTCCAGGTCGCGCCTGGCGGACGGCTGCACCTTGTTTCGTGCGCGCCTCACGGGCTGATCGTGGCTGAATGGTTGGTTTCGGACGCAAGGCTCTCCGAGACAGCGGACCGCGCTAGTCGAGGCGACCCAAAGTATCCATGCCTCGCTCCGGGCGGACCGGGGCTCGACCACGCAATGATTCAAATCGTGAGCGAGCGTCAGATGCTGCCACCAGGCCCCCGTGCGAAATGTTGAGATCCATCAAGTTCATAGTTGCCAGCTAATCTAGTGGTTTGGCTTTTATCGCCTTGGTCACCCAGGGCAGTCTCATTGATATGCTCTCCCAGGACTCGCGTGATGACCTTATCGAAATTGAGGGGGTCGGCACCGTCGACTTGTATCAAGGGCCATCCGTCCCGGCGCAAGCACTCGCCGATCTCCCTTGAGATATTGGCCTGCTTCAAGCCCCTGTCCACGCCGAGTTCGAACAGGAGGACTTCGATGAGCGGCTGGTGCGCATGCCGATCCGTAAGACGGCGGCGCAACGTTTCCTGCGGCGCATCGAGCTGGACAAGCAGGTCCGGTCGCGGCAGGAACGCTAGGCAGTCACGAACCACGTCAATGCTTGGAGTTCGCGCCAGCAAAACCAGCGCACACAATGCCTGGATCAGGCCTTCTTCAAAAATGAAGTAACCTTCCGATTCCTGCGCTTTACGCCAAGATTCGCACAGTAGAGCGATGTCGACCTTCATGCGCCATGACCATGTGCGGCTTCGTAGCGGGATTGATGCTAGAAGCCGCGCCGCGACACCGTCCTTCGGCAGGGTCGATAGCAAGACAGGACCGGAGGTGGCAATCTTTCTGCCAATACGCCCAATGCCATGGCGCGTCTCCGGGCCGTCATCCTGGGCCGACGCATATTCAATCAGGCGATAACCGTTCACTGTCTTCAGGTTGATGCCTTCTTGCGCCAGCCCCCGGCAGAGGCCGCGAAGAAGTGTGGTCTTGCCTGCACCAGGCGGCCCAAATAACTCGATGATCATGGTGGAATGCTCAGCGCCTCGGAACAAGCTGCCATTTACCTGCAGGTCAGAGCTTAGCCGGATTACAAACCACACCAACGTTCATTTGAATGACTGTTCGGATCCGCGGACCCCTCCGAACGGCCAGGCCTCGTTGGCCTTCCCGAGCGATCATCGCTCCGTTCCGGCATCGTGCGAATGCATGAAGACGTCGTCCCGACATCGAGGTTAGCGTCGGCGGACTCGAGGGACATATCCTTATGCTCAACGGAGACACGTTCAGCTATCGCGCGAGCCACCAGTCGGTTGATGTCGTTGCCGACTACGTCAGCACCTTTGAGGTGGGCCATTGCGCGGCATTGTGGCGGGACGTCGAACAGCCCTTGCTCGAAAGCATTCTGCGCCGGCTCGGAGGGCCACAGCGAACAAGCCTCGACTTCGCCTGCGGAACCGGACGCATTGCGAAGGTCGCCGCTCGGTTGTTCGGCTCGGTTGTCGGGGTCGATGTGTCAGAAGCGATGCTTTCGGCAGCTTCGGTGCCAGACAACGTGACGCTGCTATGCGTCGATGTCACCAAGGTTCCTCTCGAACAGACATTTGACGTTGCCACCGCATTTCGGTTCTTCTTGAATGCAGAAGACACGCTTAGGCGCGACGCATTGCGGGCGATCTATCGGCATCTTCGCAACGACGGCGTATTGGTGTGCAATATCCAGCTCAATGCAACGTCACCCATCGGGTCGTTCAGTCGTGTGCTGAACTGGGCATATCCGAGCAGACCTCGAAACACCCTGACTTTGTATCAATTTTCAAGCCTGCTGTCGGATGAGGGATTTGAGGTCGTGGAGAGCACGTATTACGGCTATCTCCCGCGACCGGGCCGGTTGTTTCCACATCTCTGCGAGGCGCTGATCGAGCCATTCGAAAAGGCGTGCCGGAGGCTCAAGGTGCCGGGATTATTGGCGGAGAGTTTTATTGTCGCGGCGCGAAAGCGGGAACGCCTGTTTCCTCAGGTGCAGGACCCTCGGCGAATCGTGCAGGCACCAACAACCTCTTGAGGTTCGGGAGCATGATCATCGAGTTCTTTGGCCCGGCAGCCGCAGGAAAGACCACCCTCGCCCACGCGCTGTGCAAGCGGCTCAACGAGCGCGGCCATCACGCGAATGTTGTGCTCAGCTATTCGGAGCCACCACCTCTCGCGTCACCGACGCCTCATGCCCTCCCACGGCAGGTGAGCGTGCAAGACGAAGCGAGTTCACGAGATCGACGGTTTCCTCCTGCGTCAGTAGATCGCCGGTCTCCAGCCGCTCGATCAGGCTGACCCCGCGCAATGCGGCCCACTCTTCGGTCGCCGCGATCGAGCGAAGCGCCTTCAACATCGTGTTGATCGATCCGGCTTTGCTCCTGAGGAATACGGCGCTGTAGCGAGTAGCCCAAGGGTCCGGCAGCCCGCTCTCCCTGTCCAAGAGAAGCCCAAACCTCTCGCCGCCCTCCATTACAACGGGCTTTACGCGAAATCGGCTGGCAATGCGTTGATTTATCAATCGAAAGAGCCCCCTTGTTTACACAAGCGGGCTCCACAGAATCTGATTCGATTCTCGTCGGCGATCAGGAAGTGCGCAAACAGCTAAACCATTGAAATTTCAATGAAACCGCTTTGCAATTTACACACCGCCTCAACCAACCCTCAGAATGGGATGTCGTCATCCATGTCGCTGCCGCGGCCGCCACCGCCGGCCGGTGCCGCAACACGGCGCTGCGGCGGAGCGCTCGACTGGCCGCCGCCGAAGCTGTCGCCCATGTCATCGCCGCCGTAACCGCCGCCACCACCCGCGCCGCCGCCTTTGCCATCAAGCATGGTCAGCGTCGAATTGAAGCCCTGCAACACGATCTCGGTGGAGTATTTCTCGACACCCTGCGGATCAGTCCATTTGCGGGTCTGCAGCGCGCCTTCGATGTAAACCTTGGCACCCTTCTTGAGATACTGCTCGGCCACCTTGGCGAGACCTTCGCTGAAGATCACGACGCGATGCCACTCGGTCTTCTCCTTGCGCTCGCCGGTGCCCTTGTCGCGCCACGTCTCCGACGTCGCGACGGTCAGGTTGACGACCGGATTGCCGTTCTGCATCCGGCGAACCTCGGGATCCTTGCCGAGATTGCCGACCAAAATCACCTTGTTGACGCTACCCGCCATGCCACTCTCCTACGCTCGAACCTGAATTTGCTGATTGGGCGCCGGCGCAGGCCCTGGCCCGCGCGCAAACGCCGCTGATGATGGGACCCTATACGGTCCGCGCTCCCGCGCAGGCCCCCGCGACCGGGTTATCCACGATCTCTTATATGATCGTCCTCCCATATAACATGTTCCATTTTTGTTCTCAAGGACATCCCTTGGCGAACTGTTGGGCGACAACGAAGTACCGAGTCGTCGCTGTCGCGTCTGAGTCGAGCAATAGTGGAACCCGAAGGGAACCGCGCCCCGCCAAAATTCATATACCTTTCATTAACTTAGAAACGGCCAAACATCGAAGACGAGTGTGCTATTTGGGTGACGGACTTTTTGGCAGACTTGCGTATATTTCGATCACTGAATTGCATTTGGCGCTTGCGCCGGGACACGAGGCTTCGCCGACGCGAAGCAATTTTGGGGAGAATTCAAATGAAGAACTTTCTGTTGGGCACGGTTGCTCTGATCGCTCTGGGCGCTTCGGTTCCGGCAATGGCCGCTGACCTGGCTGCTCGTCCCTACACCAAGGCTCCGGCCTACGTTCCTGCCCCGATCTACAACTGGACCGGCTTCTACATCGGCGGTCACGTCGGCGGCGCGTTCAACGGTTCGAACGGCTTCGGCGGCACCACCGACAATTCGGATGGTCGTTTCCTCGGCGGTGTGCAGATCGGCTATGACTACCAGTTCGCTCCGAACTGGGTGTTCGGCATCGAAGGTCAGTACAGCTGGGTTGGTTCGAACAACACCAACGTCGCTTTCGTTCCGGCTGGCGTCACCTACAACCTGAACCAGAAGGGCCTCGCCTCGGTCACCGGTCGCATCGGTTACACTTGGGGTCCGGCACTGCTCTACGTGAAGGGCGGCTACGCTTACTCCGACTACAGCGAATCACTGGTCACGACTGTTGGCGCAGTTCCGGTTGCCTTCGCAGCTGGCACCAAGCATGACGGTTACACCGTCGGCGCCGGCCTCGAATACCTGTTCACCCAGAACTGGTCGGGCAAGGTCGAGTACCAGTACTATGACTTCGGCAAGACCACTTTCGCTGCTCCGTCGCCGGTTGGCATCATTGGCCTGTCGTCCCGCAACGACGAGCACACCGTCAAGGCTGGCCTGAACTACCGCTTCAACTGGGGTGGCCCGGTCGTCGCGAAGTACTGAGCTTCGCGCCTGATATCAGGCTCGTGACTACGGAAAGGTCGGCGGAAACGCCGGCCTTTTTCGTTTGGCTGGAAGCCCGGATTCCGGAGAGATAAGAGCTCGCCCATCGCCTGCGGTCGAATACTACCCACGACTGTAACGCGTGATTTTTCACGCAACCATTACGTTTGTTTTTCTCCGTTGCAAGGAAGGCACAGCCTCATCGCCTGAATCGCGCTAGAGTTGAAACACTCACAAGGGGAGCCATGCCATGAAGAAAATTCTGCTCGCATCCGCCGCCCTCGCTGTTCTCGGCTCGGCAACGTCCGCTTCTGCGGCCGATCTCGCAGCACGGCCCTACACCAAGGCGCCTCCGATCATTGCCGCCGTCTATGACTGGACCGGCTTCTATATCGGCGGCAACGGCGGTTGGGGAACGAGCCGCAAATGCTGGGACACGACCCAGGTTCTCGGTGTCGCGCTGGCCTTCAACGAAGGCTGCCATGACGCAAGCGGCGGCACGGCAGGCGGCCAGATCGGCTATCGCTGGCAGAGCGCTGCGTGGGTGTTCGGCCTGGAAGCACAAGGCAACTGGGCAGACTTCAAGGGCTCGAATGTCAGCCAGCTCGCACTCGGTACGACTGGCAACCGGTCCAAGATCGAAGCCTTCGGTCTGTTCACTGGCCAGATCGGTTACGCCTGGAACAACACCCTTCTTTACGTGAAGGGCGGCGCCGCCGTGACCAGCGACAAATATCGGGGCTACACCGTCCCCGGCAATGTCGTGTTCGACAACGCCAGCGAAACCCGCTGGGGCGGCACGGTCGGCGTCGGCCTGGAATATGGCTTCACGCCAAACTGGTCCTTCGCGGTCGAATACGACCATCTGTTCATGGAGACCAGCAGCAACAGCTTCACCGCTGTGACACTTCCTGTGACTTCGCGCATCGATCGCATCAGCCAGGACGTCGACGTGATCACCGCGCGCATCAACTACAAGTGGGGCGGTCCCGTTATCGCGAAATACTGAGAACTGCGACCACCTTCCCTCATTCCCGCAAACTTAGCCCGGCCACGCGCCGGGCTTTTTGCTGGCACCTCGCTCAGACTTAACGCGATCCCGATTGGCAGTTCGCTGCATGAGCCCGATACCGGAAGACCTGTCCTGCGCAGGCCGTTCGATTTGCAGCCTTGCCTCGCAACCCCTCCGCCAACAAACCGTTGATCGTTGCTGCGGAGCACTGGAAATCCGTCCTCGTTCTTCCTATGTTCCGATGACAATCAATCGGCGTTGATCCCGGCCCGGCCGGCGGTGCGCGCCTGGATGAGCGCGCCTCGCGCGCTGGGGAATTGCCTGTTATGGACGAGATCATCAAGGCCAAGCGGCAGCAGGCCGCCGCGAACATGCGCAGCATCACCATCCGCGGCGCGCGCGAGCACAATCTCAAGAATGTCGATCTGACCATCCCGCGCGACAAGCTGGTGGTGTTCACCGGCCTGTCCGGCTCCGGCAAATCGTCACTCGCCTTCGATACGATCTATGCCGAGGGCCAGCGCCGCTATGTGGAGTCGCTGTCGGCTTACGCCCGGCAATTCCTCGAGATGATGCAGAAGCCGGACGTCGACCAGATCGATGGGTTGTCGCCGGCCATCTCCATCGAGCAGAAGACCACGTCGAAGAACCCACGTTCGACCGTCGGCACCGTCACCGAGATCTACGACTATATGCGCCTGCTGTGGGCACGCGTCGGCATTCCCTATTCGCCGGCGACCGGCCTGCCGATCGAAAGCCAGACGGTGTCGATGATGGTCGACCGCGTGCTGGCGCTGCCGGAAGGCACGCGACTCTATCTGCTGGCGCCGGTGGTGCGCGGCCGCAAGGGCGAGTACCGCAAGGAGCTGGCCGAATATCTCAAGAAGGGCTTTCAGCGCGTCAAGATCGACGGCACCTTCCATGAACTCGCCGAAGCGCCCGTACTCGACAAGAAGTTTCCGCATGACATCGACGTCGTCGTCGACCGCATCGTGGTGCGTCCGGATATCGGCCAGCGCCTCGCGGAAAGTTTCGAGACGGCGCTGAAGCTCGCCGAAGGTCTTGCGGTCATTGAATATGCGGATGCGCCCGCAGCGCCTGCAGAAGAGATCCCCGCGAAGAAGACCGACAAGAAGGTCGCGAAGATTCACGACAAGACCGGCGCCGAACGCATTTTGTTTTCCGAGAAGTTCGCCTGCCCGGTGTCCGGTTTCACCATTCCGGAAATCGAGCCGCGTCTGTTCTCCTTCAACAACCCCTATGGTGCCTGTCCGAAATGCGGCGGCCTTGGTGTCGAGCAGACCATCGATGCGGACCTCGTCATTCCCGACAAGGAACTGACGCTGCGCAAGGGCGCCATCGCGCCATGGGCGAAGTCGTCGTCGCCCTATTACGTGCAGACGCTGACAGCGCTCGGCAAGTTCTACAAGTTCACCCTCGACACCAAGTGGAAGGACCTGCCGAAGAAGACGCAGAACGCCATCCTGCACGGCTCCGGCGATGACGAGATCAAGTTCTCCTATGAAGACGGCGTGCGCTCCTACGACACCAAGAAGCCGTTCGAGGGCGTCGTCACCAATATCGACCGCCGCTTCCGCGAGACCGAAAGCGAATGGGCGCGCGAAGAACTCGGCAAGTATTTTTCCGACGTGCCCTGCGATGCCTGCGAGGGTTATCGACTGAAGCCCGAAGCGCTCAGTGTGAAGATCGGCGGCAAGCATATCGGCAACATCTCGGAAATGTCGGTGCGCAAGGCCGGCGACTGGTTCGAGACCGTGCCGGATCTGCTCAACAAGCAGCAGAACGAGATCGCCGTCCGCATCCTCAAGGAAATCCGCGAGCGCCTCTCCTTCCTGCTCGATGTCGGCCTCAACTATCTCACGCTGGCGCGCTCATCCGGCACGCTGTCCGGCGGCGAGAGCCAGCGCATTCGCCTGGCGTCGCAGATCGGCTCGGGCCTCACCGGCGTGCTCTATGTGCTCGACGAGCCGTCGATCGGCCTGCATCAGCGCGACAATGCGCGGCTGCTCGACACGCTGCGGCGGCTGCGCGATCTCGGCAATACCGTGATCGTGGTCGAGCATGACGAGGACGCGGTGATCGCGGCCGACTACGTCGTCGATGTCGGCCCCGGCGCCGGCACCCATGGCGGCAATATCGTCGCCCAGGGTACGCCCCAGGAGGTGATGAAGAATCCGAAGTCGCTGACCGGAAAATATCTCACCGGCGAAATGTCGGTGCCGGTGCCGGAGCGCCGACCGCCGAACCATCGCCGCACCATCAAGGTCATCAATGCGCGTGGCAACAATCTCAAGAACGTCTCGGCGGAAGTCCCGCTCGGCCTGTTCACCGCAGTGACCGGCGTCTCCGGCGGCGGCAAGTCGACGCTGCTGATCGACACGCTCTACAAGGCCATCGCGCGCAAGCTCAACGGCGCCAGCGAAGGCGCCGCACCGCATGACCGCATCGAAGGCCTGGAGCATATCGACAAGATCATCGAGATCGACCAGTCGCCGATCGGCCGCACGCCGCGTTCCAATCCGGCGACCTATACCGGCGCCTTCACGCCGATCCGCGAATGGTTCGCCGGCCTGCCGGAATCCAAGGCGCGCGGCTATGAGGCCGGCCGCTTCTCGTTCAACGTCAAGGGCGGTCGCTGCGAGGCCTGCCAGGGCGACGGCGTCATCAAGATCGAGATGCACTTCCTGCCCGACGTCTATGTCACCTGCGACACCTGCAAGGGCAAGCGCTACAACCGCGAGACGCTCGAAGTCCTGTTCAAGGGCAAGTCGATCGCCGACGTGCTCGACATGACCGTGGAAGAAGCCGCCGACTTCTTCAAGGCGGTGCCGCGCGTGCGCGAGACCTTCAAGACGCTGCATCGCGTTGGACTGGATTACATCCATGTCGGCCAGCAGGCGACGACGCTATCCGGCGGCGAAGCGCAGCGCGTGAAGCTCGCCAAGGAGCTGAGCAAGCGCGCGACCGGCCGCACGCTCTACATTCTCGACGAGCCGACCACGGGACTCCACTTCCACGACGTCGCCAAACTGCTGGAAGTGCTGCATGAGCTGGTGGCACAGGGCAATACGGTGGTGGTGATCGAGCACAATCTTGAAGTCATCAAGACCGCCGACTGGGTCATCGACCTCGGCCCCGAAGGCGGCGACGGCGGCGGCGAAATCGTCGCCTGGGGCCCGCCGGAAGATATCGTCAAGGCACCACGCAGCTACACGGGCAAGTTTTTGAAGCCGGTGCTGGAGAAGGCTGGGAAGCCGAAGAAGCGGAAGGCGACGAGCGAAGCGGCGGAGTAGAATTGACTGCAGTCGCCGCTGAATATTGCCGTCATATATTTGGAGAATTCAATGTTTGACTTTCTTCCGCAGCAACCGGTTGCTGCCGATGAGGCTAGCGCAATCTCGGAAAAAGTCTGGAAATCAATTAAAGCCATTCTTCAAAAGACGCCACTGCCAAAAACCTTCTATCACTATACAGACGCTGCTGGACTCAAGGGAATTGTGGAAAGCGGTTCGTTGCGGGCAACACACATCGCCTTCATGAATGATGCAAGCGAGTATCTGCATGCGATCTCGCTATTGACCGATAGTATTCGCGCAGCAAGAACACGCCCACTTAGCGTGCTGCAAATAAAACTCCTTGACGAGATCGAAGAGCCAGTAGCGCTAACACTGCCACAGAATTCTGCGCCATACTTTGTGACTTGCTTCTCGTCAGCCGAAAATAGTTTGAACCAATGGCGCGCCTATGGTCGCGGCGAGGGTGGGTTTTGTATCGGATTTGATGCGGCTCAGTTGAACGCTCGATCAAATGATGGATACTTCTTCATCTCACCTGCGATTTACGATCCGAATGAGCAGGCCCAATGGGTGTCTGAATTTCTTGACTGGGCGCTCGCCGAATACCCGAAAATTGCAACGAACCATATCGAAGATGAAGAAGACCATAGGAAGCGGTGGGCTCATACGCTTTTGTGGCTAGCAACAGCCGCAGCTCCGATTATGAAGAATCCGTCCTTTGCTGAGGAACAAGAGTGGCGACTGATACATATTCTTCAATCGAAATGGGACGTGAGATTTTTACCTAAGCTGACCGGTCTTGTGCCTTACGTCGAATTAAAGTTGGGCGCTCCTCAATCCACATCATCTTCGGATCAAGAGCATCGGCTAGGCAAGCCTCTTCCAGATAAAATTCCTATCACTGTTCTTTGGTCTGGCCCCGGTCGAGCAACTGACGTTTCGCTCTTGGCTGGAAGAACTCTTCTAGAACAACTCAACTACGACGGCGTTCGCTTAGAATCATCTAAAATTCCATTTAGGGTTGGATAGATAATTAGCAAGCGTAGTCCGGATGAGCGAAGCAAGATCCGGGACTATTCAACGCGGCAGTCTCCCACATATTGCAGCTCTCATGCGGGCTCTACGCCCCCTCACCTCAGCCCCGTCCCGTGACACCTCTGGCACTTCACCACCTTCTCGCCCTTCTTCAGCAGGCCCTTGCCCTCGCAATTCTTGCACTTCTGCTTCTTCTTGGTGTTGGGGCCTTTCTGGTTCGGTCTATCGTCTGCCATCAAGGCCTCCTGCGCGTGATATGAAACGGGAATGACGGGCTTAGCACGCTTGCGTGCAGCTCGTGCATCGTTTCGCCGCGCGGATGTGGGTTGAAAAGCGGGTCTGATGGGATCATCCTTCAGACGGGTCGCATATCGGCCACGACTCAGACGAGAACCAGCCCGTGACCGACATTGCCAAACACCCAGCCAGGACCCCAGCCACCTCCCCGCCCGCCAGCCATGCCCTATAAGCTCGCCATCTTCGATATGGACGGCACGCTGTCCGACAGCTTTTCGTGGTTCCTCAGCGTCATCAATTCCGTCGCCGACAAGCACAAGTTTCAGCGCGTCGAACGCGACCGCATCGATGAGCTGCGGAGCGTCGGTGCCGGCGAACTGATCCGGCTACTCGGTGTCGCCAAATGGCGGATCCCGCTGATCGCGCGCGACATGCGCAAGCGCAAGGCGCAGCAGATCGATCGCATCAATCTGTTTCCCGGCGTCGATCGCATGTTCTGTGAATTGAAGGCGCGCGGCATAACGATCGCCATCGTCAGTTCGGATAGCGAGGATAACGTCCGTGCCGTGCTCGGCGGTCTCGATCAGCACGTCGCCTATTTCGCCTGCGGCGCCGGCCTGTTCGGCAAGACGGCCAAATTCCAGCGCATCCTTGAGCTCACCGGCATCTCTGTCGATGACACGATCAGCATCGGCGACGAGATCCGCGATATCGACGCTGCGCGCGAGGCCGGGATCGATTTCGGCGCGGTGACGTGGGGCTATACCAGCGGAGCGGCCCTGGAAGCGCGCGCGCCGAATTATGTGTTTTCCCGGATCGACGAGGTGATCGCGGCGCTGGCTGTGCCAAGACGCTAACGGCCGGCGACAGACAAACGAGACCCGCCGGCCTCATGACAAGACCGGCGGGCCGGATCGCCTGTTGTCACTGCCCGTGCCGGGCCATTTCCCCATCACTCAAATCCCAGTCCTGCCACAACTGTAGTGCTGCCAGCAGCACCACGAGACCGCCGAGGCAGGTATGGATGAATCTGAGCATGCCGTCGCCGGAATAACCAAGGAAAAGTGGTGAGACGATCAGCCACAGACCAAGAATGATCGCGGCCACCTCCTCCCAGCGTTGCAGCGCGACATACTCAAGCTGCGCAAGGCCAAATACCAGGACGCCGACCGCCACCGTGTTAATGATTATGGCGCTGGGGATCCCCCCGGCATATTGATGACCGTTCTGCGTAGGAAACCAGGGCGACAGCGCAATCAGGACGCCAAGCGCCATGCCAAACCAGTCTTCCCACGTGCGATGCGTACCGAGAAACCGAGAGTCTGACATCGTGACCTCCTCCAAAAGAGGCATACGTCAGCGGCCGTTGGCATGACACTCCAACTGTCAAACGACCGATCCGGCCGCTTCGGGGCGTATGTCCATAATTGACGTAGGAACCCGCTTTGCCTTTGCAAGGCCACGCCAAAGCCATTTTTCACAGCGCGCAGGACGGCAAAGAGCCCCGCGCGACAACACGGTCCCCTATCAGATGAAGCATGCGGCGGCTGCATTGCACCCGTTTGGAAATGACTGTTACCTTCTCCCGGACACCTGTGGATGGAATGAGAATGAGCAACGCGGTTTATAACAATACTTCGCTTCACCGTTTCGAACTTGCCGTCGACGGCCATATCGCTTTTTCCGAATATACCCGGACGTCCGATACCATCACCTTCGTCCACACCGTCGTGCCGCAGGAATTGGGCGGCAGAGGTATCGGCTCACAGCTTGCCCGCGGCGCGCTCGATGCCGTCCGCGCACAGGGATTGAAGGTCGTGGCGCAGTGCCCCTTCATCGCGGCATATATCGCGAAGCATGCGGACTATCAGGATTTGCTGAAAGACGCGGCATGACCGGCGTTCGCGATAACAAGGCGCTCAATCGCTTCGAGCTGGATGTCGGCGACTCCGTCGCCTTTGCGAATTATCGCCGGGCCGGCGATCGCGTCATCATCACGCACACCGAAACGCCGCCTGCCCTGCGCGGCCGCGGCATCGCCTCGGAACTGGTGAAGGGCGCGCTGGCGTTGATCCGTGCGGATGGGCTGAAGGTTGTCGCAGGTTGTTCTTTCGTGGTGGATTATCTGCGCCAGCATCCGGACTATGCGGATCTGGTGAATTAGACAGTCATCCCGCCACCGTCATTCCGAGCGTCCGGGCTCGTCATTCCGGGGCGCGCGTCGCCGGCGAAGCCGGCAGAGCGCGAACCCGGAATCCCGAAGTGTTCAGCGCAAAACATGTCGAGATTCCGGGTTCGCGTGCGCGAAGGCGCGCCCGCGCCCTCAGGCAAACCAATTGGTTTGCCGGGGAATGACGGGTGTGGGGTGACAAAACAGCACCCAAACATATTTTCCTATTCACCGTTGACAATATCCCCTTCTTGATCATATTCCCCTCCGTCCTGCCCCACCGAGAGGGGCGATCGCGATCGTCACGTTCGCGGGGCAGGATGCGGTGGACGCCGGAGATGCGGCGTCACGCGGTTCATGGGTGACGTCTGTCTTCGGGCAGGACGGATCTGCGCCAGCACTGCCACTGGCAAGGAGACGGCCGACCTTCGGATGGAAAGACCCCTGGACAGTGTGACGGACGACCAAGTCAAAACGCGTCCGGCTTACTCGCTTGAGGCACCCTGTCCCATTCGCCTTGGGACTGTAATTTTGGTGATCGGATCGTTCGCCATGGCAACGCGCAAGCAACCGAAAAAACACCGCAGGCGGAACGCTGGACACTTGCTCGGCGCGTCCGAAAGTCCTGATGCATTCACTATTGCGGAAGACCGCATTCGCATCAGGCCCAAGGGTGCAACGGGCACCCGGCGTTCCGCACGCCCTCTCACAGGGGGGTGGGAATGCAACAGACGACGGCGCCCCCGCGCCGCAAACAATGGGGGCGATGACGCATGTCTGAAGCACCGTGGCTGTTTGACATTCACATCGGACGACAGCGCCTGCGCGGAAACAATCGCTCTCAAACGACCTTGATCGACATGTCCGGCAAGCCCTGGATCTTGCAGAGCAGCACGTCGCCCTTCACGACCGGGCCGACATTCTCCGGCGTGCCGGAATAGATGATGTCGCCGGCCTTCAGCTCGAAGGCGTCCGAGAGTTTCGATATCTGCTCGGCGACGCTCCAGATCATCTTGTCGAGATCGGAAGTCTGTTTCACGGTGCCATTGACCGCGAGCGAGATCGGACCCTTGGTCATGTGGCCGGTCTTGGCGACCGGATGGATCGGGCCGATGACTGCGGCGTGGTCAAAACTCTTGCCGATCTCCCATGGTTTCTTCTCGTCGCCCATGGCGCGCTGCAGATCGCGGCGTGTCATGTCGAGTCCAACAGCATAGCCATAGACGTGGTCGAGCGCCTTATCGACGGGGATATTGGTGCCGCCGGATTTGAGCGCGGCGACGAGTTCGACCTCGTAATGATAGTTCTTGGTGAGCGATGGATACGGGTGATCGGCGACCTCGCCGATCTTGACGTTCTGGATCGCGTCGGTTGGCTTCTGGAAGAAGAACGGCGGCTCGCGCGTCGGGTCCGATCCCATCTCGCGGGAATGCGCCGCGTAGTTGCGACCGATACAATAGATGCGGCGCACCGGAAACACGTCGGTCTCGCCGACGATGGGGATCGTCACCGTCGCGACCGAGAATATGCTCTTGGGACCGGCCTGCGCCTGCGCGGCCTCGCCCGCCAATGCGCTGCCAGCCAGGGCAACGGCACCGGTGGTCAGAATCGTTCTGCGGTTGATGGGGTCCATGGCGTTTCTCCTCGTATGTTTTGCTTTGTTTTCTGGTCTTGTATTTATGCGTGCTGGTATACCACAGCAAAAAGGCCCGCGCGAGCGCGGGCCTTCAGCTCCGTCCCAAAACGGAAAGTTTAGTGCTTGATGTCGGCCGGCAGCTTGCCGCCATTGGCGGCGAGCTTGGTCATCATCTGCTTGTGCAGCCAGATGTTCATGCTGGCGGAATCGCTGGTGTCGCCGGTGTAACCGAGCTCCTTGGCAAGATCCTTGCGGGCCGACAGGCTGGAGTCGATGTCGAGCGCCTTCATCAGGTCGACGATCGAGGTCTTCCATTCCAGCTTTTCGCCCTTGGCCGCCACGGCCTTGTCGAGGATCGCAGCAACGTCAACACTGTCCATCGGCGCAGCGCCTGCGGGAGCCGAACCGCCGGCAGCCGGCGCGGCATCAGGGGATGCTGCACTGGCGCTGGTGCCAAAAATCGCGCCCATGATCTTTCCGAAAATGCTCATATGTCGCTCCCAATAGCTTTCGTGACAGATTGAAGAATTCGTGCCGTGTTTGGTTCCGGCAGCACCAGCCGGTTCGTACTTGTATCCGCCCACCACTCGCTTGCCAATGCGACGCGATAGACTGCGGGGAAGAGTCGTTCCAAGCCGACTGCCCAAACCCACCGTCCAAGCCAGTTGGCTAAGTCATCGACAGACCGTTTGATGTCGGTAGCAAGGTCCGACTGAATTGAGGCGAAAGCCCGGCCGCTGCATTGCAGCGCTGTGAATGTCGGACGACATTTTCACCGAAGCGTGAGCCATGGCGCCAGGTGCTGACCACGCCGCAAGGCTGGCAGCTCATCATCTTCAATGGCGCAGCGACGAGTAACGTGGACCCGATAGTCTGATCTCGCCCAATGACGGCCTCTCGCAGAATTGCGCGAGAGGCCGTCATGCTGTTCTGATATCACTGCGCAAGCCTTGTTTTGGCCGTGGTTCACCGGAAGGCTCATCGCGCACTATCGTTCGCGACACACGATTTCATCATCGAATGAGAGCCTTGAGACCATGCGCGCCCTGCTTTGTACGTTCCTGCTTGGTACAGTCCTGATCTCACCACTAGCGCCGGCCCTTGCAGCGCCCTCCTGCGGCACAGGCAGTTTCGATGGCTGGCTCGCCGCCTTCAAGACGGAAGCCGTCGGTAAGGGCATTTCGCAGAAGACCGTCGATGCAGCACTGACCGGCGTCACCCTCGACAACAGCGTGCTGTCGCGCGACCGCGGCCAGCAGGTCTTCAAACAAAGCTTTGAGGAATTCTCCGGACGCATGGTGCCGCCAAGGCTGCGTCGCGGCAGCGACATGCTGAAGCGTTACGGCTCGGTGCTCGGACGCATCGAACAGCAATATGGCGTGCCAGGTCCAGTGTTGGTGGCGATCTGGGGATTGGAGACCGACTATGGCGTGAACGTCGGCAAATTCCCGACCATCCGCGCCATCGCGTCGCTCGCCTATGATTGTCGCCGTGCCGAGATGTTTCGCGGTGAATTGCTCGATGCCCTGCGCATTGTCGACCGCGGCGACCTCGCGCCTGCAGAGATGCATGGCGCCTGGGCCGGCGAAATCGGCCAGACGCAATTCATGCCATCGTCCTACCTGAAATTCGCTGTCGACTTCGACGGCAATGGCCATCGTGACCTGCTGCGCAGCGCGCCCGACGTGCTGGCCTCAACGGCAAACTACCTCGCCAGCTATGGCTGGAAACGCGATCAGGATTTTGCGCCCGGCACTGCGAACTTCGCGGTCATTCAGCAGTGGAACAAGAGCGAGGTCTATTCGAGGACCATCGCCACTTTCGCCAGTCAGCTCGCCAAAGAACCATAGACGCGCATGGGATGATGGATGGAAGGGCCGTCCGCTCCTCAGCAAGCGGCCCCTCCCGTGATCTCTTACTTCGTCATGCCGACATGCATGGCCTTGGTCAGATGGACCGCACACACGCCCATCTTGTTGTCGAGCAACGCGGTCTGGGCATCCGTCATTTCCTTGAACGCAACCCACTTCGCATCACCGTCCGGCATCGCTTCGACGGCGGTTTCGGTTTTCAGCAGGTTGCTGCCGCTGCAGCCTTCCATACGTGCAGCCGAAGCCGGCACCGTAGCGAACACAACAGCAGCCATGGCGGCCGCTCCCAGTAATCTTGTGATCATCTTGTTTGTCCTTCGCAACAGAACCGACGCCATTGCCGGATTCTGTAGAAGGAATTGATACGTCCAGCTGCGATCCTGGAAATAACAGCCGCAGTGAATTGAATGTGAGCCGGTTGTGATCGCCACCAAAAACACTCAGCTTTCTGGCGCTTCAGAAATCGAGAGCAACAAACTTACACAAATGTAATTCGCGCGATTTCACTGACGTCGCAGCATCGGCCTTTTGATGTGTCTCCGGAGGCCAACAGCAACCGCGCTTCGCTTAGGACCTCAGTTGCATATGTATTTGCCTTCACGCATGCAGTTTAGAGAAAAGTCGCCCCGCAAGCCTCGCGTAAGGATGACTTTCTGTTCATTCTTAATGCTCGTATGCGAATCGCGCATAGCGAAGCCGGACGGGAACTTACAAGGAACCGCCGAGCACGCTGCCTGATTGACGCCAGAAAGGCTTCATTGCGCCGGTTCGATCTCTGGCATTCGGCTGAGCTTTGGAACAGATCCAAACGCATGATTTAACTGACTAATTAACAGCTATAACCATCGCCAAAGGTGCCTCAATACGCACCGTGCCTGCAAAATCACCTGCCGGCGCCAAGAGGTTAATCATTCCTTGCGCGAGCTATGCGATCCTTGAGTAGCTGCATCGCAACATCTCCACTGCTGCACTGCGATATCGTCATCTATATTCACTTCAATAGCGAAGCACCTCGCAAGAGATGAATCGCTTAACGAAGGAGAACTCAAATGCTGCTTTCATTCATCCGCATGATCCAGGCGTTCCGCGACTATCAGCGCAACGTTGCCGAACTCTCCCAGCTCAGCGATCGCGAGCTTTCCGACATCGGTCTCGACCGTTCGGACATTCCGCGCGTTGCTTCTGGCGCCTATAACGGTTGATCCGTCAGGACGTTCTATCTGTCCTGCCTGACGTTTCACGGATTGCGTCCGCCTCGCGCGGGCGCAATCGTGGTTCCCTGAAGACACGATCTTCAGTGCCACACGCGTTCGAACCAAAGCGTCTTCAAAGCTTTGGCTAACCGGCAGAATTTCCGCGAAGCGAATTCCACTTCGCGCCGAAACGCGCTACATGCGGGGCCATGACAACAGCCCCAAACCCAGACGACTGCGTCCATGTGATCGGCGCGGGCCTCGCCGGCTCGGAAGCCGCCTGGCAAGTCGCCAATGTCGGCATTCCCGTGATCTTGCACGAGATGCGGCCGCACCAGATGACCGACGCCCATCGCACCGATGGCCTCGCCGAACTGGTCTGCTCCAATTCCTTCCGTTCCGACGACGCGCTCAACAACGCTGTCGGCCTGCTGCACGCCGAGATGCGCAAGCTGGGCTCGCTGATCATGCGCTGCGCCGACGCCAACCAGGTCCCCGCCGGTGGCGCGCTGGCCGTCGACCGCGACGGCTTCTCCGATGCCGTGACCAAGGCGCTCAACGACCACCCTCTCATCACTATCGACCGCGCCGAAGTCGCCGGGCTGCCGCCTGCCGACTGGCGCAACGTCATCGTTGCGACGGGACCATTGACCTCCGCAGCGCTCGCGGACGGCATCCGTGGGCTGACCGACGAGAACGCGCTGGCCTTCTTCGATGCCATCGCACCGATCGTGCACAAAGACTCCATCGACATGGAGATCGCCTGGTTCCAGTCGCGCTACGACAAGGTCGGCCCCGGCGGCACCGGCGCCGATTACATCAACTGCCCGATGACCCACGAGCAGTATGACGCCTTCATCGATGCGCTGCTGGCCGGCGAGAAGACCGACTTCAAGGAGTGGGAAACCAACACGCCCTATTTCGACGGCTGCCTGCCCATTGAGGTGATGGCCGAGCGCGGCCGCGAGACGCTGCGTCACGGCCCAATGAAGCCCGTCGGCCTCACCAACCCACGCGATCCCCTCGTGAAGCCCTACGCCATCGTACAGCTGCGCCAGGACAACAAGCTCGGCACACTCTACAACATCGTCGGTTTCCAGACGAAGTTGAAATACGGCCCGCAGCAGCAGGCGCTGCGCATGATCCCCGGCCTGCAGAATGCCGAATTCGCACGGCTCGGCGGCCTGCATCGCAACACCTTCCTGAACTCGCCGAAGCTTCTCGACGAACAGCTCCGCCTAAAGGCGCAACCGCGCCTGCGCTTCGCCGGCCAGATGACCGGCTGCGAAGGCTACGTGGAGTCCGCTAGCGTCGGCCTGATCGCCGGCCTCTATGCGGCGGCCGATGCCAAGCGCCAGTCGCTGGCGCCGCCGCCCGTCACCACAGCGCTGGGATCGCTGCTCGGCCACATCACCGGCGGCCATATCGAAACCGTCGACGCAGGCCCGCGCTCGTTCCAGCCGATGAACATCAATTTCGGCCTGTTCCCGCCGCTGGCTCTGGCGCCGACCAAAAAGCCCGACGGCTCGCGGCTGCGCGGCAATGAGAAGACCGTTGCCAAGAAGCAGGCGATGAGCGCCCGGGCGCTGGCCGATATGGATGACTGGATCGCCGCCAGCCTGCCCGTTGCGGCCGCGGCATGATGCTGGCGATTTGAATTTCAGGATTGTGCGATGAGTTTGCCGCCACAGGACGCCACTGCGCTGTCCAAGACCTGGACCGAAGGCGTGTTGCTGAAACGCGACGTGTTCTCGACCATCGAGCGCGGCCGCTATCGCACGTCATCGGGCGAAGTCGATGCGGTGCTGCGTCGGCTCGACCAGGTGCCGTGGTGGTCCTATCTACTGGCGCTGCATCTGTTCACGCGGGAACGTCGCGCACTGACGCTGGCGCGTGATCTGCGCGTCGGACCTGAATTGCTCTGGGCTGGCGACCGCGCGCTGGTGCGTGGCTTCATCGACGGTGTCGCACTGCATCTCGCCAAGCCGCATCACGATGCGCGCTATTTCAAATCCGCGAAGCTGGCGCTACGCAAGCTGCATCGCATGGGCGTGTGCCACAACGATCTCGCCAAGGAGCAGAACTGGCTGCGCGGCAGCGATGGCCTCGCTTACGTCACCGACTTCCAGCTCGCGGTCTGCTTCAAGTCTCGCAGCCAGTTGTTTCGCATCGCCGCCTATGAAGATCTGCGTCACCTCCTGAAGCACAAGCGCACTTACGCGCCGGAGCTGCTGACGCCGAAGGAAAAGGCGATCCTGTCGAAGAAGTCGCTGCCGGCACGGATCTGGCTGATGACCGGCAAGAAGGTCTATCGCGCCATCACACGCGGCATCTTCAATTTCACCGACCGCGAAGGCGGCGGCAAGCGTCTGGTCAACGATGCGCCGCCGCTGCTGGAGATCATCAAGCAGAACCCGGCAGTGCGCGACGCGTCGATCGTGGCGTTCGCCGATCGCCGTACCGGCGTCGGGCTCTATGCTTTCGTGGAGGCTGATGACGTCGCGCTGGAAACAAAGCTGCAGGGTGAACTGGCTGCCGCAAAGGGGACGAAGCCGCCTGAGCATCTGCAGGTCGTCACAGCCCTGCCCCGTGACGCCTCCGGCCGCATTCGCACCGAGGTGCTGCAACTGGTGGCGATGAACCAGGTCGATCTGCTGGAGCCGCTGATGACCAGCGACGCCGACCGCGCGTTCCTGAAGGGCATTCTGGAGTCGCGGAAGAACCTGCGCGACCGTTTCAACTTCGAGACGACAGACCAGAAGCTGACGTCACACTGAGCGCGACGCGCGCCACAGTGTCCACAGCGTCCGCAACCGCGGTCTGACATTGAGCTCGAACGGATCGTGATCCACTCGGGCCATCTGCGCCAGATCGTATTTCACCAGTGCCATCGGCAGGAACGCTGCGCGCGCAGCCGGTGCTACATCCGCAAGCATTCCCTGCGCTGTCGCGAGTTGTTCCTGCGCACCTGATATCAGCCGATCCAGCGTTGCGCGGATACCGGGCGTCATCTTGCCGGCAAACATCTGATCGGCGCTGCTGCCGTTCTGCAGCAGCATGTCCTGCGGAATGAACAACTGCCGCCGCATCGTGTCATAGGGCAGACGCGTAATGATCCGCGCGACGCCTTGGGCCAGCCCGGCATGCTCGGCGACATGAGCGCTGGCCTCAGACCCGTCGCCGAGAATCTTTGCCGATGAGAACAACAGTGTCCCGAGCGTATCGCGAAAGTGGCTCTCCAGCAGCGCGAGATCCGGCATCGGGTCGTTGTAGAGATCGAAAATGTGCACATCGATCAGCTTGGACAGCCTGTCGACGGACAGATTGTGCGCGCGGATCGCTAACAGTAATTCGGCAGCAACGGGGTTCTGTTCGACATCGCCATGACCTGCGCCGGCCAGCATGTCGGTCCACCATTGCAGCCGGATCTCGCCGGGCAACGGTTGTTTCACGAGCTCGCGGACGCGGGTAATTTCCGTATTGAACGCATAGAGCGCCAGCAGCGAACGGCGCTTGTCGGCAGGCACGAACAAGGTCGCCGCGTAGCGGTCAAAGTCGTGGCTGCGCACCAGCTCCGCGCAGAAAGCCGCGGAGCTCTGATCAGCACCACTCATGGCACCGCGATCAATGCAGCGGCAACGCGGCGGCGCTCGCCCATCATGACGTTATAGGTGCGGATCGCAGGACCGGTTTGCATCGCGTCGATCACCACATGCAGATTGCGCAAGGCACTGCGAAGATCGTTCGGGACGATCCAGACCTCGTTGCCGGTGCCGATGATCAGCGTGTCGATGCCTGCCGCGCCTTCGAACACGCGCCGCAGCGAATGGCGGTCAATGTCACTGGCCTTGGTGACCGACCACGCCCACACCGCATCGGGCAGGCACAGCAGCGAGCCCTGATGCGACATGGTGTCGAAGTGGAAGCCACCCTTGCCGTAGGCTTCGATGGCGGCCGAGCGCGGAAGGTGCGGCGCTTCGGGATCGACCGGCATCTCAGGGCTTCGGCTTCGCGGCGGGCTTGTCGGCGTCTTCGCGGTGTTCGCCGACGCCGAGATAGATCAGCAGCGGCGCGGCGATGAAGATCGAGGTGTAGGTGCCGACCAGCACGACGCCGAAGATCATGACGGCGGTGAAGGAGTGGATCGCCTGGCCGCCAAACGCGTAGAGCGCCAGCAGCGCCAGCGTCACGGTGACGTGGGTGATGATCGAACGCGACAGCGTCGAATTGATCGACTCGTTCAGCAGCTCCGGCATCGGCATCTTCTTGTAGCGACGCAGAATCTCGCGAATACGATCGTAGATGACCACGGTGTCATTCAGCGAATAACCGAGGATGGTCAGCAGCGCCGCAATACTGGTGAGATCGAAGTCGACTTGTGTGATCGACATGAAGCCGATCGTCAGCACGATATCGTGGACGTTGGCGATCATGGCGCCCAGGGCGAACTGCCATTCGAAGCGGAACCAGAGATAGATCAGGATGCCCATGATCGCGACGATCAGGCCGAGCATGCCGTAAGCCAGCAATTCGCCGGAGACGCGCGGACCCACCACTTCGACGCGGCGATATTCGACGCTGTCACCGAGGGCTGCACGAACCTTCTGAACGGCGGCCTGCTGCGCGGCATCGCCACCCGGCTGTTCGGCCAGACGGATCAGCACGTCGGCCGCGCCGCCGAACTGCTGCAGCTGCACGTCGCCGAGTTGCAGGGCGGCGAGCGTCGAGCGCATCGCGCTGATATCGGCCGTACCGGATTTGGCCTGGACTTCGAGCAGCGTGCCACCCTTGAAGTCGATGCCGAAATTCAGTCCGTGCGTGAAGAACAGCACGATGGCGAGGATCGACAGCAGCGCCGAGATCGGGAACGAGATGCGGCGGAAGCGCGTGAAATCGAACTTCGTATCGTCGGGGACGATGCGGAGCGACGGCAACAGATCGAAGATCGCCACGATCGACAGAATGACGATCAGCGCGCCCAGACCTGCCAGAACCATTTGTGTCGTTGTCAAAATCTGCTCCGTAAACTCAAATCGGCACGCTGGTCGGCCGCTTCCACCTGACCCAGCCGGCGACGATCAGACGGGTCACGGTGAAGGCCGTGAAAACCGTTGTGATGATGCCAATGCCAAAGGTCACGGCGAAGCCGCGGACCGGTCCGGTGCCGATGTAAAACAGCACCGCAGCGGCGATGAAGGTCGTGATGTTGGAATCCAGAATGGTCGCCAGCGCGCGCTTGAAGCCGGCATCGATCGCCGAAATGGCGGTGCGGCCGGCGCGCAACTCCTCGCGGATGCGCTCATAGATCAGCACGTTCGAGTCCACGGCGATGCCGACCGTCAGCACGATGCCAGCGATGCCGGGCAGCGTCAGCGTGGCGTTGAGCAGCGACAGGATACCGAAAATCATCAGAACGTTGATGGTCACCGCGATATTGGCGAACAGGCCGAACAGGCGGTAGGTCAGCAGCATGAAGACGATAACGAGGATCGACCCGACATAGGCCGCAAGCTCGCCCTTGGCGATCGAGTCGGCGCCGAGACCGGGGCCAACGGTACGCTCCTCGATGATGCTGAGCGGCGCAGGCAGCGCGCCGGCACGCAGCAGGATCGCCAGATCGTTGGCGCCCTGCACGGTGAAGCTGCCGGAGATCTGGCCGGAGCCGCCGGTGATCGGCTCGCGAATGACCGGGGCCGACACCACTTCGTTGTCGAGCACAATGGCGAAGGGCAGATTGACGTTCTTCACCGTGGCATCGGCAAACTTGCGCGCGCCGGACGTGTTGAAACGGAACGAGACGATCGGCTCGTTGGTGCGCTGATCGAAGCCCGGCTGCGCATCGGTCAGGTCAGCGCCCGAGACCAGCACTTCCTTCTTCACGAGATACGGCGTCTTCGGAGATTGCGAGCTCATCAAGAGTTCGGAGTCCGGCGGCACCCTGCCTTGTGCCTGCTCGGCCGGGAGCGAGGTGTCGACCATGCGGAAGTCGAGCTTCGCGGTCTTGCCCAGCAATTCCTTGAGGCGGGTCGGGTCCTGTAGGCCCGGCACCTGCACCAGAATGCGATCGAGGCCCTGACGCTGGATCAGCGGTTCGACGGTGCCGAGTTCGTTGACGCGGCGCTCGACGATCTGGATCGATTGCTCGACGGACTGGCGGATGCGGTCATTGATCGCTGCCGGCGGCACCGAAAGACGGATCAGGCCGTTGCCTGCGTCCGAGACTTCCAAGCTGCGCTGGCCGCTTTGCCCCATCAGGCCGCCGAGCGGCTGTGACAGTTCGCGCAGCTTGCTGAGCGCGGTCTGATATTCGGTGTCCTTGGTGATACGGACTTCGACATTGTCGCCGCGAACGCCGAGACCGGTATAAACGATCTTGGCATCACGCAGCGTGCGGCGGACGTCGTCGCGCACCTGATCGAGCTTGTCCTTCTTGACCGAATTGGCATCGACTTCGAGCAGGATGTGCGAGCCGCCCTGCAAGTCGAGGCCCAGCACCAGATGGCGCTGCGCCCATTTCGGCCAGGTTTTCACGGTGGCTTCGGGGAAGAAATTCGGAACCGCGCACAGGCAGACCACGAGCGCCGTCAGAATGACCGCCAGCGCCTTCCACCGCGTGAAATACAACATCGAGATGATCCGTCAGATTCTTGAAATGGCGACGCGCAAACGCATCAGCTCGCGGCCGCGTCGTCCTTGGCATCAGCCTTGTCCGCCTTCTCCTTGGCGGGCTCACCCTTGGTGCGCACGCCCGAGATCATCGTGCGGAGCTGACGTACGCGAACGCCTTCGGCGAGTTCGAACTCAACCTGCTCGTCATCAACCACCTTGGTGACCTTGCCGACCAAACCGCCCGAGGTGACGATGGTGTCGCCACGACGGATGTTCTTCACCATCTCGGCGTGGTCCTTCACCTTCTTCTGCTGCGGACGCAGGATCAGGAAATACATGATCACGAAGATCAGCGCGAAAGGCAGCAGCGACATCAGCATGCTGTTGGTGTCGCCGCCGGCTGCAGCCTGGGCAAACGCAGGGGTAATGAACATCGGGAAGTCCTCGTAAACGCTGGGGAATAAACCGGCGACGCGTCGGCGTTCGGCCGGTTTGGGTAAATTCGCGCGGACTATAGCGGCCGGCGTCCCAATTGCAACGCCGGTAAACCCTCTGATTTGTCTGCGATTTGTACCGCTTGCGGATGTGTTCCGGGCTCGATATGGGTGCGCGCCGAGGAAAGTCAAAAATGTCAAAAAAGCCCAATAAAACAAGCCGCCGCCCTGCCAAAAAGGCCCCTGCGACCCGCACGTCCAAGACCGTCCGCACGACCGCGGCAAAACGTCCGCGACCAGCCGCCGCCGCCCAGATCGATGAGCGGATCGCGCTCGCCCTTGAGGCCATTGCCGCCGGCATGGCTGCGGCGGCGCCGAAGTTGTCCAACGCTGATTCTCTGGGCAGCGCCGAAGCCTTTATCTGGCATCCCGACGGCCGCCTTGCGCCGGTGCCGAAGGTCTCGAGGGTCGATATCGGCCTGCTGCAGGGCATCAACCAGCAGGTCGACACCCTGATCGAGAACACCCGACGCTTCGCCAACGGCCTGCCGGCCAACAACGCGCTGCTCTGGGGCGCGCGCGGCATGGGCAAGTCATCGCTGGTCAAGGCCGCGCATGCCTCAGTCAATGCCAGCAAGTCCGTCGCTGGTCGTCTCAAGCTGGTCGAGATTCATCGCGAGGACATCGAGAGCCTGCCGGCGCTGATGGAACAGATCCGCGCCTCGGATTTTTATTTCATCGTGTTCTGCGATGATCTTTCTTTCGACGGCAACGATGCGTCCTACAAATCGCTGAAAGCCGTATTGGAAGGCGGCATCGAAGGCCGGCCGGACAACGTGATCCTCTATGCGACCTCGAACCGCCGCCATCTTCTGGCGCGCGAGATGATCGAGAACGAACGCTCGACCGCCATCAATCCCGGCGAAGCGGTCGAAGAGAAGGTGTCGCTGTCGGATCGTTTCGGCCTCTGGCTCGGCTTCCACAAATGCAGCCAGGACGAATATCTCGACATGGTGCGCGGCTATTGCAGCCACTATGGCCTCAAGACCGACGCCGCCGAGCTGGAGCGAGACGCATTGGAATGGTCGACCACCCGTGGCTCGCGCTCAGGTCGCGTGGCCTGGCAGTTCGTGCAGGAGCTCGCTGGCCGTCTCGGCGTGAAGCTCGCCACAAAGTAAAGGCAAATGCCGCCCCGTCATGACAACGGGGCGGCATTCGACTCGCCCTAGGCGAGGCTTCGCAACTCACGCGCTGCCGCGACCATATTCACGAGCGCAGGCCGCACCTCCTCCCATTTCCGGGTCTTCAGCCCGCAATCGGGATTGATCCAGAGCTGGGAGTCCGCCAGCCGCTGCCGTGCAAGCTTCAGCAGATCGAGCATGTCGCGCGTTTCAGGCACCCGCGGCGAGTGGATGTCATAGACCCCAGGACCTATCTCGTTCGGATACTTGTAGGTCCTGAACGCATCGAGCAGCTCCATCTTCGATCGTGACGTTTCGATGGAGATCACATCGGCATCCATGGCACCGATCGCATCGATGATGTCGTTGAACTCCGAGTAACACATATGAGTATGGATCTGCGTGTCATCCCGCACGCCTGACGAACAGATGCGGAAGCTCTCCACGGCCCAATCGAGATAGGACTTCCATTCCGATTTGCGCAGCGGAAGCCCTTCGCGGAGTGCCGCTTCGTCGATCTGGATCATGCCGGCGCCAGCTTTCTCCAGATCCGTCACCTCATCGCGGATCGCGAGTGCGATCTGGCGACACGCGACTTCGCGGGGAATGTCATCGCGCACGAACGACCAGTTCAGGATCGTGACGGGCCCCGTCAGCATGGCCTTCATCGGCCTCTCGGTGAGCGACTGCGAATATTGCCACCATTCGACGGTCATCGGATGCGGCCGGGACACGTCTCCGAACAGCACGGGAGGCCGCACATAGCGGGAGCCATAGGACTGCACCCAGCCATGCTTGGTGAAGGCGAAGCCGGAAAGTTGCTCGCCAAAATACTGCACCATGTCGTTGCGCTCGAACTCGCCATGCACCAGCACGTCGAGACCGATATTCTCCTGCCAGCGAACCGCCCTCGCCGTCTGGTTCTGCAGGAACGTCTTGTAGGCGGCATCGCTGAGTGTACCCCTGACATGGGCTCCGCGTGCGTTTCTCACTTCCGTGGTCTGCGGAAACGAGCCGATGGTCGTTGTCGGGAATGCCGGCAGCTTGAAGCGTCGATGCTGATCGGCCGCACGTGTGGCAAAGTCATTGCCGCGACGTCGCATGGTCGCATCAACAGCGGCGACACGCTTGGCGACAGCAAGATCGTGGATCTTCGACGATGCCAATCGCGCAGCCGCCGCGGCATCCGACGCGGCAAGCGTTGCAGCGACATCCGCGCGGCTGCCAGCCAGCGCCGATCCGAGCGCGGCCAACTCCTCCATCTTCTGGACCGAGAAAGCCAGCCAACTTTTGACGTCCGGATCGAGATCATTCTCAAGGCCCAGATCAATCGGCACATGCAGCAGCGAACAGGACGGCGCGAGTTCCACGCGATCCCGCCCTAGCAGATCGACCATGGGCTCCAGCCCATCAAGCAGGCTGGACAGATCGGACCGCCAGATATTGCGGCCATCGATCACGCCGAGCGAGAGGATCATGTCCTTCCGCGCCTTCGCAGCGACTTCATCGAACTGGTCCGATCCACGGACCAGATCGAGATGAAGTCCGGCGACGGGAAGCGACAGGGCCAGATCGAGGTTATCGCCAAGTTCGCCAAAGTAAGTGTTTAGCATGATCCTGAGCTGCGGGACCGCTTCTGCAAAGGCAGCGTAGGTCCGCTGCAGCGCTTGCCGGGCGAGTGCATCGAGATCGAGCACGAGACACGGCTCATCCAGTTGCACCCATTCGGCCCCTTTGTCGGCCAGTTCGCCGAGTACCTCGACATAGACGGGCAGCAATCGATCGAGCAGCGTCACCGGGTCGAATGAAGCATCCATACTCTTGGCCAGTTTGAGATAGGTCACAGACCCAACCAGCACAGGTCGTGTCTGATAACCCAGCGATCTCGCCTCCTCGTACTCCTTGATCGGCTTGCGCGATGCGAGACTGAAGGTCTGATCCTGCGCCAGTTCAGGCACCATGAAATGGTAGTTGGTATCAAACCATTTGGTCATCTCCTGTGCTGGTACGCCTTGCGACGTATCATGCGTATGAGAGCCGTGCGTGCAGGCCTCGTCATGCGCATCGCCTTGTGATCCACGCGCCATGGCAAAATAGGTCGCGAAGGAAACGTCTCCTCCCTTCCAGCCATAGACCTTCGGAATGGCGCCTACCATGACGCTGGTATCGAGTACCTGATCGTAGAATGAGAAGTCGTTCGACGGCATAACCGTGATCCCGAGCGACTTCTGACGTGCCCAGTTTGCGGCACGCAGCCCGACGCCGACATCGATCAGCGCATTCTCGTCGATTGCACCGGACCAATAGCTTTCCAGCGCCATCTTGAGCTCACGCCGCGGACCGATCCGTGGCGTTCCCAAAGTAGCAACAGGAAGCGAGGACGTAGATTTGGCAGAAGACTTGGAAGAAGTAGACTTTGACACAGTAGACATGGCTTAACCCCAATGATTGGGGGCAAAAGGCCAAAGTGACACGTCTGGATTCCACGACGGCAGTCGCGGAATCGCAACCGCACCACCGGGACACCCCGCCCGAGGACGTTTATGTTGTCGAGGCAGGTCTCCTGGCTCGCGGGTCAATGCTGCTGTCCGGCCTTCCCAAAACCTTTGCAGGTCTCAGTGACTTTAATGGACAGCGGCTCACCGCTTACAGTTGCGGGGGCAGCTCCGGCCTTGGCTTAACGCCTCACCGGCTTCCCTCTTAGCTTCGGGCAAACCTTCCCGAAGAACCACGACATGTCCACATATGGGCAACATCGCGCGGCAGTCAACCGAGCTTGCGTGCGCAAGCTGCCCACTCGCAGCAGCGCGTTGAAGACTCCGGAGCTGGAGTGGGCCGTAGCCCCGAGATCAAACGCAGCAAGCCCGGCACGAGGCCGGGCTTGCTTAAATGCGAACTACACTTCGTGGATTGCGCTTACGCCCCGTTGAGGAACTGCAGCGGATCGACCGGCGACGAGCCCTTGCGGATCTCGAAGTGAAGCTGCGGCGAAGTAACCTCACCAGACTGGCCGGACTTGCCGATCACCTGACCGCGCTTGATGGTCTCGCCACGCTTCACCATCAGCTCACTCGCATGGGCATATGCGGTGACGTAGCCGTTGGAGTGACGAACGAGGACCAGATTGCCGTAACCCTTCAGCTCGTTGCCGGAATAGGCAACGACGCCATCTTCGGCAGCCTTGATCGGCGTGCCTTCCGGCACGGCGACGTTGATGCCGTCGTTGGACTTGCCATTGGTCTTGGCGCCATAGCCTGTGACCACGCGGCCGCGCACCGGCCAACGGAACGTCGGCAAAGCGCCGGTTGCGTCAGCGGCTTTAGTCGGCGATTCCGGCGCGGTTTCTTCAGGCGTCGTCGTGGCACTTGCCAGACGGGCCTTCTGTGCGGGCTCGGCAGAAGCAACACGGGCCACGGCAGCGGACGTAACCGCGCCAACCGGGGCGGCCGTCACGGCTGCGACGGGCGCAGCAAGCGGCGCGGCCGCGGGAGCCGCAGAAGCCGTACGCGCCCCCGGTATCGTAATCTTGGAGCCGAGCTTCAACTGGGCAGTCGGCGCCAGACCATTGGCGCGTGCGAGTTCGGCCACCGACACGTTGTTCCGGCGCGAGATGCTCATCAGCGTATCACCGCGATTGACAAAATGCGTGGTCGACGCGCCGACAGCAGGTTTGTTCGGAGCAGCAGCAACGGCCGGAGTTGCCGCAGCGCCCTGGCGCGGAATGATCAGCGACTGGCCGGGCGACAGCGCGCGGGGACCCTTGTAGCCATTGGCCTGCAGGATCGCGGCCGACGAGACGTTGTAGCGCTTCGCCAGACCGTCGAGCGTATCGCTGGTGCCGACGATGATCGAGGTGCCGCCATCACGGGCAAGGCCGTTGGTCGCTGCAACCGAGCGCGGCGCCGTGGAGCCGGTGGTTTCGATCGGCGCACGTGCGGGCGGCGGCGTATACATACCGTTGCCGCCCCCGCTGACGGGTGCAGCCGACGCAACCGGACGAGATGTCGGCGCCGAGATCGGCGGCGGCAAAGCCTGGGATTGATACTGCGGCTGCGGATTATAGGCCGGGCGCTGATACTGCGGCAGTTCCTGGCGCTCGACCGGCGCGCGTGGTGCGCGCTGCGGCACCGAGCCGGTGGTTTCGCCTTGCCAGCCAAAGCCACGGGACTGACCTGAGTCAAAATTTGGATTCTGAGATAGGCGTGTCTGCATGTCGGCGCTGCAGCCGGCAAAACCGATAGACATCAGCGCCAGCACCGCGACCTGCGGAGCGCGGCGCGAGTAAAGCAACTCGACAACGCTGGACATTGGTTACTCACTCATACGCAACAAACAACTGAATTGAGTAAACACCGTCTCCGTTACCAAGCCTTTAACCTTGCGACCAACACGTGACAGCCGTTCACGAACTTTTTCAGAGTTCGCGCGCGATGCCCGGAAGTGCTGGCACAAAACGCACGTCCACGAGGTCCTTTCGCTCCAATCCATCCCCGGTTTTGCGGATCCGGACCAGGGTCTGGACGCCATTGTGAGGACCAACCGGCGCAAGCAGAATACCCCCCTCCTCAAGTCGGTCGGTCAGCGCCGCGGGCACCTCCTCCACAGCGGCGGTCACGATGATCCGGTCGAACGATCCGAGATTGGCAGCCGGATTGAGCCCATCGCCGAGCATGACCTCGATATTGTGGAGGCCGAGCGCCTCCAACCGGGTCCGGGCAGCATCGGCCAGCGTGCGATAACGCTCGATGCTCAGCACGTCGCGGACGAGCTTTGACAGGATCGCGGCCTGGTAGCCCGATCCCGTGCCGACCTCGAGCACACGGTGACCAGCATTCAACTGCAGCTGTTCGGTCATATAGGCGACCACGAAGGGCTGGCTGATGGTTTGGCCACAGGCGATGGCCAAGGCCGTATCCCGCCAGGCATGGGCACGATCGTTCGGCTCGACGAAGCGATCACGGGGAATATCCTCCATTGCGCGCAGCACCAGCCGATCGCTGATCCCACGGCGCCGCAGACCAAGCTGAAAGGTCATCTGTTCAGGCGGCTGTCCGACGGTAATCATGGAAATGCCTCACGCAGCACAGGTTAGAAACACTCTCGATCTAGCAAAGATAGATTGATGTATTTCTGCGATCGGAACCGGGATAGCCTAACGATAACTTTTATTGTTCCGCGCGCGGAACCAGCAACATACCAGCCTGTTATGGGCGGGGCGCTGAAATCCTGATCTTGCTCTATCTGGTACCGAACACGCGACTGCGTCTTTGGGTCACGAAAATGGCAATGCGTCGAGATTGCGTTCAACCCGGGAATTTGCGATTTTGTTCAGAGGATTGGGGCAAGGAAACCGGCCATGACTGCAACGAACCCGCCGGGCGGCTCCGTCTTCCTGGTCGAAGACGAGGTCATGATCCGCATGATGGTCGCCGATATGCTTGAGGAACTCGGCTACAGCGTGGCCGCCGAAGCCGGTGACATCAACGAAGCGATCAAGCTGGCTGGTACTGCCAAGTTCGACATTGCGATCCTCGACGTCAACGTCAACGGCAAGGTGATTTCACCGGTCGCCGAGGTGATCGCATCGCGCAACCGCCCGTTCATCTTCGCGACTGGCTACGGCGCGCAAGGCCTGCCGGAAGAATTTCGTGACCGCCCGACGCTGCAGAAGCCGTTCCAGATGGAAACGCTGGCGCAGGTGCTGTCGACGACGCTCAAGGGCGTCGCGGTCTAAGCGAGCCCCTAGCCTATCTCGAAATCTCAGCCGAGCGCCTTGGTCAGCGCTTCGGAGAATACATCATCCGTGCGATCGAGACGCAGCGGCGTAACTGAGACATAACGCGCAGCAAGGGCTGCGAGATCGGTGCCCTCCAGCGGTGCTTCCGCGGCGACGATGCGCTCGAAACCGATCCAGAAATACGGATTGTTGCGGCCATCCCGCCGCTCATCGACGCGCAGAAAGCCCTGATTGCGCTTGCCCTGCCGGGTGACGACGACACCTTTCACCTCGTCGGCCGCGCAGGCCGGGAAGTTGACGTTGATGACGGTGTTCTTCGGCACGCTCGCCTTGATGACCTTACGCAGTACGTCAGGTCCGAATTTCAGCGCGGTCTCCCATTGCGGATTGTGACGCGTTTCCATCGAGAATTCCTGGCTCAGCGCCACCGACGGAATGCCGAGAATGGTGCCCTCGAGCGCACCGGCGATGGTACCGGAATAGACCACGTCCTCGGCGACGTTGCGGCCCTTGTTGACGCCGGACAATACGAGATCTGGCTGCTTGTCTTTCAGGATATGACGCGCGCCCATGATGACGCAGTCGGTCGGCGTGCCGCGCACGGCATAATGCCGGGGGCCGACTTCGCGCAGGCGCAGCGGATCATTCAGCGACAATGAATGCGACACACCGGATTGATCGAGCTCGGGCGCGACCACCCAGACGTCGTCGGACAATTCCTTGGCGATCTGCTCGATGATCTTCAGGCCAGGGGCGTGAATGCCGTCGTCATTGGTGCAGAGAATGCGCATTCGTGAGGTGCCTTTTCGATCGGGAGGGCCGCTGGCCGGCACCGGTTTTTGCCAGCATGTGCCCGCTTTTGCCACCCCCATTTTGGGCGCGGCTTGTGCGCTACCGGGCTGTCTCGAAGGCGATTTTTCCCGCGAGCCGGAACATTTCGACGTCGCCGGGATTTTTAACTTAGGTAGGTGAGTGCCAGTTGCGTCTGAAGCATGCGCGCTCGACCCGGATGGCCTTGGTCGCAGCGCCCCACAGGGCGACGGAGATGGCGAGACAGCTCGAACGGGTGTTGATCATCGGATTGCCGGCGATCGCGGTTGTCGCCCTGACGGGGTGGCTGCTGCTTCCCAGATTGGCCGAGACCAAGCCCGATCTCACCCTCAATACGGCGGTGATGGCGACAATGCCCGACGAGCTGAGTGAGGAGGACTTTGCCAAACCCACTCCTTCACAACTCGTCAGTGTCCCCGACGCCGCCGAGCTCAACCGTCTCAGCCTCTCCCGCCAATCGTTTCGCCGCGGTGGCCTCGGTTCCAGGGCGCTGATGACGTTCACCGTGCGCAACGCCAACGACTATCCGGTCAAGGATCTCGAAATCGCTTGCGCCTTCCGCAGCAGGGATGGGCGTTATGTGACGGAGCGTCGCCGCGTCATCGCGGAGACCGTCAGCACGAAAAGCCGCAAAGCGTTTCCGATGACGCATATGGGCTTTGTCAACATAAAAGCCGAAAAAGCCAAATGCGCGCTAGTCACAGCCAGCCGCGCCTGAGCAGCTGGCAAGCGACGACGCCTAGCCGGCCTGAACCACCTTGAGCCCGCCCATATAGGGCTGCAGCACATCCGGCACGGCAATCGAGCCGTCTTCCTGCTGATAGTTTTCCATCACGGCGATCAGCGCGCGGCCGACAGCCGTGCCCGACCCGTTCAGCGTGTGCACGAAGCGCGGCTTGCCGTCCGGCCCGCGCGAGCGCGCATCCATGCGTCGCGCCTGGAAATCGCCGCAGACCGAGCAGGATGAGATCTCGCGATAAGCGCCGCCCTCGCCCTGGCCCGGCATCCAGACCTCGATGTCGTAGGTCTTCTGCGCAGCGAAGCCCATATCACCGGTGCACAGCGTCATCACGCGGTAATGCAGGCCAAGCCGGCGTAGCACTTCCTCGGCGCAGGACAGCATGCGCTCATGCTCGTTCTTGCTTTCCTCAGGCGTGGTGATCGAAACCAGTTCGACCTTGGTGAACTGGTGCTGGCGGATCATGCCACGCGTATCGCGGCCGGCAGCGCCAGCCTCGGCGCGGAAGCACGGCGTCAGCGCCGTCATCCGCAGCGGCAGCTCCTTTTCGTCGACGATGGATCTCGCGCACGAGATTGGTGAGTGGGACTTCGGCGGTGGGGATGAGCCAATAGCCCTGTCCCTCATTGCCGATCGCACCGGCGGCGAATTGATCATCGCGAAACTTCGGAAGCTGCGCAGTGCCAAACATCGCATCGTCGCGAACCAAGAGCGGTGGGTTCACTTCCGTGTAGCCATGCTCATTCGTATGCAGATCGAGCATGAACTGCCCGATGGCACGCTCGAGCCGCGCGAGCCCCTTTTTCAATACGACGAAGCGCGCCCCCGACAGTTTGGCCGCCGCCTCGAAATCCATAAAGCCCATGGCTTCGCCGATGTCGTAATGCGCCTTCGGCGAAAAGGCGTAGTTGCGTTTGGCACCGAAGTGATGGCGCTCCACATTGCCGTGTTCGTCGACACCATCAGGCACTTCGTCGAGCGGCAGGTTCGGGATTTCGGCAAGCGCGACCTTGAGCTTATCCTCGGCGTCCTTCACCGCGGCCTCCATGGCCGGCATCGTGGTCTTGAGCTCGGTGACCTCGGCCATCAGCGCATTGGCGCGCGCCTCGTCCTTGGTCTTCTTGGCCTCGCCGATTTCCTTCGAGGCCGCATTGCGCCGGGCCTGTGCCTGCTCGGACGCCAGGATCGAAGTGCGGCGGCTCTCATCGATTGCCAGCAGCGATGCCGACAGCGGCGCCAGTCCCCGCCGCTTCAGCGCAGCGTCGAAAGCTTCGGGATTGTCGCGGATCGATTTGATGTCGTGCATGACGGGATTCCTGAGCGAAAGCGGCTCTGAGTACCCTGAATAGCTGACATTTGGAACATCAAATGGGCCGGCACAGGGTTTGGAAACAACCCTACTCCGCCGGCGTCACATCCGTGCCGGTCTCCGCAGCCTTGGCTGCAGCCGCCTTGGCGGCATTCTTCTCGACCATGCTGACGGCGATGATCGAACCTTCGTAGAGGATCAGCAGCGGAATCGCGAGGGAAGCCTGGCTGATCACGTCAGGCGGCGTCAGCACGGCGGCGATGACGAAAGCGATGACGATGAAGTAACGACGCTTCTCGCGCAGCTGCTTCGAGGTCAGGATGCCGATGCGGCCGAGCAGTGTCAGGATCACCGGCAACTGGAAGGCGATGCCGAAGGCGAAGATCAGCGACATCATCAGCGAGAGATATTCGCCGACTTTGGGCAGCAACGCGATCTGCGCGGTCTCGGCACCGCCGGCCTGCTGCATGCCCAGCGAGAACCGGATCAGCATCGGGAGCACGAGGAAATAGACCAGCAGCGAGCCCAGCGCGAAAAAGATCGGCGTCGCGATCAGATACGGCAGGAACGCGCCCTTCTCGTGCTTGTAGAGGCCAGGCGCCACGAACATGTAGATCTGCGCGGCAATCACCGGAAACGAGATGAAGCCGGCGCCGAACATCGCGAGCTTGAGCTGGGTCAGGAAGTATTCCAGCAGTGCCGTGTAGATGAATTTCGAGTTCTCGGGGCCGGCGACCCAGACGAACGGCCAGACCAGCACGTTGTAGATCTGCTTGGCGAAGAAGAAGCAGAAGATGAAGGCCACCGCGAATGCGAGCAGCGCCTTGATCAGCCGCGACCGCAGCTCGATCAGGTGATCCATCAAGGGAGCCTTGGAGGCTTCGATATCTTCGGCACTCATGACGCTTTGGCGTCCTTCAGAACGTCGGGACTGGCCGCGTCGGGCGCTGTTGCGCCATCATTGGCGGCAGCGTGGGTTTCGACTGGCGACGGCTGAACTTCCCGGGTAATGGCCAGTGGCTCGTTGACCGCGGCAGTTTCCTGCGCATGCGTTTCGGCCTCAACGAAGGTCTCCGGTGTCGGCAGCTCAGGCGTGGTGGGCACGGCCGGAGGCGTATCGAGATTGTCGGCCTTGTCGATGGCCATGGCGTCGCTGACGTCCTTGGTCAGCGAGGTCATGATATTATTGGTGGTGAAGCCGGAGGCGGCGTCCTTAACGTCGTCGAAAGCCTTCTTGACGTCGGCCATTTCGGCTTCGCGCATCGCCTCGTTGAACTGGCCCTGGAATTCCGAGGCCATCTTGCGGGCCTTGCCCATCCACTGCCCGACCATGCGCAGCACGCCGGGCAATTCCTTCGGGCCGATGGCGATCAGCGCGACGACCGCGATGACGACCAGTTCACTCCACCCGATATCGAACATGAAAAAATCCGCTCACGCGGGGCTGGACAAGCCCGCGTCTCCTTCAATGGCCGCCACGATCCCTCAGGACAATCCCTTCGGAACCTCAGACAACCTTGCTGCCGACGTCCGTACGGTTGGCGGTCGGCGCCGGCGGGGTCTGGTCGATGGTGCGGACCGGCTCGGTCGGCTTGTCTGCCGGCTTGTCGTCGTCCGCCATGCCCTTCTTGAAGGCCTTGATACCCTGCGCAACGTCGCCCATCAGGTCGGAAATCTTGCCGCGCCCGAACAACAGCAGGACCACTCCGATCACGACGATCCAGTGCCAAATGCTGAGTGAACCCATCCTGCTAACCCTCCAAACACGCGGCCAGTCGCCCGGCCTGATCTGACCGGAACGTAGGCTGCGGGGGTGTCAAAAACAAGGACTTAACCCTCGTGGAATCGCGGATGTCGCGGCGCAATGCCGCGAGCGTTAATGCCGCGATCAATGCTTGCGGTCGTCGTCCCGGTCGGTTGCGTCCGGCTCAGCGTCATCCGGCTCATCTTCGTCCTGATCGTCCTCGTCAAGCTCGTCGTCCGAATCGTCTTCATCGTCGTCGAGTTCGGCGGTCTCGGGCTCTGCGGCCTCGGCCGCTTCCGCTCCGGTCTCTGCCTCGATCACGTCGAGATCACCGGTTTCGAGTTCCGCGACGTCGGCAACTTCGCTCACTGGCTCCACGACATCGGCCGTTTCGGTGAATTCGGCCTTCGCCTCGGCAAAATCCTCCGCGTCACCAGCAAATTCGACGGTGCCGGTCTCCGGCTCCTTGAGCTGCAATTCGGGGAATTCCGGATCGGGCGCTGACAGCGCCAGTTCCAGTTCGCCGCCCTCCAGGGGATCTTCGTCCTCGCGGAGCGTCGGATCGTCGGACGGATTGGGAACGCTAAAGCCGGACGGCAGCCGCGAATCCAAGAGGCCGGTGCCCTTCAATTCCTCGAGGCCGGGCAGATCGCCGAGTGCCTCCAGGCTGAATTGCGACAGGAAGCTTTCGGTGGTGCCGAAGGTCAGCGGCCGGCCCGGCGTCTTGCGACGGCCACGTGGCTTGATCCAGCCGGTTTCCAGCAGAACGTCGAGTGTCCCCTTGGACGTGATGACGCCGCGAATGTCTTCGATTTCGGCGCGCGTCACCGGCTGATGATAAGCGACGATCGCGAGCACTTCGATCGCCGCACGCGACAGCTTGCGGGTTTCGGTCGTCTCGCGGGTCATCAGCCAGGACAGGTCACCGGCAGTGCGGAACGTCCACTTGTTGGCGACGCGAACCAGATTGACGCCGCGCATGGCGTAATCGGCCTGCAACTGCGCCAGTGCCGCCTTGATATCGACGCCATCCGGCATGCGCTTGGCCAGCGCGGACTGGTCGAGCGGCTCGGTGGATGCGAACAACAGCGCTTCGAGCAGGCGTAATTCTTCGGGGCGCGCCTCCGACTGGACCTCGGATTGTCCCTCGGTGTGCACGATCTGATCCTCGACATCGTCGATGCGTTTCTCGGCGAGGCTTGCCATGTCTGGATCTCCTTCTTCCACTTACTCGGCCGGAACTTCCGGCTCCACCTGCACAGGCTGGGCGATGTGCTTGCGGAAATACAAAGGCGCGAATGCTTCTTTCTGGCTGAGGTCGAGCGTGCCCTCACGGACCAGTTCAAGCGCAGCTGCAAAACTCGAGGCCATCACCGTCGCGCGCTGCGCGGGGTCGGCGACATAGGCCAGCAGGTATTCGTCGAGACGGCTCCAGTCCTCTGCCATGCCGACCAACCGTTCCAGCGAGGCGCGCGCTTCACTCAGCGACCAAACGGTGCGCTTGGCGAGATGGACGCGCGTCAGCACGCGAGCCTGGCGCTGGGTCGCATAGGCCGACAGCAGGTCGTAAAGCGTCGCCGTAAAGCGCGGATGCTTCACCTCGGCGATCGACTCAGGAACGCCGCGCGGAAAGATGTCGCGGTTGAGCTGCGGCCGGGTCATCAGCCTGTTCGAGGCTTCGCGGATGGCTTCGAGGCGGCGCAGCCGGTTGGCCAGCGCGGTCGCCATATCCTCGGCGCTCGGGCCTTCGCCCGGCACCGTCGTATCCGGCAGCAGCAGGCGCGACTTCAGGAACGCCAGCCACGCCGCCATCACCAGATAGTCGGCAGCCAGTTCCAGACGGATCTTCCGCGCGGCTTCGATGAACAGCAGATACTGGTCGGCCAGCGCGAGAATCGAAATTTTGTGCAGGTCAACCTTCTGCTGACGTGCGAGCGCAAGCAACAGGTCGAGCGGGCCTTCGTAGCCTTCGACGTCGACGACCAGCGCCGGCTCGTCGTCGGGAACGACCTCAGCCGGCAGTCCGGTCTCAAACGACAAAATCTCAGCGCTCATGCACTTGCTCCTGCTCGAGCGATCAAGGCGTCCAGTTCCGCGCGTCCGGCGGCGCGGTCGAACGGCTGCGGCTGACGGCGGGCGGCGACGGCCGCCCTGGCGCGCTCCAGCGCCTTCCCGGTGAGAACCGGGGTTTCGCTGACGACGTCACGCATCTCGTCCAGCTTGCCGTTGCAATGCAGGACCATGTCGCACCCGGCGTTGACGATCGCCCGCGTGCGTTCCGCGATCGATCCCGCCAGAGCATTCATGGACACGTCATCACTCATCAACAAACCCTGGAACCCGATACTGCCGCGAATCACCTGTTCGATGATTGTCGCAGAAGTCGTGGCCGGTTGGGTGGCATCCAGAGCGCTAAACACAACATGTGCAGTCATCGCCATCGGCAAATCGGCCAGTGGACGAAATGCCTCGAAATCAGAGGCTTCGAGCTCACTCTTCGCGTTATCTACGATCGGCAATTTGAAATGGGTGTCGGCCGTAGCCCGACCATGGCCGGGAATGTGTTTGAGGACCGGTAGAATGCCACCTTGCGACAGACCATCGGTCACGGCGCGGGCAATAATCGCGACCTTGCGGGGCTCGGTGCCGTAGGCGCGATTGCCGATCACGGCATCAGCGCCCTCCACGGGGACGTCTGCCAGCGGCAGGCAATCAACGGTGATGCCGAGATCCACAAGATCACTCGCAATGAGCCGTGAGCTGAGCCAGGCCGCCCTGAGGCCCGCTTCCGGCTCGGCATCGTAGAGAACACTGAACACTGCGCCAGGCGGATAGACCGGCCAATGCGGCGGCCCCAAACGCTGCACACGGCCGCCTTCCTGATCGATCAGGACCGGCGCATCCAGATCACCGGTCGCGCCGCGCAATTCCTCCACAAGTCGAGTAACTTGGGCAGGATTATCAACATTACGCTTGAAGAGAATGAAGCCCCACGGCCGTTCCGCACGCAGAAATGCGCGCTCTTCAGCGGTCAATTCCAGACCAGATACACCGGTGATGAATGCGCGTGTGCTCATGGGGCCGATTAGCCCCCATCAACGCCCAGGGTCAAGGAAACGGCCGTTAATTCCTTTGGACGACGCACTGTCCGCCGGCAGATTTCAGGTTCCCGCAGACCTGCGAGGCCTCGTCCTGCGAACTGAACGGTCCGACCATGGCCCGATAATAGGTCCCCTTGTCGCCAAGGTCGGCCTTCTTGATCAGCGGAGCTCGCGATCCCAGTACCGAGGGGAACTTGGTCTGCAGGGCGCGGAACGACGCCTGGGCATCGCCCTCCGACCGCTGGGACGATACCTGGACCACATAGCCGCCGCCGGAGGCGACCGGGGCCGCCTGCTGGGTCGGGTTGGTCGAAGCCATACGTGGTGAGGGCGCCGGAGGAGCGGCTGCAGCCGGAGGCGCGGCCTGCGGCGACAGCGACATCGGGGCATTGGCCGATGCGTTGGCATTGGTCGCGCGCGGTGCCGCAGCGGGCGCGGCTGCAGGAACCGCTGCCGGAGCGGCGATGCGGGCCGGCGCCTGTCGCGCAGCCGGTGTGGCCCCGGCGTCGGACTGGTCACCCTTGACGGCAAATGTACGGATCTTGCGAGGCTCATCGCCGCCCTGCATCGCGCCATTGCCCACCATCGGCTTGTTGGATGGCGACACGCTGGCCGTCGATGGCGGGTTAGCGTTCTGGTTCAGCGGCGGGAACACCACGCGCGGACCAGCCTTGGTGGCGTCCTGCACGTTGACGGGCTGCTCTTCGCGCGACACCAGCCGCTCGGGGGCTGCGCCGCCAAGACGATCCTGGATGGGCTTGCCGTCGGCCGCGGCTGTCGCCGACGGCGGGACGATCTTGTTCGGACCGGGCTCGGCCTTGATCACCGGCGGTTCGCCGGTGCGCGCGGATCCCATAAACGTCCGATAGCCGAAGGCAGCCCCGGTACCCACTACGGCCAGCGCCAGCACGATGGCGACGGTCGCCATGCCACCGCGACGCTTCGGCGCCTCTTCCTGCTCGGCATAGCCGTCCTGATAGGCGTAAGGATCGTCCTGGTACTGATCGTCGTGCGGATGCTGGGCCCGTGCGCCATCGGCGTGGCCATACAGCGCATCGTCATAACGATTGGGATCATGCGGCACGTGAGCCTGGTCGTACTGGCCCTGATAATCCTGCGCCTGATGATCCGTATGCGCGGCAAATGCCGGCGCCTGATGATAATCGGCCTCCGGCTGCAGATGCTGCGGCTCCTGATGCTGAGCGCCGTAACGCTGCACCGGATGAAGATTCTCGAATTCCTGCTGCTGCGGCTCATGGGCTGCCGCACGCTGCATCCACGGCGGCGGGCCGGGCTGCGCGGGTTCTTCCTGATATTCCGGCTCGTCCTGATAGGCCGGTTCAGCCTGGCGCGGCGCGGGCGCCGGGCGGCCGTTGCTCGCGAACGGGTCGGTCTGCCCGATCAGCCGCGCGAGCTCGGCGAGCGGATCGCCCTCGCCCTTCGTCCGCGATTGAGCGTCGCGGCCGTAATCGTCATCCGCTGGGAAAGGTCGGTTCTGGTATCGATTAGCCATTGTGATGTCGCATCCCCTTCGGGAAAGCCGCCAACCCGCTTTTCAAACGAAACAGCTGCTATCAAGAACCACCCACAGATCCCCATGTGAGCGGCCGTCCCCTGTCTACCGCATCTCGTCCGGTGCGGTGACGCCGAGAACGGCGAGGCCCGAAGCCAGGACTGAGACGACGCTCTGGACGAGTGCCAATCGCGCTTTAGTAAGTTCTGCATCATTAGTGATAATGAAGCGTAAATGAGGCATATCGCGTCCGCGCGTCCAGAGCGCATGAAATTCGCTGGCGAGATCATACAGATAGAAAGCGATGCGGTGCGGCTCGTGCGCTGTGGCCGCAGATTCTATCATCCGTGGGTACAATGCTAACTGCCGCATCAGGCCCAGTTCGGCGATATCGTCGAGCCGCTCCATCACCGCGTCTTTCAGATAGGCAATGCGCGGCTCGGTTTCCAGAGGCAGGTCGGCCAGCATCTCCCGCGCATTGCGGAAGATCGAATGGCCGCGGGCATGCCCGTACTGGACATAGAAAACCGGATTGTCCTTGGACTGCTCGATCACCTTGGCGAGGTCAAAATCGAGCACCGCGTCGTTCTTGCGGAACAGCATCATAAAGCGCACTGCGTCGGAGCCGACCTCGTCGACCACTTCGCGCAAGGTAACAAAATCGCCGGAGCGCTTCGACATCTTCACCGGCTCGCCGTTGCGCAGCAGCTTCACAAGCTGCACGATCTTGACGTCGAGCTCGGCCTTCCCTGCCGTCACCGCCTTGATCGCCGCCTGCACACGCTTGATGTAGCCGCCGTGATCGGCGCCCCAGACGTCGACCATGTTGAGGAAGCCGCGGTCGAACTTGGTCTTGTGATAGGCGATATCGGACGCAAAATACGTGTAGCCGCCATCCGACTTCAGCAGCGGACGGTCGACATCGTCGCCATAGGCCGTGGCGCGGAACAGGGTCTGCTCGCGGTCTTCGTAGTCGTCGATCGGCTTGCCCTTCGGCGGTGGCAACCGGCCCTCATAGACGTCGCCCTTGGCGCGCAGGAAATCGATGGTCGCGCCGACCATATCGGTGCTGCCTGCGATCAGCGAGCGCTCGGAGAAGAACACTTCGTGGGAGATGTTCAGCGCGGCGAGATCGCCCTTGATCATCTCCATCATCATGGAAATGGCTTTGGCGCGCGTGATCGGCAGCCACTTGTCCTCGGGCATCTGATTCAGCGCAGCGCCGTGCTCAGCCGCGAGTGCCTGCCCCACTGGCATCAAATAGTCGCCGGGATACAGGCCTTCCGGAATGTCACCGATGGCTTCGCCTAGCGCCTCGCGGTAGCGCAGATGTGCCGAGCGCGCGAGCACGTCGACCTGTGCGCCCGCGTCGTTGATGTAGTATTCGCGGGTGACGTCATAACCGGCGCAATCGAGCAGACTCGCCAGCGCATCGCCAAACACGGCGCCGCGGCAATGGCCAACATGCATCGGTCCCGTCGGATTGGCCGACACGTATTCGACATTGACCTTCTCCGCGGCGCCGACAGCGCTCCGGCCATACGAGGCACCGTCGCGCAACACCGCGCGTAGCGCATCGGCCCAGGCGGACGACTTCAGCGTGAGATTGATGAAGCCGGGTCCGGCGACATCCACTGACGTCACCAGATCGTCTTCGCGCAGCTTCGCAGCGATAGCGTCAGCCAGATCTCGCGGCTTGGCTTTCGCCTCCTTCGCCAACACCATCGCGGCATTGCTCGCCATGTCGCCATGGGACGCATCCTTGGTCGGCTCGACGACGACGCGCGACAGATCGATGCCGGCCGGCAGCACGCGTTCACCGACGAGGGCGTTACAAATCGCATGAACGCGCGCGAGCACGTTGGCAAACAGATGCGGGGACGGAGCGGTGGTGGCCATGGCGGTACGGGAACCAGAACTTGCGCCGGATCATTCCGGCTGGATTTGTATCAGGAGGATGGATAGCGGTTTGGTTTGCGTTCCGCTGCATTTTGTTTGAATCCAAGCAAATGCAAGGCAACGGAAATTACAAATATTTAAGCCCTGAAAGGCACTTAGACGTGTCGCCTAACGCAATTCGGGGGTCGAGTCAAAGAGCCGGATATGTTCGGTGATGGCAAAACGGTCGGTCATCCCGGCAATGAAATTGCCGATCCGGCGCGCCTGTTCGCCCTCCGATTCCGGCTCGGCGCCCTGAGGGGGCAGCCATTCAGGCGGCAGATCCTCGGGCGCGCGCTGATAGCGTGCGAACAGGTCGGTAACCAGACATTCCGCCTCGACCATCACCCGCATGACACGCTCATGGCGATACATGTGCTGCCAGAGGAAGGCCTTGATCCCAGCCTCGGCTTCTGCCGCGTCGGCACGAAACGCGACGAGCTTGCGCCCGCAGCGGCGAATGTCCTCCGCGGACTTCGGCAGCACCACGCCGAGTCGTTGCTCCGTCTCACCGACGACCGCACCGATCAGATAGGAAATCAGCTCGCGCACCAGTTCGGCGCCGCGGCGGCTCTCGTCGAGACCGGGATAGCGCGTGTCGATCTCGGCGATCATGCCTTGCGTGAGCGGCATCGCCTTGAGGTCATCGACGGTGAACAGCCCTGCGCGCAGCCCGTCATCGATGTCATGAGCGTCATAGGCGATATCATCGGCAATCGCCGCAACCTGAGCCTCCATTGACGCGAAGCTCGACAGTTCCAGATCGAAGGTCCGGTCGTATTCGGTGATCCCGAACGGCACGCCGTGGGTCGCATAGCGCCCGACAGGCGCGCCTGACGCGTCGGTCAGCGGCCCGTTGTGTTTGACGATGCCTTCGAGGGTCTCCCAGGTCAGATTGAGGCCGTCGAATTCCGGATAGCGATGCTCCAGCGACGTCACGAGGCGCAGGGTCTGAGCGTTGTGATCGAAGCCGCCATGGGCCTCGAGACAAGCGTCCAGCGCCCGCTCGCCAGCATGACCAAACGGCGGGTGGCCGATGTCATGGGCCAGCGCCAGCGTCTCGGTCAGATCTTCGTCGAGGCCCAGTTGCCGGGCCACGGCGCGGGCAATCTGCGCCACTTCCAACGTGTGGGTGAGTCGGGTCCGGTAATGATCGCCCTCATGGAACACAAAGACCTGGGTCTTGTGCTTGAGGCGCCGAAACGCGGTCGAATGGATGACCCGGTCGCAATCCCGGCGAAACGCGCTGCGGGTCCGGCTCGGAGCCTCGGAAAACAGCCGTCCGCGGCTGCGATCGGGGTCGCAGGCATAGGGCGCGCGGGGAGCAGCCATTCCAACCGACACGGCGTGTTTATCCTTGATCCAATTGATTCCTGAGCCTGCCGCACTTAACTATGGGGAGCGGCAGATTCAAATGGTTCGAATCCTGCCCGGAGAGCCAGATATGACCGACACTGCAGTCACCGAGGCCCCCCTCACCGTCAGCGCGCGTGCTGCGCGCCGGATCGGCGAGATCCTCAAGACCGAAGGCGACGGCGCCATGCTCCGCGTGTCGGTCGAAGGCGGCGGCTGCTCCGGCTTCCAGTACAAGTTCGACGTCGAGCGCGCCAAGGCAGACGACGACATCCTGATCGAACGCGACAGCGCCGTGGTGCTGGTCGACCCTTCGTCAGCACCGTTCCTGGCCGGCTCCGAACTCGACTTCGTCGACGACCTGATCGGCGCATCGTTCCGCGTCGTCAATCCGAACGCGACGGCGTCCTGCGGCTGCGGGACCAGCTTCTCGATCTGACCTCTATTCGGCTCATTTAGATCGGTCTATTTCTCGGCGAACAGCGCCCGCGCATTGCCGTGTGCGATCTGTTTGGCGACCGCCGGCGGCAGTTGCGCCAGCCAGGCGCGGTAACCATCCATGATATCGCCATAGCTCGCCCAGCGTTCCGGCACCCAGGTGTCAGAGCCCAGCAGGAAGCGATCGGGGTAGCGTTCAAACAGCACGCGCCACTGCGGCGTCAACTTGCCTGATCCATCCACGATGCCGCTGCGATAGGATAACTCACCCCAGAGCTTCGGATATTTTACCAGCATCGCCGCGACACGATCCGGCGCGAGGCTGAAGCCGGTATGCGCCCAGATGATCTGCGCGCGCGGATTATGCCGCATCAGAATCTCGACCGCTTCGTCGTCGGCATGGGCGTGCAGATAGAGATTGTTGGCGACGGCGAAGTCGACGGTCTTCTTGACCATCTCGGTATCGGCCGCCTTGCCGGTCAGATGGAATTCGCCGACGCCGCGATAATAGCCGCGCTTGAATTCCTCCTGCACGAGATCAAAGATAACGGGATCATTGAACCAGCTGCCGATATCGGCACGCACGCGATACGGCCGGATGAACGGCACGACCTGCAGACCGCCCGCCTTGCCCTTCGCCTTGTCGTCCATCAGCACATGAGTGCCGGTGTTCGGGCGGCTGGTGGCGAGAATGCCAGTGACGCGGTTCTTCTTGAAGACCTCAAGTACCTCGTCGGGCTGGTAATACGGCTTCGGCTCCCAGTTGTAGTGCATATGGGCGTCGAAGATTTCGATCCGGTCATCTGCGAAGACAGGCGCAACAACGAGTGCGGCCAGCAAAGCGGCCGCAGCGAGTGTTCTCACCGGCATTGAAGACATCCTTATTCCGCTGCTACGACGCGCGGACGATCGTCGTGGTCTTCTTCGTCGAGCTGCGGCTGCAGCTTGCGCTTCAGCTTGCGGTCGATGCGGTCGAGATAGATGTAGATGACCGGTGTGATGAACAGCGTCAGCAATTGCGAGACACACAGACCGCCGACCACCGCGACGCCAAGTGGCTGACGCAATTCGGCGCCGGCACCGGCACCGAGCGCGATCGGCAGCGTGCCGAAGATGGCCGCGAAGGTGGTCATCATGATCGGGCGGAAACGCAGTAGCGCGGCCTCGCGGATCGCATGTTCGGCCGACAGGCCGACGCGGCGACGCTCGAGCGCGAAGTCGACCATCATGATGGCGTTCTTCTTGACGATGCCGACCAGCATGACGATGCCGATCATGGCGATCACAGACATTTCCATCTTGAACAGCATCAGCGTCAGGATCGCGCCGATACCCGCCGATGGCAGGCCGGAGATAATCGTGATCGGATGGATGAAGCTCTCATAGAGAATGCCGAGGATCACGAAGGCCGCGAACACAGCGGCGAGGATCAATACGCCCTGCCCGCGCAATGAATCCTGGAACACCTGCGCCGTGCCGGAGAAGCCGGTGGCGATGGTCACCGGCAGTTTGGAGTCAGCCTCGATTTGCGTGATCTGGTCCACCGCATAGCCCAGCGAATAGCCCGGCACGAGGTTGAACGAGATCGTCACCGCCGGCTGCTGACCCTGATGGTTGATCTGCAGCGGCCCAACCGTCGGCACCAGACGCGCGACCGCACTCAGCGGAATGGTCTGATTGTTCGACGTCTTCATATAGAGCTTGGAGAGATCGCTCGGATCGATCCGGAACTGCGGCTGTGCTTCCAGGATGATCTGATAGTCGTTGGTCGGCATATAGATGGTGCCGACCTGGCGCGAGCCGAACGCATTATAGAGCTGGTTACGAACCTGATCGACGGTGACGCCGTAGACCGCCGCCTTTTCGCGGTCGATATCGACCGTCATCTGCGGGTTCTTGATGTAGAGGTCGGTCGTCACGTCGAGCAGACCGGGTACCTTGGCGATGCGGTCGCGCATCTCCGGCGACACGCGATACAGCGTGTCGGTGTCGCTGCCCTGAAGCACGTATTGATACTGGCTCTTCGACGGCCGGCCGCCGATGTTCAGATTCTGGATGCTCTGGAAGAAGGCCTGCAGGCCCGGAACGGCCAACGACTTCTGCCGCAGCCGCGCCATCACCACCTGTGCTGGATCACGATCCTTGCGCGGTTTCAGCGCGACGAACAGACGACCGTAATTCGCCGTCGCATTCGGACCGCCCGAGCCCACGGTGCTGTTGATGTATTCGACGGCAGGATCGGATTTCAGCAGATCGGCCAGCGCCTGCTGCCGCGCACTCATCGCTTCGAAGGACGTATCGGTTGCGGCTTCGGTCGTACCGGTCAGAAAGCCGGTATCCTCCTGCGGGAAGAAGCCCTTTGGTACGATGTTGTAGAGATAGACGGTGCCGCCAAGGGTCGCGAGCGTCACCACCAGCATGATGCCCTTGTGTGCGAGCACGCGATCGAGCGCCCATTCGTAGCCGCGCAGCCAAGCCGCAAATATGCGCTCGAAACCGCGCAGGATGAAATTTTCCTTGTGCTCGGGATTGTGCGCCTTGAGCACGCGCGCGCAGAGCATAGGCGTCAACGTCAGCGACACGAAGCCGGAGACGATGATCGCCACCGCAATCGTCACAGCGAATTCGCGGAACACGCGGCCGACAATGCCGCCCATCAGCAGCACGGGAATGAACACCGCGATCAGCGAGAAGGTGATCGAGACGATGGTGAAACCGATTTCGCGTGCGCCCTTCAGCGCCGCGTCGAACGGCTTCATGCCGAGTTCGATATGGCGGACGATGTTTTCCAGCATGACGATGGCGTCGTCGACCACGAAGCCCACGGAAAGGGTTAACGCCAGCAGCGTCATGTTGTTGATGGAGTAGTCCAGCATATACATCGCGGCGCATGTGCCGAAGATCGAGATCGGCACCGCCAGCGCGGGAATCAAGGTCGCGGAGGCTGAGCGCAGGAACAGGAAGATCACGAAGATCACCAGCACAACGGCGATCAGCAATGTCTCCTCGACGTCAGCGACGGCTTCGCGGACCGAGATCGAGCGGTCCATCATCATATTGACTTCGACCGCTGGCGGCAATTGCGCGCGCAGCGACGGCAGCTTGGCGCGGACGCCGTCGACCACGGCGACCGTGTTGGCGTCGGGCTGCTTCTGGATCGCCAGCACGATGGCGCGCTCGCCATTCAACCAGGTCGCGACCTTGTCGTTTTCGACTGCGTCATAGATCTTGGCGACTTCGTTCAGCTTGACCGGCGAGCCGTTGCGCCAGGCAACAACGACCTGGCCATAGTCGGCGGCCTTGGACATCTGTCCGGATGCCTGCAGCGAGATGTCCTGCTTCGGTCCGTTCAGAGTTCCGACCGGCGTCGAGGAGTTCGCGCGTGACACCGCCGTGCGGATATCTTCAAGCGACAATCCGCGAGCCGCCGCAGCTTCGGGATCGGCCTGCACGCGAATGGCGAATTTCTGCGTGCCATAGATCAGCACCTGCGCCACGCCGGGGATCTGCGACAGCGCCTGTCCGATGGTGATATCGCCGAATTCATTGACGGCCGAGAGCGGCAGCGTCGATGAACTCAGCGCAATGAACAGCACCGGGAAATCGCCGGGGTTCACCTTGCGGAAACTCGGCGGGATCGTCATTTCGATCGGCAACCGGCGCTGTGCGATCGTCAGCGCAGTCTGCACGTCCAGCGCTGCCGCATCGATATTGCGGTTGAGATCGAACTGAATGATGATCTGGGTCGTTCCCTGCGACGAGCTCGACGACATCGAAGAGATGCCAGCGATGGTCGAGAGCTGACGCTCAATGATGCCGGCGACCGAGGCCGCCATCGTGTCGGCGCTGGCGCCCGGCAGCGTCGCCGTCACCGCGATGGTCGGAAAGTCCACTTTCGGAAGCGCAGACACCGGCAGCAGTCGGAAACCGAAAATGCCAAACGCGATGATCGTCGCCGTGATGAGCGTGGTCATCACAGGGCGACGGATGCAGAGCTCCGAGAGGGTCATGTTTTATGCCCCGGCCTTGCGGGCCCGGGCTTCGACCCGTGTGCCTTGTGTCAGCAGGAGCTGGCCGTCGACGACGACGTCCTCATCCCCTTTTAAACCTGACGTGATCACCGAAATCCCCTGGAAGGTGCGATCGACTTCGACAGGTTGAACACGGGCGACGCCGTCCTTCACCGTGAACACGAAGTTCCCGGTCTGGCTGCGTTGCACAGCCACGGTGGGCACAACAACGCCATCCTCAGTGCGCACGATCAGCTTGGTCTGTACCAGAATGCCCGGCCACAGGGTTTCGTTCGGATTGCTCATGATGCCGCGCACGGTGACCATGCCGGTGGTGGAATCCACTGTGTTTTCCACCATCGCCACCTTGCCGGTTTCAGAACGGCCGCTGTTCGGGATGGTCGCAATGACCGACGTCGATCCCGCCGCCATCGCTTCGCGCAGGTCGCCAAGCACACGCTGCGGAATGGCGAAGGACACATAGACCGGAGCCATCTGATTGATGGTGGCGAGCGGCGCCGTATCGGCCGGGCGCACGAAATTGCCGACCTTCACATTGGCTGCACTAATCCGGCCGGAGAACGGCGCGCGGATGATGGTATAGCTCTTCTGGACCTTGAGATTGTCGAGCGCCGACTGATCGGCCCGGATGGTTCCGGCCAGGATGTCGGATTGGGTCTTGGCATTGTCGACGCTGACCTGCGTGGTCGCGCCCTTGCCGATCAGATCGGTAAAGCGCCGCACGTCGCGTTCCGCACCGGCCAGTTGGGCCTGATCGCGGGCCAGCGTGCCTTCGGCCTGCTCGATCTGGGCATCGATCTGCCGCGAATCGAGGGTGAACAGCAGATCACCTTCCTTGACCTTGGCGCCGTCTTCAAAATGCACCGAGGTGATGGTGGTTTCCACCCGCGACTTGAGTGCGACACTCGAAATCGGCGTTACTGTACCGATCGAATCGACATCGACCGGAACCGGTTTGCGTTCCGCCTTGGCAATCTCGACCGCAACGATCCGCGCGCGCTGCGGGGCCTGTGCATTGGTGTTGCCACCGGTCCACGAGGAGCGCGTCGTGTAGGCCGCAACTGCGGCAGCGCCGACGAGAACGAGTAGAGCGATCGATGTGCGTTTCTTCATATGGTCCATGTCACCTGGTACAGAAGATCGGGTCGCCCCCGTTTCCCGCCCATGGCAGCTTTAAAGACAGCGTCTGTGCGCTTTAGGCTTAAAGCTTATCATGTTGGCGGGGATGATGGTATGCCACGTTGACGTATTTTTGCCATTGTTGTTACCGGAATCCCAGCAGATGAGAATTGCGACGTGGAATGTGAATTCTGTCCGCCAGCGGCTGGACCATCTGGTGACGTGGCTGCGCGACTGCGCGCCGGACATCGTCTGCCTGCAGGAAATCAAATGTGTCGATGAGGCATTTCCGCGAGAGGCCATCGAGGCGCTCGGCTACAATGTAGTCACCCACGGCCAGAAGACCTTCAACGGCGTCGCCCTGCTCTCGAAATATCCGCTGGAGGAAGCCACGCCCCGGCTGGCAGGCGACGACGAGGATCTCCATGCGCGCTTCATCGAAGGTGTGGTGTCGCTGAAATCCGGGGTGGTCCGGGTTGCCTGCTTGTATCTGCCGAACGGCAATCCGGTCGATACCGAGAAGTATCCCTACAAGCTGAAATGGATGTCGCGACTACAGGAATTCACGAAGCTGCGGCTGAAGACGGAAGAGCCGTTGATTCTCGCCGGAGACTTCAACGTCATCCCGGCGGCAGCAGACGCCTATAATCCGGCGGCCTGGATCAACGACGCGCTGTTCAAGCCGGAAACCCGCGCGAGCTTCCAGACCCTGCTCGGCCTGGGCATGACCGACGCCCTGCGCGCCGTCACCGACGAGCCCGGCCAGTACACGTTCTGGGACTATCAGGCCGGCGCTTGGCAGAAGAACTGGGGCATCCGCATCGACCACCTGCTGTTGTCACCGCAGGCCAGCGACAAGCTGATCGACGTCGGCATCGACAAATATGTGCGCGCCTGGGAGAAGCCGAGCGATCACGTGCCGGTGTGGGTCGATCTGGATCTTGAAGCGGCGTAAGCGCTGCGATCGCCAAGCCCTAAACATAGACTGTCATTGCCCGGCTTGACGGGGATCCAGTGGACGCGGGCGTCAATGGCCTAAGGCGCGCGGCCTGGCGCGAGCGCTCGTCGAAAGTGATGAAGGCTGGTGATTATTGGGTCACCCGGTCAAGCCGGGTGACGACAAACTGAGCGCAGCGCGAGGGCTTCCGTGGCCGGAAGAAATCCTCGTTCCATCCTCAGTCCCGTTTGCCGGACACCCAGTGCTCGAGCATCTGCAGCGCCATGGCGCGGTCGTCTTCGGAGGCCTTGGCGATGGCCTTGTTGTAGCTGTCGCGGATCCAGGTGTCGTCCGGGCCGGCATTGTCGCGGGCTAGCGTCAGCCACATCAGGCCGCGCGCCATCTGCCGCGGCAGCGATTCACCGTTGAACAGCATCTGGCCGAGCAGCGCCTGCGCCTGGTGCTGGCCCTTCTGCGCGGCAAGGCCCAGCCAGCGGGCACCGTATTTAGTGTCGCGCGGGGTGCCGATGCCCTTCAGATACAGCCGCGCCAGATCGTACTGGGCGTCGGCATTGCCGAAATAGGACGCTGCATAGGAGAACATCTCACGCGCGCGTTCGGTGTCGGCCTTGATCTTCGAATTCGGGATACCGTCGAGGTAGTAGCGACCGAGCGCTACGAAGGCGTTGGCGACGATGGTCGCCTGCGGCGCGGACGGCGAGTCCTCGGCATGGGCATTCGCGATGCGGCTGAAATATTCGAAGGCGCGCAGGTCGTCCTGCGCCACGCCGTTGCCGTCGGCATACATCCGGCCGAGTTTCCACTGGGCGATCGGATGACCGCCTTCGGCGGCATACTGAAGGGCGGTCAGCGACGTATCGGGCTTGGCGGACTTCTTCAAGACCGGCGCAGCACCGGGAATGGTCGTTACAACCGGCAGGGCTGCGTCGCTGCTGCCAACGGGCGCGCCATCAAAGGCAAAGGCCGGCGCGGCCACAGACGCGGCACCCAAAGCAAAAACGCTGAAAATGATACGCTCAACTATCCGCATAACAGTATTTCTCGTGGGCCCGGCCAGTTTGGGTCACGGCGCAACCGATGGCCGATCCAACCTGCTGGGCATATGTCCACAGCGTCCCTGACATATGGTTAGTCGCGCGACGCTTCCGTTTGGTCGGGTGCGCGGCCAATTCTTTGTCAGTCAATTTTACGTTAAAGGCACCCGCGACGGCACCGCCCCGGACGGGAGCGCCGTCTTCCGAATCGACGATGTCGAAAGCCAGATTCCCCTTCGATCCGACTGCGTCACCGCCAATGGCGATCGGCTTGTCGGCAGAACGAATGACGTCCCGATGGGAATTCCGCGTCACGGGCTTCATTTTCTCCGCGATCATCTGCCCCGTCGCAGTGAGGCACGCTCCCCGCGACCGGCTGTGATCGAGCAATGTCATCTTCAGCAACGGTATGTCAGCAACTTCCAATATGTCTTTGGCGACATAACGGCTCAGTCGCTTCAAATCGGTGCGATATGGTGTCTTTTTGAAGATTTCGACAGCACGAGATTCTTCCGCGCGCAGCGCTTGGCCGGCAACGGGCTGTTTGCCTTGTGACATAGCCAGACTCATCGCGGACGGGAGCGCGCCACGCAACGCCAGCTCCCGGCCCTCCGTCATATGACGGCTCGGCAAATGCGACTTGATGTTCGTCTTGACGTCCATCGCGAACCTGGTTTCTCAGGCCGCTTCGGCGATCCGGGACAGTCCCACTGACATCCCGTCGATCTTCGAAGCGCTCCAGCCTTCTGGCTGTCGAGAAATGATTTCACGAAGGCGTGTGGCCAAATAGCGGCGGTTGCAATACCCACAGTGGGACAGGGTTAAATCTTGAGGGACTGTTGCCGCCGCGACACATTCGTTGCACCCCGGCAACCCTTTAGAGTTGGACCAAAGTTGAAAGACGCGGCTGACAACGAAAACGCCGCCTTTTCGAGGCGGCGTTCAATGTCAGGATCGTGCGAAGCAGCTCAGGTGTTCAGCACCCGGCCATAGGCGTCCAGCACGGCTTCCTTCATCGTCTCCGAGATGGTCGGATGCGGGAAGATCGTGTGGAACAGCTCTTCCTCGGTCGTCTCCAAGTTCATGGCGACCACAAACCCCTGGATCATCTCGACGACTTCAGCGCCGACCATATGGGCGCCGAGCAGCTGACCGGTCTTCTTGTCGAAGATCACCTTCACCATGCCCTGGTCCTCGCCCTGGGCGATCGCCTTGCCATTGGCGACAAAGGGGAAGCGGCCGACGCGGACGTCCTTGCCGGCTTCCTTGGCCTTGGCTTCGGTGAGGCCGACCGAGGCCACCTGCGGATGGCAATAGGTGCAGCCCGGGATCAGCGACTTGTCCATTGCATGCGGGTTCATCCCCTTGATCGCCTCGACGCAGATCACGCCCTCATGCTCGGCCTTGTGGGCGAGCATCGGCGGGCCGGCGACGTCGCCGATGGCATAGATGCCGGGCACGTTGGTCTTGCCGTATTTGTCGATCACGATACAGCCGCGCTCGGTCTTCACGCCGAGCTTCTCGAGGCCAAAGCCTTCGATATTGCCGACCACGCCGACCGCCGAGATGACACGATCGACGGTGAGCTGCTGGGTAGCCCCCTTGCCATCCTCGATGGTCACGGTGACCGAATCCGACTTCTTGTCGAGTTTTGTCACTTTAGCGCCGGACATGATCTTGATGCCCTGCTTCTCAAACTGCTTGCGGGCAAAGCCGGCGATCTCGGCGTCTTCCACCGGCAGGATCTGCGGCAGCACTTCCACCACGGTCACGTCGGCGCCCATGGTCTTGTAGAACGACGCGAATTCGATGCCGATGGCGCCGGAGCCGACCACCAGCAGCGACTTCGGCATCTTGTCGGGATTCATCGCCTCGAAATAAGTCCAGACCAGCTTCTTGTCGGGCTCGAGACCCGGCAGCACGCGCGGCCGAGCGCCGGTGGCGACGATGATATGCTTGGCGGTATAGCTGCCTGCCCCGAGCGCGCCCTTAGGCGCTGCGGCTTCGGTCTTCTTGACGGTGAACTTGCCCGGCGCATCCAGGGTCGCGTCGCCCCAGATGATCGAGATCTTGTTCTTGTTCATCAGATATTCGACGCCGCCGCTGAGGCGCTTCACGACGCCGCGCGAGCGAGCGATCACGGCCTTGATGTCGAACGAGATATTGTCCGCCGACAGGCCATAATCCTTGGCATGCTGCATGTAGTGATAGATCTCCGCAGAGCGCAGCAGCGCCTTGGTCGGAATACAGCCCCAGTTGTTGCAGATACCGCCGAGATAGGCCTTCTCGACGATCGCCGTCTTGAAGCCGAGCTGCGCGGCCCGAATGGCCGTCACATAGCCGCCGGGACCGGAGCCGATGACGACGACGTCGAAGGATGTATCAGCCATGGGTCACTCCACTCGCCAATCGGCGCTGTCTTGAAATCAGAAATTTTCGGATGCCGAATTCGATCAATCCCAGCGCTGCAAGGATGCCCAGCGCGCAATAGATCAAAAACTGTCCCAGGCTGCGCGCCAGTTGTTCACCTGAATGAAACGCATTGTCGATGATCCCATATCCAACGGGATTCAGCGCGGCGACGGCGGCGGTCAATAGCGAGAGCCAGGGCCATGACGTTTTGACTTTCATGAGCCACCGGACCTGAGCCTTACACCACCATCATCACCGGATTTTCGATGAGCTTCTTGAACGCCGTGATCAGTTCCGCGCCCAGCGCACCATCGATGGCGCGGTGATCGCAGGACAGCGTCACGCTCATGATGGTTGCAGCGACGATCTGGCCGTTGCGCACCATGGCCCGCTCTTCACCTGTGCCTACCGCGAGGATCGACGACTGCGGCGGATTGATCACCGCCGTGAAGTCCTTGATGCCGAACATGCCGAGATTGGACACGGATGACGCGCCGCCCTGGTATTCGTTGGGCTTGAGCTTCTTGGCCTTGGCGCGCGCGGCGAGTTCCTTCATCTCGTTGGAGATCGCCGAAATGGACTTGATCTCGGCCTGGCGGATGATCGGCGTGATCAGGCCGAACGGCAGCGCCACTGCGACGCCGATGTCGGAATGCTTATGACGGAGCATCGCTGCTTCCGTCCACGACACGTTCGCTTCTGGAATCTTCTGCAGCGCGATGGCCATCGCCTTGATGACGAAATCGTTGACCGAGAGCTTGTAAAGCGGCTTGCCGTCCTTGTCCTTGCCGGCCGCAGCGTTGATCTCCTCGCGCGCGGAAGAGAGCTTGCCGAGATCGCAATCGACGGTGAGATAGAAGGTTGGCATCGAGTTGGTCGCGGCGGTGAGACGCTGCGCAATCGTGCGGCGCATCGAGTCATGCGGCACGCTCTCGTAAGCGCCCTGCTCGTACAGCCCGAGAATCTGCTGATCGGACATTGCAGGCGCACCGATCGCTCCAGTTGCACCTGCGGGAGCGCCGGCAGCCACGGCTGCTGGTTTGAGGCCCTGACCGGACTTCGCCTTCTCGACATCCGCGGCGACCACACGGCCATGCGGACCCGAGCCGTTGATACGACCGAGTTCGATGCCGGCGTCCTTGGCGAGACGACGCGCCAGCGGAGACGAAAAGACGCGCGCGCCATTGCTTTGTGCGGCGGCAGGCTGCGGAGCCGGCGCAGCGGCCGGAGCCGGTGCTTTCGCTGCAGGAGCAGCAGCCGGCGCAGGTGCTGCGGCAGCAGGCTTCGGTGCGGGAGCCTCGGCAGCGGGCGCGGACTTCGGCTTGTCGGTCCCTGCCCCCGAACCTGCGGCCTTCACATCCTCGCCGTCGGCCGCGAGCACCGCGATGACGGCATTCACCGCAACATCCTGCGTACCTTCCGCCACCAGAATCTTGGCGATAGTGCCTTCGTCGACGGCTTCGACTTCCATCGTCGCCTTGTCGGTCTCGATCTCCGCGATCACGTCGCCGGACTTGACCTTGTCGCCCTCCTTCTTGAGCCACTTGGCAAGGTTGCCCTTTTCCATGGTGGGCGACAGCGCAGGCATCAGAATGTTGATTGGCATTGTCAGTGACCTTGTTGCGACCGCGGCGTGGTGTTGCCCATGTCAGTCGGACGCGCGATTTCAGCTTCGAACATTTCGACGATGCGGTTCAGCGCCTCGTCCTCGGAATAGTTGGCCTCACGCGCATAGGCGCGAGCGGCATGACGCGCGATGTCCACGAGCAGGAGCCCCCACATGTCGGGCTCCTCGAAGGCGCGCATGAAGGCGATGGACAGCCCGCCATCCAGCACGAATGCGCGCAACACCTCGGTGGCGTCCTCGCGATCCATGACATCCGGCGGCAGTGGCTGTTCCTTCGGACCTGCCATGGTTCACCGATAGCAAACGGCTTTGGCCGCAGCCACGACGTCAGCAACCGACGGCAGCGCCAGCTTTTCAAGATTGGCAGCGTAGGGCATCGGCACGTCCTTGCCCGACACACGCGCCACCGGCGCATCGAGATAGTCGAACGCGTGCTCCATGATGCGTGCAGCGATTTCGGCGCCCACACCCGACTGTTGCCAGCCTTCTTCCACCGTCACGGCGCGCGAGGTCTTCCTCACGGACTCGATGATGGTGTCGGTATCGAGCGGACGCAGCGTGCGCAGGTCGATGACCTCCGCCTCGATGCCTTCCTTGGCGAGTTCTTCGGCGGCCTTCAGCGCATAGGTCATGCCGTTCGACCACGAGATCAATGTCACATCCTTGCCGACACGTACGACCTTGGCCTTGCCGATCGGCACGATGTAGTCGTTGAGCTTCGGCACCTCGCCGGAATGCCCGTAAAGCATTTCGTTTTCGAGGAAGATCACCGGGTTCGGATCGCGGATCGCAGCCTTGAGCAGGCCCTTGTAGTCGGCGGCGCTATAGGGCGCGACAACCTTGAGGCCCGGGATCTGCGAGTACCAGGCCGAGTAGTCCTGGCTGTGCTGGGCGCCAACGCGCGCCGCAGCGCCATTCGGGCCGCGGAACACGATCTGACAGGTCATCTGGCCGCCGGACATGTAGAGCGTCTTGGCAGCGGAGTTGATGATCTGGTCAATCGCCTGCATGGCGAAGTTGAAGGTCATGAATTCGACGATCGGCTTCAGGCCGGACATCGCCGCGCCGACGCCGACACCAGCAAAGCCGTGCTCGGTGATTGGCGTATCGATCACGCGGCGGGCGCCGAATTCCTGCAGCAGGTTCTGGGTCACCTTGTAGGCGCCCTGATATTCGGCGACTTCCTCGCCCATGATGAAGACGTCTTCATCCCGGCGCATTTCCTCGGCCATCGCGTCGCGCAGCGCTTCGCGGATGGTCATGGTCACCATCTCGGTGCCTTCAGGAATTTCGGGATCGGGCTGGATCGCAGTCGTCGGAGCTGCCGGCGCAGCAGCCTCTTCCTTCGGAGCCGGAGCGGATTTGGCTTCCGCGGCAGGCGGCGCGGATTCTGCGGCCTTCTCCTGCTTCGCGGGGGCCGGTGCACTCGCTGCAGCGGATGCATCTTCGCCGTCGGCGAGGATGGTCGCGATCGGCGTGTTGACCGCGACGTCGTTGGTCCCTTCCGGGATCAGGATCTTGCCGAGCGTCCCTTCATCGGTCGCTTCGACTTCCATCGTCGCCTTGTCGGTTTCGATTTCGGCAATCACATCGCCGGACTTGATCGTGTCGCCTTCCTTTTTGAGCCATTTGGAGAGGTTGCCTTTCTCCATGGTCGGGGACAGCGCGGGCATCAGAACTTGAATGGCCATTATAACTCCAGATCGGTCTTTAAGCCGCGCGCTTAGCGGTACACATCGGTGTAAAGTTCGGATGCATCGGGCTCAGGGTCCTGCTGCGCGAAATCCGCCGATGCGTTGACGATGTCACGCACCTCGGCGTCGATCGCCTTAAGGTCCTGCTCGGTCACGTCAGCGGCCAGCAGACGGTTGCGCACCTGCTCGATCGGGTCCTGGTCGTGGCGGACTTTGTCCACTTCCTCGCGGGTCCGATACTTGGCCGGATCGGACATCGAGTGGCCGCGATAGCGATACGTTTGCATTTCCAGAATGAACGGACCCTTGCCGGCACGGCACCATGCGACCGCGCGGTCACCGGCGGCCTTCACGGCGCGGACGTCCATACCGTCGACCTGCTCGCCCGGAATGTTGAAGGAGATGCCGCGCTTGGAGAAGTCGGTCTGCGCCGAAGAGCGCGTCACCGAGGTACCCATGGCGTAGCGGTTGTTCTCGATGATGTAGATCACCGGGAGCTTCCACAGCTCCGCCATGTTGAAGCTCTCATAGACCTGGCCCTGGTTCGACGCGCCGTCGCCGAAGTAAGCGAGGCTGACGAGATCATTGCCGCGGTAACGGTTGGCGAAAGCGAGACCCGTTCCGAGCGAGACCTGCGCACCGACGATGCCATGGCCGCCGTAGAAATTCTTCTCGCGGCTGAACATGTGCATGGAGCCACCCTTGCCCTTGGAGTAGCCGCCCTTGCGCCCCGTCAGCTCGGCCATGACGCCCTTGGCGTCCATGCCGCAGGCCAGCATGTGGCCGTGGTCGCGATAGCCGGTGATGACCTGATCGCCATCCTTCAATGCCATCTGCATACCAACGACGATGGCTTCCTGGCCGATATAGAGATGGCAGAAGCCGCCGATCGCACCCATGCCATAGAGCTGGCCAGCCTTCTCCTCGAAGCGTCGGATCAGCAGCATGTCGCGAAGCGCGTGCATCTCCTGATCGCGGGTGAAATCTGGCGGCGATGACGGGGTTGCGCCATTGCTCGTTGCCTGCCCTGCGGGAGCGACGCTTTTCTTCGGTGCGGCCATGAAAATTCCGGATGCGAGAGTGAATGGCCCTTCCTACTCCAAGTGCTTGCGGCTTGAAAGGGATTGCGTCGCGCGGAATGCCACACGGTTGTTTCGCACTGCAGCGAAGGCGTGAAACTTTCGAAATCGAATTGGATCGGTTTTGTAATTTGAGGAATGAAAGCGCGTGTCGTGGTCACGTTGACGTCACGATGAGTGGGCGCGAGCGATCTATAGCTTTGATGCAAAGCTGTGTTGCTTCATGCGAGGACGACTCGCCGCCGAAGAGAGAATCTCAGTTTGGTTTGATGACCTTCACGAGGTCGCGCGGATGCGCGTAGTCGAGCTGGTAGCGCGCGCGCTCGTCGAGCATGTCGGGATCGAGTCCACCAGATCGCAGGAGCGCCACGCGCTGCTCGGCCTTGGTGCGTTCCTTCTTCAACTGCACCAGTTCGGAGGTCAGCGCGACGATCTCCTGGTCGAGCTCCTGCCGGGCATTGAGGCCATATTTACCGGTATAGGCATTGACCCCGAAATAGCTGATCATCATCGCCGCCAGTGCATAGAGCACGAGCCCGGTGAGGATCGATTTGAGGCGGGTATGCTTGACCATTCCCGAAAATGCGACGGCCCGGTTAAGGCGAACCTAACAACCGGGCCGCAACCTGAATTTGCGCAGCTTATTTCTTCAGCTTGTCGACCCAGGCGGCGAAGGCGTCGATATAGGCCTGCAGCACCGGACGGATCGATTCCTTGGCGATCTCGCCCTGTTCGTTGAACGCGTCGCCGACGGCATTCAGATAGATTTCAGGCTGTTGCATGATGGGACCGACAATCCCCGGCAGGGTCTGGCGCAAGGTGAGGGCTGCACCCAGGCCACCGATCGGACCGGGCGAGCTAACCACGATGCCGGTGGGCTTGCCGAGGAACGAGCTCTTGCCATAGGGCCGCGAACCGACGTCGATGGCGTTCTTCAGGACACCGGAAACCGAACGGTTATATTCCGGCGACACGAAAATGACGGCGTCGGACGACTGGACGGTCTCACGGAACTTAACCCAGTCAGCCGGCGGATTGGCTTCCAGATCCTGATTGAAGAACGACAGGTCGTTCAGCGTCACGATATTGAGCTGCAGCGACGCCGGCGCCAGTTTGGCTAATGCGTGCGCGATCTTGAGCGAGAACGACTGTTTGCGGAGGCTGCCGACAATGACGGCAACGCTGTAGGTGGCCATGAGATATCCCCTGAATAACTGCTTCCAAAAAGCGCGGAGCGCATCTGGAACCTGTCACCTATCCCGGCAAAAGATGCAAGTGCATGGATTGTATTTGACGGCCGCAATCGGGCCAAACCGGCACGTCCGCCTCGCCCGCCCAAACACATCTTCGTTATGCTGATATCGCTCAAATGGATGACGCACGGAACGCCGCCGCGATCGAACCTGCGGAGCGCACTGCGCGACAAACCACGTGAGACAAACCACGCAAGCCAGTCCCGACTGATCTGCGACGTCTGGCCAGGCTGCTCGAATTCGACCGTCGCAATTGCGGGGCTTCCGATGCGCAACCTTGGTCTTGTGGCTTCCGTAGTCTTCGCCTTGAGCTTGCTCAGCCAGTCGGCCTTCGCCGACAAACGCGTCGCACTGGTGATCGGCAACTCGGCTTACCAGAACGTGGTCAAGCTCGCCAACCCGGCCAACGACGCCGCGGCGATGACCGAGACCTTGAAGACCGCGAATTTCGACATCGTCGAAGCCAGACGGGATCTCAAGGCGACCGAGATGCGCCGGGCCTTGCGCGATTTCGCGGACAAGGCGCGCGATGCGGACGTCGCGCTGGTCTATTTCGCCGGCCACGGCGTCGAGGTTGATGGCACCAATTACCTGATTCCGACCGACGCGCTGCTGGAGCGCGACACCGACGTCTATGACGAAGCGTTCTCGCTGGAGCGCATCCTCGCAACCATCGAGCCGGCCAAGAAGCTGCGGCTGGTGATCCTCGATGCCTGCCGCGACAACCCCTTCGTCAAGAACATGAAGCGCACCACCGCGTCGCGCGCGATCCCCCGCGGCCTCGCCAAGGTGGAACCGGCCAGCCCCAACACGCTGATCGCCTACTCGGCCAAGGCCGGTTCGACGGCGCTGGATGGCGACAGCAAGAACAGCCCCTTCACGGCCGCGCTGGTCCGCCATATCGCGACGCCCGGCCTCGACCTGCGCAAGGCCTTCGGCTTCGTCCGTGACGACGTCATGAAGAACACCAGCAACCGCCAGGAACCCTATGTCTACGGTTCGCTCGGCGGCGACGACGTGCCGCTGGTCCCGGTGGCTGCCGTCGCGACATCCCCCGCCGTCAGCGCCCAGGCAGAAACTCGCCGCGATTACGAGCTGGCTTTGCAGCTCGCGACCAGGGACGGCTGGAACGCGTTCCTGGCCCAGCATCCGGATGGCTTCTATGCGTCGCTGGCAAAATCCCAGCTGGCGAAGCTCGCCGCCGAGGACGCCCATTTCACCGCCGTAGAGAAAGCCCGCCTCGCCACTGAAGAGAAAGCCCGTCTGGCCGTCGAAGGCGCCAGGAAGGCCGAACAGACCAAGGCAGCGGCCGATGCCAAAGCCGCCGAGGATGCCCGGATCGCCGCTGAGAAACTCAAGACCGCCGAGCAGGAACGCGCTGCCGCCGGCGAGCGCGCCCGCGCGGAAGCGGAAGCCAAAGTCGATGCCGGCAAGCCGGACACGCCTGCCGCCGGACCGCAGTTGGCGACACTCCCTGCCCCCACGGCCGATGTGTCACGAATGCCCGCGCCAGCCGATCTGCCCCGTCAGGTCCAGGTCGAGCTTCAGCGGGTGGGCTGCCTGCAGGGATCAGTCGACAACACATGGACTGCGGCTTCCCGCAAGTCGCTCGAACGCTTCAATCGCTACGCCTCGACGAAGTTCGATGCCAAGGCGGCCAGCACCGATGCGCTCGACGCGATCAAGGCCAAGTCTGCACGCGTCTGCCCGCTGGTCTGTGCGCATGGTTCGGAGGCGGACGGCGACCGCTGCGTGAAAATCGTATGCCGCGCTGGCACCTTACTGAACGACGACAATGAATGTGAGAAGAAGCGCAGCCGCAACGAGGCCAAGCGCAACGTGCCGCGCCGCGAGCGCGATGAGCTTGATCGCCCGCAAATTCAGGCCCGCGCGCCGCGTGCGCAGCCGTCCGGCCAGATCGTCTGCGATAATGCCGGCTGCCGTCCGGTGCGCCCCGGCTGCCGGCTGGTGTCACGCGACATGCGGATCGGGCTCACCAATGTCGAGGTCTGCAACTGACGACGTGCTTGCCTGACAGGATCGCAAGCGACATTCTGACGATCCAAGTTTGCAAGCCGGAGCCATCATCGTGACCATCGAATTTCTCATCACCTCGCTGATCGTGGTGGCATCGCCGGGCACTGGCGCCCTTTACACACTAGCAACCGGCTTTTCTCGCGGAGGCCGCAGCAGTGTCGTCGCCGCGTTCGGTTGCACGCTCGGCATCGTTCCGCATATGGCCGCTGCGATCCTTGGTCTCGCAGCACTGCTGCACACCAGCGCGCTGGCGTTTCAGGTGTTTAAATATGTCGGCGTCGCCTACCTGCTCTATATGGCCTGGAAGACGCTGCAGGAGCATGGCACGCTGAAGGTCGAGACTGACGACAGCGCGCAGTCCGCGCTGCAGGTCACGACCACGGCGATCCTGATCAACATCCTCAATCCGAAACTGTCGATCTTCTTCCTCGCCTTCCTGCCGCAGTTCATCAGCGCCGACGAGGCACATCCGCTGTCGCAGATGCTGCTGCTCAGCGCGGTGTTCATGCTGATGACCTTCGGGGTGTTTGCGCTTTATGGCCTGTTCGCCGCATCAATCCGCAACCACGTCATCACGCGGCCACGGGTGCTGACCTGGATGCGACGCACTTTTGCCGGCGCGTTTGCCGCGCTCGGTGCAAAACTGGCCTTTGCCGAGCGCTGACGCGCCTATTCCAGCCGCTCGACATTGCGCAGCGTCGGGAACAACCGCATCCACAGCAGCGCAATGGCAACGGTGCCGAGGCCGCCGATCAATGCAGCCGGTACGGTGCCGAACAGCGCCGCGGTGACGCCGCTTTCGAACTGGCCGAGCTGGTTTGAGGTATTGATGAACAAGTAGTTCACCGCACCGACGCGGCCGCGCATGTCGTCGGGAGTCGCGAGCTGCACCAGCGAGAAGCGGATCACCACGCTGACCGTATCGGCGGCGCCGAGTACCGCAAGCGCGGCCACCGACAACCAGAGCCATTGCGACACCGCGAACACCGCTGTCGCAAGGCCGAAGATGATGACGGCCTGGAACATCCGCATGCCCACCCGGCGATTGATCGACCAGCGCGTCAGCACGATGGTCGTCAGCAGCGCGCCGACGGCAGGCGCCGCGCGCATGAGACCGAGGCCCCACGGACCGGTCTGCAAGATATCACGCGCATAGATCGGGAGAAGCGCGGTGGCGCCGCCGAGCAGCACCGCGAACAGATCGAGCGAAATGGTGCCGAGGATCGCCGGATTGCTACGTACGAAGCCCACACCGGCAAACAAAGTCCGCAGCGACGGAGGATCCTTCACCGCCACCTCGCGCGCAAGTTTGATGGCGCTGTTGAGCCCACCACCGATCAGCCAGAATGCCGCCATCAGCACATAGGGCGTCGACGGCGATAGCGCATAGGCAATGCCGCCAAGCGCGGGTCCGCAAATCATCGCCACCTGAAACACGCCCGTCGAGAGCGCCGTCGCCTTCTGCAGATGGCCTTCGGGCACGACGCCCGGCAACAGCGCCGAACCGGCCGGTGCCTCGAACGCAGTCGCCGCACCGATCACCACCAGTGCGACGAAGATCTGCGGCACGGTGATCCAACCGGCATAAGTACCCCAGGCCAGCAGGATCGCCGTCAGCCCCTGCAGCATCTGGCAGATCTGCACCACGCGGCGGCGATCATAGCGGTCGGCGATATGGCCCGCGACGAAGACCAGCGCCAGCATCGGCACGAATTGCGCGAGGCCGACCATGCCAAGCTGGAACGCGCTGCCGGTCAGATCATAAATCTGCCAGCCGACCGCGACAGCGGCGATCTGCGAGGCGAAGCGCGAGAAGCTGCGCGATACCATGTAGTACAGATACGGCGGATGGCGCAGCAAGAGCCGCGCGCCGTCCGTGACGACGCCGGCAGACTGATCGGCAAGTGTCATCCCGGCATGTTCGGATTGATAAGATACTTCTCGCCGGTGGCGCGCTTCGCATAGGCCCGGAGATTGTCGAGCTGCAACACGCCTTCGAGCGAGATCACCTTAGTGTAGTGGCTGGCGAAGGTGGTCTTGAGTTCGGCGACCACGCGGGCACGGAGCCTGGCGGCATCGGCGGCGCCGATCTTCTGCAGGAACGGAAACAGCAGCCAGCCGCCCATGCCCCAGGCCATCCCGGCAGGGACGAATTCGATCGGGCGCAGATCCAGCCGGCCATAGACGTAGACCTGCTTGTGGGTCGTCGAGCCATAGCGGCTGTAGACCTTCATCGCCTTGACGGCGGCGACTTCCATCGCCTGCAGGATCTGGCCCTGCAGCTTGCCGCCACCGGTGGCGTCGAAAGCCAGCGTGGCATTGGTGGCAATCAATGCGGCGGTCAGGTCTTCCATGAAACTCGGCGACGTCGAGTTGCAGACATATTTCGCGCCGATGCCGCGCAGCAGTTTCTGCTGCTCCTCGCTGCGAACGATGTTGACGAGATCGATGCCGTCCTTCTGACAGATCTTGTTGAGCATCTGGCCGAGATTGGACGCGGCAGCCGTATGCACCAGCGCCGTGTGCCCTTCCCGCTTCATGGTCTCGACCATGCCGAGCGAGGTCAGCGGATTGACGAAGCAGGATGCACCCTCGGTGGCCGTCGTGCCCTCGGGCAGCGGCAGGCACTCCTTGGCCTTGATGACGCGATACTGCGCATACATCGCGCCGCCGATCATCGCGACGGTCTTGCCAAGCAGCGCCTGCGCGGCTTCAGACGATCCGGCCTTCACCACCGTGCCGGCGCCCTCATTGCCGACCGCCATCGACTCGTCGAGACGGCCGCCCATCGCCTTCATGTTGGCCTGCGGCACGGTCGCGGTGACCACCGAGGACGCGCCAGAGCCGGAGGCTTTCGCACTGGCCGGATCGGCCGCGCCGAGCAGGAGACCGAGATCCGACGGGTTGATCGGCGCGGCCTCGATGCGCACGACGACCTCGTCGGGGCCCGGCGCCGGGATCGCCACCTGCTGCAACGAGATTTCCAGTTCTCCGCTGCTTTTGATCAGCGAGCGCAGTTCAAGTCCGGATGTGATGTCAGTCATGGTCGTTTCCCCTCAATCTGTCCGGCGGTCTGGTGCCGCGTCAGTAGATGCCCGGAATGATGCGCTTGGTCTCGCGCATATAGGCCCGGTAGTCGTCGCCGAATGCCTCGATCAGCATCCGCTCTTCATAGTCGATGCGGGTGAAGAACAGGATCGCGATCGCGACCAGTCCACCCAGCGCGGCCATGGCATTCGGCAGCAGGAATGCCTGCGCCAGTGCCCACAACCAGAATGAGGCATACATCGGATGGCGGATGCTGCGATAGACGCCGGCACGCACGATCTGGTGAGCCTCGCGGATTTCCAGGCTGGCAGACCACTGCCGGCCGAGATCCTTGTGCGACCGGCGAAACAGCCAGAGCGACAGCACATAGAGTGCAGCGCCAACCACGACCGCCGCATAATTCAGCTGATAGTTCAGCGCGGCCGGCCAGCCGGTCACCAGCCAGATCAGCGGTACCACGAACAAGCCGACGGTGGCGATCGCCAGCAGGATGCGTTCACGGCTCCAGCCGACCGCGCGCAACGTCGCCGTGCGGCGGGCCTTGCGCGCATAGGGGTAGCGAATGATGAACCAGGCGATCAGACCGATCGCCCAGACATATGTTCCAAGAAGCGACGCGGTCATTGTCGTCCGATCAGGCCATCATGCGGCATTCACGGATGCCTCGGCTTGCGATTGAGAGGATGTGATCTTGGACAGCGGCATGTCCAGCAGCGCACCGTCCGCACCGAAGCGCTTGAGGCCGCCTTCGCCCGCGGTGATCTCGTCGAACGGCAGAGGACCGCAGATCACCATGCAATAGTCGTAGGGCGCGCGGCACTGGTTGCCCATCACCATCTGGTAATGGATGCGCATGAAGCTGAAGCGATAGCGCTTGAACTGCTCCATGCCCATCATGGCGTGCATCTGGACGCGGCGTATGTTCGGCCTGCCCTCGTCGCGATCGCGGCTACGGCGCTTCAAGGTCACCGGATCGAAGCGGTAGAAACTGATGACGTCGTCGCGGGCGTGATATTCGGTCCAGCGGATCGCCGGCGTGTCGGCGACGAGGCGCGTTGCTGCGCGTACGCTCTTGCCGGCCGGATGGAGCGCGAATTTTGGGATGGTCGCGCTCACCGTCATCACGCAGATGGTCGGGCCGTGTTGGGTCAGATCCGGGTCGAGCGCGAGTGCGCGGGCCACCGCCTCCATCACCAATGCCGCACCAAGGCAATGCCCGACGATGACGATCTCGTCGACATCGGCCTTCTGCGCGCGTGCCACGATTATCCTGGCGAATTCATCGACGCGTGCCGTCATCTTCGGGCGCTGGCCATGAACATACTGCCGCGAGAAAATCCAGTCGTCGAACACATGATTGATCGGCTTGCGCCAGCCGTAATGGTGCAACAGCGCCGTGAAGACGGCAGCAGCGATAATTGCGCCGGCGATCCATGCGGCGGCACCATGCATGCCAAGCAGCCAGGTCAGCCCATAGCCTACCGCTGCGCCAGATGCAGCAAAGCCCGCGATCCACAGATAGGAGAACAGGAAGAAGCCGGCATATTTCCAGCTCGCATAGAAGAAGCGGAACAGGGTTCCCGTCACCAGCCAGTCGCCCAGCGTAACGAAGGCAGCGCCCAATCGCGACAGCATGCTTCGGGTGTGATCCTGCAGGATCAGGTCATCCCAGCGCAGCATTTCGTAGGTGGTTTCTGTCTTCCAGTTCGGCCCGGAGGTCTCGGCCCGCCAGGATGCGCTCACATCCGTAGCGTCAAGCACGCCGGACGCCTTCGCGGACACGCTCCACGTCTTCTCGAAACTCGACAGCGAACGGCGGAACCGCTCGAGCTGCGTATCCGGCAGAATCGGGTCGTAGCCGCCAATGTGAAAGACATGTCGCCGCGCGATCATCGTCCGTTCGCTCCCGAGTGCATCACGCACCGTTCTGATCCGGTGCATAGCAAATTCGCCTGCGCCGACAAACCTGCCTATGCCCAAAACGGAAGCGTCCGGCAGGATTTTGTCGCCCTCAGGTCACACAGCTGCTCTTTCGCAACCCCCTTCATCACAATTCCGGGAATCGAGGCAGGACTGTGATTGACGGCAGGGCCTTATGTCTGAACATGTCGCGGGTTTTTTCGAAGAAAGAAAGCACTATGTCGATTGCTCTCAAGGGCTTCAAACGGCCGTCGTGGACCTCTCCGGCGGCCGTTTTGCTGATTCTGTCGTCGCTCTTTGTGGCCTCGCTCGCCAGTTCGGGGGATGCCGACGCCGCACCCGGGGGCCGCCCCGGCCATGTCTATCTGTATCGCGGCCTCATGAACGTGTTCTCGCTCGGCATGGACCAGCTGGCCTATAAGCTCGAGGCTGCTGGCGTCGCCTCCTCCGTCAGCAATCATACGCTGTGGAGCGGTCAGGCGGACGATATGATCGCCAGGTACAAGGCCGGGAACCGTGAACCGATCATCCTGATGGGCCATTCGGCCGGCGCCGATGCGACCATTTCGGTCGCCCGCAAGCTCGCGCAGTACAATGTTCCGGTGGCGCTGATCGTGAACTTCGATCCGGTGGCGCCCGATGCCGTCCCCAACAACGTGAAGCAGATCGTGAACTATTACGTACCCGCCGGCTGGGGTCGTGCGGTCGCCGCCGATCCGCGCTTCAAGGGCAAGCTCGCCAACGTCAACGAGAACGCCACCACCAACCACTTCTCGATCGACAAGGACGACAGCCTGCAGCGTCAGGCCATTGCCCGTGTCATGGCCGTGACCGGCGGCAGTATTCGCCGCAAGCCGGCGGCGCCGAAGCCTGCACAGGTCTCGGCTGCTCCGCAATAATACGCAGCCAATATCGAAACGCATTCAGCCGAGGTGATCGTCACCTCGGCTGAATTGTTTTAGCCATCCGGAATCCTCAGACGATCAGCACGTCATGATGTGACGGAGGCGTGGCCGGCGCGAGCGCGGCATCAGGAACGCCGAGCGCGTCGTGCGCCGCCAGCGCAGCCTCGACAGGATGGCTGGACGCCGTCAGAACCTGAGCAAGAGCGACCTCCGCAGCGCCCCCGCCCTGCGCACTATTCTGCACCTCCGTGTGCCCGGACGTCATGTGCCCGGACGGCTGACTGAAAGCAAAGTTCTCACTGCCAGTGCTGGTCGCAAGTGCTTGTGCAAGCGTATCGACGGCAATACTGGCATTCGCGAATTTCAGAAACTCCGTATTGGTCAGATAGTCAGTACCATCGCGACCGGCGATACTGTCAGTGACGATCGTCTGAGCGCCACTGCGGCTAATGCCGTAGTCGGCCACATTGCCGGAGAATACCGCGGTGTCGGTGCCGTTGCCGCCATTGATGATGTCGTTGCCGACCCCACCAGCGATGTAGTCATCGCCATCACCACCGCGAACGACGTCGTTGTCGCTTGAGGCGCCAAAGAACCAGTCCTGATGCTTGGCCGTGTCGAACTGGATGCTGCGGACATAGAGATCGAACGAGCCGGGTGAACTGGCATTGGTGCCGTCGGCTGGCACCAGATCGACGCCATTCATGTCAATGTCCTTGAAATGCAGCGCGCGCCCGGGCTCGGAATTTGCGAGATTGATCGCGACACTGGAGATGCTGGCGGGATTGTCGAAAGTGACCGTGTAGGTCTGGTAGCCCGACGGATTGCTCGCGGGCGTGAATTCAAGTACGCCCGAAACCGGCTGGCCATTGACCAGAACCTGCGCCTGCGCGCCGACGCCGTTCACGACAGAGCCATAGCCCGTCAGCGTGATGGTGGTCGTGGTGAGCTTGCCGGCTACGCTTGGACCGGCGACAATCGTGTCATTGCCGGCCCCGCCATAGATCTCGTCATGACCGAGCCCACCGGTGATTACGTCGTTACCGCCTCCAAGATCGATCGTATCGCCGATCGATGAGCCCGTGACGGTGATGCCCGGCGTCACCCCGCTTCCCTGGAAATACTGCGCCACCACATCCTGCGCTGGCTTGTCCATGACCGAATAGCCGGTCTCGGAGTAGAAGTTGTTGAGGTCCCACTGCCAGAACTCGGCGCCTTTCAGCCAGCTGCCGCCATGCGCGCTCCAGACCTGAAAGAATGCATTATAGGCATCGGCTTGCTCGGCGAGATCCGCAGGCGCCTTGGATGATCCGCCGCCCGGATTGATCGCGGTGCCATCGATGCTGCGATAGCCGACCTCGGTCATCAGCACCGGTTTGCCGTAATCCATCGACAGCGAATGAAAGAAATCGACGGGTGACTGGTAGCCGAAAGCCTTGGCGTAATACGGATTATACGGCACCTCGTTCCAGGCATGCACGAGATCGACCACCGTCGGCGTGGTGCTGGCCGTCAAGGGCGGATAGGCGTTGATGCCGATCGTGTCGACTTGGTCCCAGAAGCTGACCTTGGATGCTTCGTCGGTTGCCGCCGCGTAAGTAACTTCGCCATGATAGACGCCGCGCACGGCTCCGATGATATCAGTCCAGTAACTGCGATAGGCGTCGCCCGACAGGCTGCTCATCTCATTGCCGATGGCGAAACTGGCGACATCGCCTTGCTCTGCAATTTCAGCCAGGTGAACGATCTCGGCCTTGTAGGACGCGAAGAAGGCATCGACGTCCGAAGGCGCCAGACTGTGCGAGATCGTGCCGTCGAGACCTGTTATGCCCGGCTTGAAAACAACATCCAGCCCCGCGGCATGCGCCTTCTGAAAACCAACCAGCAGGCTTGCATCGCTTTCGGTCTTGGCCGGCACGGCGAGCACGTCATTGCCGGTCCGACTGTCAGTCCATATCCGCGTCGTCAGCGCGATCGAATTTGATCCCAGTGACGCCATGGCCTGAAACGCCTGATCGGCCGATGCACTGGAGAACTGTCCATTCCACTCCGACAGTGCACCGAAACCTTGGACCTTAAAGATGTTGGGCATTCGCGTTCTCCGTCGGCATTGCCTGGAGAAGGCTGAACCCGCAACGTGATACCTTCGCGACCGCAATGGGGTATCATGGTGACGTCTACAAATTGAACCTCGTTGTCGGCTTACGCGGTCAGTGTCATTCAATGAAAACCGCCGCCCGCTATTTCAGCGAACGGCGTTGATCGCGTAGTTCTTGCTCGGCCTGGACGGCCGCGCTCGCGCTTTACGCGAGAGCTTTCAGTGCAGCCTTGCCGGCATATTTCGCCTGGGTGCCGAGCTGCTGCTCGATGCGCAGCAGCTGGTTGTACTTGGCGGTGCGGTCGGCGCGGGCCAGCGAACCGGTCTTGATCTGTCCGCAATTGGTGGCGACGGCGAGATCGGCAATCGTGGAGTCTTCAGTCTCACCCGAACGGTGCGACATCACCGCGGTGTAGCAAGCCTTGTAGGCCATCTCGACGGCGCTCAGCGTTTCAGTCAGCGAGCCGATCTGGTTGACCTTGATCAGGATCGAATTGGCGCGGCCGTTCTTGATGCCATCGGCAAGACGCGTGACGTTGGTGACGAACAGGTCGTCGCCAACCAGTTGGCACTTCGAACCGATCAGATCGGTCAGCTGCTTCCAGCCGTCCATGTCATCTTCCGACATGCCGTCCTCGATGGAGACGATCGGGTAATTGGCAACGAGCTGCGCGAGATACTTGGCCTGTTCGGAAATGTTGCGGGTCTTGTTCTCGCCGCCATAGACGTAAGCGCCGTCCTTGAAGAACTCGGTGGCGGCGCAATCCATCGCCAGCATCACGTCCTTGCCGGCGGAGTAGCCGGCCTTGGTGATGGCGGCCATGACGAAATCCAGTGCCGCTTCGGCCGAACCGATATTGGGTGCGAAACCGCCTTCGTCGCCCACGTTCGTGTTGTGGCCGGCCTTCTTCAGCTCGCTCTTCAGCGTGTGGAAAATCTCGGCGCCGTAGCGCAGGCCTTCGGCGAAGGAGGACGCGCCGACCGGCATGATCATGAATTCCTGGAAGTCGATGGGATTGTCGGCATGCATGCCACCATTGATGATGTTCATCATCGGCACCGGCAGTGTGCGGGCCGAGGTACCGCCCACATAGCGATACAGCGGCATGTCGAAGGATTCCGCGGCCGCCTTGGCGGCGGCCAGCGAGACACCGAGGATCGCATTGGCGCCCAGGCGCGACTTGTTCGGGGTACCGTCGAGTTCGATCATGATCTCGTCGAGCTGGACCTGGTTCTCGACATCCATGCCGCCGATGGCGTCGAAGATTTCGCCATTGATGGCATCGACGGCCTTCTGCACCCCCTTGCCGAGATAGCGGGACTTGTCGCCGTCGCGCAGCTCGACCGCCTCATGGGCGCCCGTGGAAGCCCCCGACGGAACCGCGGCGCGGCCCATCGACCCGTCTTCGAGGACGACGTCGACTTCAACCGTGGGATTGCCGCGGCTATCGAGAATTTCGCGGCCGATGATGTCGACGATGGCGGTCATGGATGCCCTCTTTGTGCTGGGGGTGGGTCGTTGGCGCCGCTTCTACAGCAAGCCTCCCGGCGGGAAAACCCCGCTTGGCGTGACGACGGGCCCGGGATTGGCTATGAACCGCCGCAACGGAGATATTTATGTCAAAAACACCCCCCAAATCCCCCAAATTGCCTGCTGACTTGCAGCTCGGCCGCGCTGTGGAATGGCCGACCTCCCCGGAGCAGGCCAAACTCGACCGTGTACCGAACCCGCAGAAAGACACCAATTACGTGGTGCGCTTCACCGCGCCGGAATTCACCTCGCTGTGCCCGATCACCGGCCAGCCGGATTTCGCCCATCTGATGATCGACTATGTGCCCGGCCAGTGGCTGGTCGAGTCGAAGTCGCTGAAACTGTATCTTGCCTCGTTCCGCAACCACGGCGCCTTTCATGAGGATTGCACCGTCGAGATCGGCAAGCGCGTCGCCTCGGCCATCAAGCCGAAATGGCTGCGCATCGGCGGCTACTGGTATCCGCGCGGCGGCATCCCCATCGACGTGTTCTGGCAAACCGGGACGCTGCCCAAGGGCGTGTGGGTGCCCGAGCAAGGCGTCGCTCCGTATCGCGGGCGGGGATGAAACCTCAGCCCGAAAGGGAAACAACGGAAGATCCAAGCATGCGCCAGCGCAAATCCGCGCGCCTGCTCGTCATCGACAACGACGGGCGCGTTTTGCTCTTCCGTTTTATTCACAAATCAGGTGCCCTCGCCGGCCAAGATTATTGGGCAACACCGGGCGGAGGTTTAGAGGAAGGTGAGACCTTCCATGACGCTGCCATTCGCGAACTCCGGGAAGAAACGGGCTTGATCCGCGATACAGTCGGTGAGCCTGTGGCGAACCGAGAGTTCAATCTACAAATGCCCGATGGCGAGTTTGTCAGCGCGTTCGAGAAATATTACCTCGTAACATCGCACGATGCCACGCTGTCCCGTCTCGGATGGCCCCCGGATGAGTCGGAAGTGATCGCCGATCACCACTGGTGGTCGCGAGATGAATTGACGCACACGACCGAGATCATCTGGCCTGAACAAATACTGCAGATGCTGGCGACCGCTGCACCACGCTAGCCCGACGTCAAGCGCTTCCCGCATCCGCCGGCTTGGTCGATTTCAGCAGCTTCGCAGCCGCAAACCCCAGCGCAAAGACGATAGCGGCTGACAGCAGCAGCGTTGGCATCTTGCCGGCGTGCGCCAGACCGAAGCCATAGGCGATTGGGCCGACCGACTGTCCCATGAAGAAGCAGAAGGCGTGCAGCGACATGGCGCTGGCGCGGGCTTCCTGCGAGAGCTCCGTAGAGAATATCTGCAACGAGCCGTGCAGCATGTAGAAACCCCAGCCCATCAGCAGCAGGCTCAGTGCCTGGATCTGCCAGTTCGGGCTGAAGGCGGTGGCGGCGAGCTGGATCGCGATCACGATGCCGCCATAGATCATCATGCCGTTGATGCCGAGCCGCGCCAGCATGCGCGACACGGTCGCCGTGTAGAACAGGCCCCCGACGGCAAAGCAGGCGATCACCAGGCCCGCGATCGACAGACTGGTGACGCCTCGGTCGAAGAGGAACGAAGAGATATAGGGAAATAGGCCGAGGATGCAGCAGCCCTCGACGAACACGGCGCTGTAGACGATCAGCGTGTTCGGGTTGCGGAAGATCACCTTGTAGCCCCGCGCCAGCTTGCGCAGATCGGCCTTGGCAGTCGGCTTGACCAGCGCAGCGCCCTTGAACCCAAGCGCGACCGCAACCGACGCGGCAATGGCGAGGCTGCCGAGGATCACCAGCACGCCGCGCCAGCCGAAGAAATCGCCGATGATGCCGGATGCGGTGGAACCCAGCAGGTTGCCGGTCATGGCGCCGGCCATCACGCGGCTCAGCGCCACCTGGCGCAGCTTCGGCCCGACCAGATCGCTGGTCAGCGAGAGCGTCACCGGAAACACCCCGCCTGCTCCGATGCCCGCCAGCACGCGTGTCGCCAGCAGCAGCGGATAGGAGGTGGTGAGCGCGCCGAGAATGCTGGCAAGGCCGAGCAGCACCAGGCAGACGATCATCAGCCGCGCCTTGCCGAACATGTCGGCTGCGGCGCCGAGCACCGGTTGTACGATGGCGAAAGTGAAGGCGAGCGCGGATGACAGACCTGCGGCGACGGCGACCGTCACGAGCAGGTCGTCTGCCACATGCGGCAGCACCGGATCGAGCGCACGCTGCGATAGCGCGGCAGCAAACGAGGCCAGCGCAATGATTTTGATGACCGGCGGCAGCATCAGCGCGCCGCCGCGGGCCGATGTGACATGGTCACGCCTTCGCCGTCGCTTTGGCCAGCGCGTCGAACGCCATCAGGTTCTTCACCAGCGCCTCGAAGTCGCGCAGCGGCACCATGTTCGGGCCGTCCGACGGCGCATTGTCCGGATCGGGATGGGTCTCGATGAACACACCGGCGACGCCGACGGCCACGGCCGCACGCGCCAGCACCGGCACGAATTCGCGCTCGCCGCCCGAGGACGTGCCCTTGCCGCCCGGCTGCTGCACCGAATGGGTTGCGTCGAAGATGACAGGCGCGCCGGTGGTACGCGCCAGGATCGGCAGCGCGCGCATATCGGAGACCAGCGTGTTGTAACCGAAGGACGCACCGCGCTCGGTGACCAGGACCTTGTCATTGCCCGACGAAGTCAGCTTGCTGACGACATTGGCCATGTCCCAAGGCGCCAGAAATTGCCCCTTCTTGACGTTGACGACCTTGCCGGTCGCTGCCGCGGCCAGCAGCAGATCGGTTTGCCGGCACAGGAAGGCCGGGATCTGCAGCACGTCCACCGCCTCGGCGGCACGGGCGCATTGATCGTTCTCGTGAACGTCTGTCAGTACAGGCAGGCCCAGCGTCTCGCGGATCTCGGCAAAGATGGGCAGAGCACCGTCGAGGCCGATGCCGCGCGCGGCGGAGGCGCTGGTGCGGTTGGCCTTGTCGAACGAGGTCTTGAAGACGAGGCCGATCTTGAGCCGGGTCGCGATCTCCTTCAGCGCCGATGCCACTTCTAGCGCATGCGCCCGGCTCTCGAGCTGGCATGGCCCGGCGATCACCGAGATCGGCAGAGCATTGCCGAAGCGGACGGTGCCGAGTGCGACGACGGGCGCGGCTGTGGACGATGCGGTCAAAATGGTCTCCTTATTCCGGCGACCATGACCGCAGGACCGGGCGGGATGCAAGCCGGATCAGGCCCGTCCCGCCGCTCGGAATATCAGGGTTGCAGCGGGCGGCACCGCCAACCTGACCGATGCGGCTATCCCGCAGCGGTCTGATCGGCCTGCGCCCGGGCCGCGCTTACTTGAGCGCCGAAAACGCAGTCGGGGCCAGGAGCTGGCTGACAATATTGCCGACGATCTGGCCATCCTCCTCGGACTTGGCGCGCGCCGACATCCACTCCGGGTCGGTCATGAACGCGGTCCACACCTTCTCGCGCTCGGCGAGCGATTCCCATTTGAGGATGTAAGTGAGCTCCTGGTTGGATTCGCCGATCACAGTGGTGAAGAAACCGGACTGCCGGATCCCGTGCTTCTCCCACAGCTTCAATGTGACAGATTCAAATCGCTTGATCAGCGCCGGCAAACGTCCCGGCAAACAGCGATACACACGCAATTCATAGATCATCGACTTTGGTTCCTTCCCTTTTTGTCGGCCTCGAATGGCGCTCGCCCATGGCTTATTGCGGCATCGTCCCTTGCCTGCGCAACGTCAGGCTTACATCATGCGGCCTGTGACGCAACCGACTTGGATCCACGATGCAAAAGCCCCTTTTGTCGCTAGTCGCCCTGATGACACTGACCGTGTCTGCCACCGCTCAACAGCCCGGCAAGATCACGTCGGGCGCGACCGGCGTGATGGTCGATGGCAAGCCGGCGGCACGCGTTGGTGACACCACCACCGACGGCAAGATCATCGAGGGTGCGAAGGGCGTCTACATCAACGGCAAGCCTGCGGCCGTCGTCGGCGACAGCACCGAATGCGGCGGCAAGACCATCTCGGGCAGCACCGGGGTGTTCATCAACGGCAAGCCGATGGCCCGTGCCGGAGACAGCACATCGGGCTGCAAGTGAAATCGGCCGACCATCTCCTCCGGCATCGGAGTGGATCGCATCAACGAGGCGTTCCGCGTTGTTGCAAGCCCGTGACGGCCTTCGAGAGCTGAGCCAGCCCAGCGCATAGGGCAGATGAGCGAAGCGTAATCCGCCCCATGCACCACTCAGGCTACGTTTGCTTGAAGCCGGTCAGGAACGCATCGAGGCAGTCCTGTATCGCATCGATGCCGTATCCGCCCTCCTGGACGACGAGCGTCGGCAGACCCAGCGATTGCATTTTGGTCCCGACACTTCCGAAGTCCTTGGCGTCAAGCTTCAGGATGCCGATGGGATCATCGCGATGGGCATCGAAACCGAGCGCCACCACAAGGGCATCGGCACCAAATGCGCGAACGCGTGCGATCGCCGTATCGAGGGCTGCATTCATCTCGGCGCCGCCGGCGCCGGGTTGAAGCGGCAGGTTGAGATCGAAGCCCTCGCCGGCACCATGTCCGGTCTCGCTTGCATAGCCCGTATAGAACGGCACGAAATTCGTGGGGTCGCCGTGGACCGAAATCGTCAGCACATCCGGACGATTGTAGAAAATCTGCTGCGTGCCATCGCCGTGGTGAACATCGACATCGATGATCGCCACCTTGCCGAAGCGACTGCGCAATCGCTGCGCGGCAATCGCGCTGTTGTTCAGATAGCAGAAGCCGGTGCCGCGATCGGCGCGGGCGTGATGGCCGGACGGCCGGCAGAGCGCGTAGGCGGCGCGGTCTCCGCCGAGAATGGCGTCGGCGCCAGTGACCGCCGTTTCTGACGAGCGCAGGATGGAACGCCAGCTATCGGGGCCCATCGGCACCGACAGGTCGCCGAGATACCATCCCACCTGCGCGATAAATCCGGTCGACGGGCAATCCCGCCGCACAGCCTCTTCCGGGCGCCCGCTCCAATATGGGAAATATTGCGGCCAGACTTCCGGTCCGTGGTCGGGCAGTTGCGCCCAGTTCTCCCATGCAGTCTCCAGGAAGCGGACGTAAGCCGGCGTGTGAACCGTCAGCGCGGGCGCGGTGCCGTATTCGGCCGGCTTTTCAGGCGTGATCCCGTGCCGCGCCAACGCGCCGATCAGTCGCTCCGTACGAACAGGCGAATCCTTGATGGGCACGAAGCGGCCGTAGCGCATGAATTGCTGCGGCGAATGAATTGCCTGATCCGGGTGATAGAAAGCGCGCATGGATCATCCTTCCGTAACCAGGTCTCTTGGGGTAGCTCGCATGATTGGCTTGCCAATCGCGCCACGCAACCTTGGCCGGCGGATTACACCAGCCGGCTCTGCGCCGCCGCAGCCTTAATGAAGCTTGCAAACAGCGGGTGCGGTTCGAACGGGCGTGACTTCAGCTCGGGGTGATACTGCACGCCGATGAACCACGGATGATTCTCGTATTCGACGATTTCCGGCAGCACGCCATCCGGCGACAGGCCGGAGAACTTCAGCCCGTGCTTTTCAAGGCGGTCCTTGTAGGCGGTGTTGACCTCGTAGCGATGGCGATGGCGTTCGGAGATTTCCGTGGCGCCGCCATAGACGTCCGAGACCTTGCTGCCCTTGGTCAGTGTCGCTGGATAGGCGCCGAGCCGCATGGTGCCGCCGAGATCGCCGGCATTGTGGCGCTTCTCGAGTTCATTGCCACGCAGCCATTCGGTCATCAGGCCGACCACCGGCTCCTTCGTCTCGCCGAACTCTGTGGAGTTGGCGTCCTTGATGCCGCCGAGATTGCGCGCCGCTTCGATGACAGCCATCTGCATGCCGAAGCAGATGCCGAAATACGGCACGTTGCGCTCGCGCGCGAACTGCGCCGCGCGAATCTTGCCCTCGGCGCCGCGCTGGCCGAAGCCGCCAGGCACGAGGATGCCGTTGACGTGTTCGAGGAACGGCGCCGGATCCTCGTTCTCGAAGACTTCGCTCTCGATCCAGTCGAGATTGACCTTCACCTTGTTGGCGATACCGCCATGGGACAGCGCCTCGGTCAGCGACTTATAGGCGTCCTTCATGCCGGTATATTTGCCGACAATCGCGATGGTCACCGCGCCTTCCGGATGGCGGATACGCTCGTTGATGGTGTTCCAGGTCTTCAGCTCGGGCAGCGCCTTCGGCGTCATGCCGAATGCCGCCAGCACTTCGTCGTCGAGCCCGGCGACGTGGTAGGCCTCGGGCACCGCATAGATGTTGTCGACGTCGCGCGCCTCGATCACGGCGCTTTCGCGCACGTTACAGAACAGCCCGAGCTTACGACGCTCTTCCTTCGGAATATCGCGGTCGCAACGGCACAAAAGGATGTCGGGCTGGATGCCGATCGAACGCAGCTCCTTGACGGAGTGCTGGGTCGGCTTGGTTTTCAACTCGCCGGCGCTCGGAATGTAAGGCAGCAGCGTCAGATGCACGAACACAGTGTCGCCGCGCGGCAGGTCGTTGCGCAACTGGCGGATCGCTTCGAAGAACGGCAGGCCTTCGATGTCGCCGACGGTGCCGCCGATCTCGACCAGCACGAAGTCGTAGCCGTCGTTATCCGACAGGACGAAGTCCTTGATGGCGTTGGTGACGTGCGGGATCACCTGGATGGTGGCGCCGAGATAATCGCCGCGGCGTTCCTTGGTAAGGATGTCCTGATAGATTCGGCCGGTGGTGATGTTGTCCTGCTTGGTCGCAGGCCGCCCGGTGAAGCGCTCGTAATGGCCGAGATCGAGATCGGTCTCGGCGCCATCATCGGTCACGAACACCTCGCCGTGCTGATACGGCGACATCGTCCCGGGATCGAGGTTGAGATAGGGGTCGAGCTTGCGAAGCCGGACCTTGTAGCCACGCGCCTGCAACAGCGCGCCTAACGCCGCTGATGCCAGACCTTTACCGAGCGAGGAAACCACGCCGCCGGTGATGAAAATGTACCGCGCCATGGGACTTAACCTTTAAGGCTCCGAAACCGATTCGCCAAAACGAATCGCAGCCGTCAGCCGAGAATCGGTGAGGCTGTGGGTGACTTGAAAAACGAAATGATTGCAGCCCCTTGATGGGATCTGCTGATGCAGGACGGTAGTCCCCGTCCTGCATGGCGCCTCTGCTTTATTGCGAGCGTGGCGGTGCCGGCGCCGCAGGAGCCTGCTGTTCGTCGGATTTCTTCAGCGTATCCAGCAGGCCGCCCGAGGTTGGCGGAGCCAGCGGCGAGCCCGGCTGCGACACCGGTGCGGTCGAGCCCGGCAAGATCGAAGTCGGCTTGCGCTCATAGGTCGCCAGCCAGGACAGGAACAGGCTGGTCAGGAAGAAGCCCACCGCAAGGACGCCGGTGGTGCGGGTCAGGAGGTTCGCCGTGCCGCGGCTGGACATGAAGCCGCCACCGCCGCCGCCGCCGACGCCCAAGCCGCCGCCTTCGGACTTCTGCAGCAGCACCGTCCCGATCAGGGCCGCGACGATCATGAGGTGGATAACGATAATGACGCTTTGCATCGTGTCCTTCCATCGCAAGCACGCAGCGCCGATCGCCGGCTGCAGTCATGGCTTGCGGGGTTTGAATCCAGCGGTGTCTACACGATCGACCGGGGGATTGTCACCCCCGCGCCGACCGGTCTGGACCGCAAATTCCAGCATTCCGTGGGAGTTAGGGACAGCCCGCCGCAATCGCAAGGAAATCGGCCGCCTTCAGGCTGGCGCCGCCCACCAGCGCACCGTTCACATGAGGAACCGCCATCAACTCCCTGGCGTTGGATGGCTTGACCGAACCGCCATACAGGATGCGGATCGAGGCCCCCTCGTTCTTAAAGCGTTCGATCAAACGATCCCGGATAAACTTATGAACTTGCTCGACATCCTGGGCTGTCGGCGTCAATCCTGTGCCGATCGCCCAGACCGGTTCATAGGCCACGACCAAGTTACCCGATGTCGCGTCATCCGGCAGCGAGCCCTGGAGCTGGGTGCCGCAGACGTCGAGCGTCTTGCCGGCATCACGTTCGGCCTGGGTCTCGCCGATGCAGACGATCGCCTTGAGCCCGGCGCGCCAGGCGGCCAGCGCCTTTTCGCGAACCACGGCATCGGTCTCGCCGTGATCGGCGCGACGCTCGGAATGTCCAACGATAACAGCGGTCGCGCCGGCATCAGCCAGCATTTCGGGCGCGATATCGCCGGTATGCGCGCCTGAGACTTTCTTGTGACAATCTTGCGCCCCAACCGTGACGACATGGCTTCCCTCCTGACCGAAGCTCGATGCCTTTGACGCAAACGTCGCCAATAGCGTGACCGGCGGACAGACCAGCAGATCGGCCTTGTCCAGCACATCCGGCGCACCGCGCAGCATCGCTTCGAACTCGGTCATCGACGCCTTGAGGCCGTTCATTTTCCAGTTGCCCGCGATCAGCGGCCGAACGGCATCAGTCATGAGGATATCCTGTCATTTGAAAGAGGTTATCTGAGCTAACAGAGGCGATCCGCAAGCTCAAGCCGACTGGGCGTTCAGGCAGGTTTGGAGTTCAGGCAGGTTTGGTGACCCGCAAGCCGCGCTCTTGCTTGATCTGCTCAGCCGTGAGGTCCGGGGCCGAAGGATCGAACTTGCTCCAGCCCGTTGCGGCCAGATCGCTGCGGCGCTTGGCGATATCGACCGAGGATGGATGCAGCAGCGCCTCCAGCCGGTCTTTGTCGGCCACCTCGACCTTGGTACTGACGAGGCTGCCGCCGCGGCGGATGCTCTCGGCATAGACCTCGGCATCATTCACGGCCACACCGGCTTCGGCCAGCATCCCGATCACGCCACCAGCGGCGCCCGCGGCCACGGCGCCCGCTGCGGCCGCTGCCAGCCATCCGGCAGCCACGACCGGTCCGAGACCGGGAATCGCCAGCAGTCCGAGGCCAGCCAATAGTCCGCCGACACCGCCAAAACCGGCACCGATCGCGGCGCCCTTGCCGGCGCCCGCGGCATAGTCAGGCGCGTACCATTTGTCGGCATTGTTCGCGATGATGCTGATGTCGTCCTCGGCCACGCCGGCCTCACGAAGGTTGATGACGGCCTTCTGCGCGTCGGCGTAATCGTCGAACAGCCGGGAGATCGTCACCTTGCTCATCGCGCTATCCCCCACGGTCATTCCGGATTCGCCGAGACGTTGCCCTTGTAGTCGACGCTGACATGGACCTTCTTGGATCCGTTCATGGCAGTGCCACGCCAGATGCCCTGGCTATCGTTCACCAGCGGCGATACGTCGACATAGCCTTGTGACTCCAACGACTTGCGAGCCTGACCTTCGGTGAAACTATTGGCGCCGGGAAGTGGCGGCGTTTCTGTTTTCGGCTGCGAATTCGTCGACTCCGTCACCGTGGGCTTCTGCATCGCCGGATTTGGCTGCGCGCCTGCCGGCGTCAGCGCCATCCAGATGCCGCAGGCGGCAACTCCCGATCGCCAACCGATCTGCATGATGTCTCCCGGCAGGCCTGAACGCCCCGCTCAACAAAGCGGCAGCGGGCCGGAAAGTTCCATGTGTCGCTAATGCCTCGCGGTAGCGCCGGAAACCGCTTCAATCCGCCCCGCCCCAGCCGGTTGCGACCCGGCTTTTGCCACTTTATGATGCGCCTCCTATTTGGCGACGCCCTCCGGCCCCACGGGCTGCTGGTGCGAGCCGATTCCCCTCCTGACAGATAAGAAGACCCTATGCTTCGAGGAATGCGCAAAGCCTCATCCAACTGGATTGGCAAGACGATTATGGCCGTCGTGATGGGCGTGCTGATTGTCAGCTTCGGCATCTGGGGTATCGCCGACGCGTTCAAGGGCTATGGGCAATCCAAGCTCGCCACCATCGGCTCGACCGAAATCACGACCGAGCAGTTCCGCCAGCTCTATAACGACAAGCTGCAGCAGATTGGCCGCCAATTCGGCCGCCCGCTGACATCGGATCAGGCCCGTGCTTTCGGGCTCGACCGCCAGGTCCTGCAGCAGGTCGTTGCCGAAGCGGCCTTGGATGAAGACGCGCGTCGCAAGGGTCTCGGTGTCGGCGACGCCGAGGTGATGCGGCAGATCATTGCGGACCCGAACTTCCAGAGCCCGACCGGCGGCTTCGACGCACCGCGCTTCCAGCAGCTGATCCGCTCGCTCGGTTTCACCGAGCAGCGCTACATCGCCGAACAGCGCAAGGTGTCGCTGCGCCGCCAGATCGCCGGCACGGTCACGTCAGGCGTCGAACCGCCGAAGACGATGATCGAGGCGCTGAGCCGCTACCAGAACGAGACCCGCACCATCGACTACGTGAAGCTCGACGCTGCGCAGGCCGGGACCATCGAGGCACCCTCGCCCGAGGCTCTCGCCGCCTATTTCGACGAGCGTAAGACCCAGTTCCGCGCCCCCGAATATCGCAAGATCGCCTTCCTTGCCTTGACGCCGGATGAGATGGCGAAGTGGTCGACGGTTTCAGACGACGACGCCCGGAAAGTGTTCGAGGAGCGCAAGGACAAGCTCTCTATACCGGAACAGCGCCAGATCTCGCAGATCGTCTTCCCGAATGCGGCGGACGCCGAAGCGGGTCGCGCCAAGCTGAACGATACGTTCAAGTTCGAGGACCTCGCCAAGGAACGCGGCCTGTCCGCCTCCGACATAGATCTCGGCATGGTTGCCAAAGCGGGCATCATCGATCCCTCCGTCGCCAATGCCGCCTTCTCGCTGGCACCCGACGGTATCAGCCAGCCGATCACCGGACGGTTCGGCGTAACGCTGGTCAAGGTCGGCAAGGTTCAGGCCGGCACGACGCCGAGCTATGACAGCGTTGCCGCCAACCTGAAGCGCGATATCGCCATCGAGCGCGCCCGCGCCGTCGTGTCCGACATGCATAACAAGATCGAGGACGAACGCGGTGGCGGAGCCAATGTCGTCGATACCGCCAAGAAGCTCGGCCTCACCGCCGTCACCATAGAGGCCGTCGATCGCTCCGGCCGTACGCCGGACGGCCAGCCCGTTGCCGGCCTGCCCACGGGTGTGGACGTCGTGACCCAGGCCTTCAACAGCGATGTCGGCGTCGACAACGACGCATTGCAGGCCGGCGGCGGTTACATCTGGTACGACGTGCTCGGCGTCACGCCGGCGCGCGACCGTACGCTCGACGAAGTGAAGCCGCAGGTCGAGGCACGTTGGCGCGAGGAGCAGATCACCACCCGCCTGCGCGACAAGGCGGTCGACATGGCGAAGAAGCTCGAAAGCGGTGCCAAGCTCGCCGACGAAGCCGCCGCAGCCGGACTCAAGGTCGTGACCTCCGCGCCATTCAAGCGCGACGCGAGCGATCCGGCTCTCTCGGCCGGCGTCATCCAGTCCGTATTCCGCGGCGTCAAGGATTCGGCCGGACAGGCCCAGGCGCCACGCCGTCGGAATGGATCGTCTACCGGATCACCGACGTCACCGCGCCTGCGGTCGACATGGCCTCCGAAGACGCCAAGAAGCTGAAGGAGACATTGCAGCGCGGGCTGACCGATGAGCAGGTCGCGCAATATGTCACCAGGCTCGAGACGCAGATCGGCACCAAGATCAACGCGGAAGCCGTTGCGATCGCCACCGGCGCCGCGAACAGCAACACCAATTAGGAAACCCACGTCGTCATTGCGGGCGCAGCGAAGCCATCCAGAAGCAACAAGCAAAGGCTGGATGGCTTCGTCGCAGATGTCGCCTGCAATGACATGTGCATCACTCTGAAAGCATCCGATGGACAATCTCAGGGCAATCATTGCCAAGGTCGCGACCGGCGCCTCCCTCTCGCGTGAGGAAGCCTCGGCGGCCTTCGACAGCATGATGTCGGGCGAAGCCACGCCTTCGCAGATGGGCGGCCTGCTGATGGCGCTGCGCGTACGCGGCGAGACCGTGGACGAGATCACCGGCGCGGTTGAGGTGATGCGCGCCAAGATGCTGCGGGTCGACGCACCGGCCGGCGCTGTCGATGTGGTCGGTACCGGCGGCGACGGCTCCGGCTCCGTGAACGTTTCGACCTGCGCCTCCTTCATCGTCGCCGGTTGCGGTGTGCCGGTGGCCAAGCATGGCAATCGTGCGCTGTCGTCGCGCTCCGGCGCGGCCGACGTGCTGGCCGCCCTTGGCGTCAAGATCGATCTGACGCCCGACGACGTCAGCCGCTGCCTCAAGGAAACCGGCATCGGCTTCATGTTCGCGCCGGCGCATCATCCGGCCATGAAGAATGTCGGCCCGACCCGCGTCGAACTCGCCACCCGTACCATTTTCAATCTGCTGGGACCGCTGTCCAATCCCGCCGGAGTCACGCGGCAGATGGTCGGCGTGTTCTCGCGGCAGTGGGTGCTGCCGCTGGCACAGGTGTTGAAGAATCTCGGCTCCGAATCCGCCTGGGTGGTGCACGGCTCCGACGGCCTCGATGAGATCACCCTCACTGGCCCGACCTTCGTGGCGGCGCTGGAAAACGGCAATATCCGCAGCTTCGAGATTTCACCCGAGGATGCGGGCCTGCCGCGCACCGGTCCGGATTCCCTGAAGGGCGGCGACGCCCAGGAAAATGCGGCCTCGCTGCAGTCCGTGCTCGATGGCAAGCCGAGCGCCTTCCGCGACGTTGCGCTGCTCAATGCTGCCGCGGCATTGATCGTGGCGGGCAAGGTCAAGGACCTGAAGGAAGGCGTGGCACTCGGCCAGAAGTCGCTCGACAGCGGCGCTGCACTGGAGAAGCTGAAGCGACTGGTCACCGTCTCCAACGCAAACCCGTGAGACAACGATGTCCGACATCCTGACCAAGATCGAAGCGTATAAGCGCGAAGAAATCGCGGCCGCCAAGCGCGCGCATCCGCTCGCCTCCGTCGAAGCGCTAGCCAAGACTGCACCGGCGCCGCGCGGCTTCATGACCGCGATCCACAAGAAGCTCGACAAGAACGAGTTCGCGCTGATCGCCGAAATCAAGAAAGCCTCGCCGTCCAAGGGGCTCATTCGCGAGGACTTCGACCCGCCAACGCTGGCCAAGGCTTACGAGGCCGGCGGCGCCGCATGCCTCTCGATCCTGACCGATACGCCGTCATTCCAGGGCCATCTCGACTTCATGGTCGCCGCCCGCGCCGCCGTCAAACTGCCGGTGCTGCGCAAGGACTTCATGTTCGACACCTATCAGGTCGTCGAGGCGCGCGCCCATGGCGCCGACTGCATCCTGATCATCATGGCGGCACTCGACGATGCCCAGGCGCGCGATATCGAGGACGCCGCCATCGACCACGGCATGGACGTGCTGATCGAAATCCATGACCAGCCGGAGCTGGAGCGGGCACTGAACCTGCGCTCGCCGATGATCGGCATCAATAACCGCAACCTGCGCACCTTCGAGACCACTCTGACTGCCAGCGAGACGCTGGCGCCGATGATACCGAAGGATCGTCTCAAGGTCGGCGAGAGCGGCATCTTCACGCCGGACGACCTCGCGCGCCTCGAACGCGTCGGCATTTCCACCTTCCTGGTCGGCGAAAGCCTGATGCGGCAGGCGGACGTGACGGCGGCAACGCAGACGCTGCTCAAGCGTACGAACGGAATGCATTGATCATGGCCGGCAAGACGAAAAAATCGAAGCAGGCCCCGGCCCTCACCCACATCGATTCCTCCGGCGAAGCCCGCATGGTCGATGTGTCGGAGAAACCAGCGACCGAACGCATCGCGGTGGCCGAAGGTCTGGTGATCATGAGCAAGGCGACGCTCGACATGATCATCTCCGGCAATGCCAAGAAGGGCGACGTGCTCGGCACGGCCCGTATCGCCGGCATTATGGCGGCAAAGCGCACGTCGGATCTGATCCCGCTCTGCCATCCGCTGGCGCTATCCAAAGTCACGCTGGACATCACACCCGACAAGAAACTGCCGGGCTGCCGCGTACGTGCGTCGGTAAAGGTCACGGGCCCCACCGGCGTCGAGATGGAAGCGCTGACGGCCGTCTCCGTCGCATGCCTGACGATCTACGACATGATCAAGGCTGTTGAGCGCGGTGTCCGCATCGAGGGCATCCACCTCGTCGAGAAAAAGGGCGGCAAGTCCGGGCACTATCTGGTGACGGACAACACCGCGAATTGAATACTCCGCGGTCGCCCGGCATCAGCCGCAGACATACACGCGCCGCCATCGCCAACCGTGATAAGTCCGCACCCGTATAACGTCATAGCAGTTGTCGTAATACGGATAGCCGCCATAGGCGTAGGACGAGCCGAATCCGATCACAAACGGGGCGAAATTCCGGAAGTGGCGATTGTGGTGACCAAAGTGATGGAAGCCTCGATTGGACATGCCGGCGAAGCGTGCTCCGCCGGGCACAGCGGCGAAACGATTTGCACCGATCCCGCCGCCGCGCAGGCCGCCCATGGCCATACCGCCGCCGTGGAAGCCGCCTCCGTGAAATCCACCACCACCGTGGAAACCACCCCCGTGCCCACCGCCGTGGCCGCCCCCGCCGCCGCGCGCGGAAGCATCCATCGGCACGGACGTCATGCCGAGGGCCGCAATTGTGGCAAGTCCGATCAACATTTTCCTGAGCATGGCACACTCCTGTCGCAGGTGTGGGCCCCCATCCTCAGAACACCGGTTGCCGCAAATAATTCCCGATGATCGCCAGCGACATCGAACAAGTGGCCGTCACTTGATCATCGGACAACCGCCCTCGGCCATCGACCGCAATGCTGCGACAGCACGCTTCGACGAAATCGCGAACTGTTCGAGATCGCGCAGGCGCTCATCGAGCTGCTGTCGCTGCGCAACCATCTTTGCAGCCAGCACGACGCGCAATTTCTCATGAAGGTCCCAGAGCGCGTCATCACTGCGAAATCGCGATCCTGCGCCGTCATCGATCTTGTTTACGAACAATAACCGGGACCGCGCGCGACATGGGGGTGTTTGGCGGCGGTCCCGGGCCAGATCAAGCGACCAACCGGACGGATGAGACATCCAGGCTGGTGCTCGTGGCGGGATCAGCACTACCAAACAGGACGAGGCCAAGTGTGAATGCGCACTACTTAGTTACGCGCGCACGTTGTAAGTTTTGCGGTAACCTGAATAAGAGCGGATTTCAGCGATCGCTGTCATCACGGTGCTCGCGCACGAGACGCCGCCGGCTACGCTGCGGCTTCATCTCGCTGACGATCCACGGCCCGATCTGCGCATCGAGATGACGTTCATATCGTTTGACCAGCAACCACGCAGCAGGCGGCAGCAGCAAGACCATCAATCCAACCACAATCGACATTCCAAATCCTTTAAATCAAAGGGTTTCGATGTCATTAGGTACGTGGAATAGCCTTTTAGGTTTGAAATAGCCCGCATGTATTTTCTGCGGAGCAGCAAGTTACCTACCGATCCGCCAATTCCCGCAACTGGACCCACATCGATACCGGGAACGACTGACGTTGCCGGTATCGATGCGCGATAGGCTACTTGATCATCGGACAACCACCCTCGCCCATCGGCCGGAACGCCTTTTCGGCGGGGATGGTCGAGAGCAGCTTGTAATAGTCATACGGCCCCTTCGACTCTGCCGGCTTCTTGATCTCGAACAGGTAGATCGGGTGGATGACGCGGCCATCGGCACGGATCGTGACCTCACCGAATAGCTTGTCCTTGCCCTTGAAGGTCTTCATCTGCGGTACGACGACACTGGCATCGTCGCTGCCCTTGGCGGCCACGGCATTGAGATAGGCCAGCGTGGAGGCATAGACGCCCGCCTGATTGGCGCTCGGCATCTTGCCGTTCATGCCCGGCCGCGCCGCAAAGCGTTTTCCAAAGGCGCGGGTTTCGTCATCCATGTCCCAGTAGAAGGATTCCGTCAGCAGCAGGCCCTGCGCGGTCTTCAGGCCCATGCCGTGAACGTCGTTGATGAAGATCAGGAACGCGACCAGCTTCTGCGGGCCGTCCTGCATGCCGAACTCGCCGGCCTGCTTGACCGCATTGATGACATCCGCGCCGGCATTAGCTAGGCCGATCACCTTGGCCTTGGAGCTCTGCGCCTGCAGCAAGAGCGAGGCGAAATCGGAGGTGCCGAGCGGGTGCTTCGATGACCCCAGCACCTTGCCGCCGTTCTTCGTGATGTAATTGGTGGCTTCGGCCTCGATGCCCTGCCCCAGCGCGTAATTCACCGTGAGAAAGTACCAGTCGTCACCGCCCCGCTGCATCATCGCCGCCGCGGTGGTGTTGCCGGTGGCCCAGGCATCGTTGACCCACTGGATGGTGTTCGGCGAACAGTCCTTGCCGGTCAGGTCCGAGGTCGCTGTCGACGAGGCCAGGAAGGTCATCTTGGTGTTGCGGGCGATATTGTTGATGGCGAGACCGACCGACGAATTCGGCACGTCGACGATGGCGTCGACCTTCTCGACATCGAGCCATTTGCGCGCGATGGCGGAGCCGACATCGGCCTTGTTCTGATGGTCGGCATAAACGATCTCGACCTTGATGTTCTTGCCGCCGCCGTCGAAATCCTCGGCGGCCATCCGCGCGGCTTCCACCGAGCCCATGCCGTTAGTGTCCTGGAACACGCCGGAAATATCGTTGAGCACACCGACCCGCACCACATCGTCGGACACCTGCGCCTGCACCGCCGTCGCCATCACGCAGGATACCGCAGCGGCCAAAACTGTCTTCAAGCCCTTCATTATCGTCTCTCCCCTCTAACCTTGATTGCGCGGGTCCGGACGTTGCCGGTCGCGGTCTTACTTGCGAGTTACACCTGTCGCTCCGGCAGCCGGAGCACGAGGCCGTCGAGCGCCTCGGTGATCTTGATCTGGCACGACAGCCGGCTGTTCGGCAGCCGCTCGCTGGCGACGCCCTCCAGCAACTCATCCTCGTCGGCACCGACTGTGCCAACTTTGCCGAGCCAGCTGTCGTCGACATAGACGTGGCAGGTGGCGCAGACCGCGCCGCCGCCGCATTCGCCCGTAATGCCGTCGATGCCATGCAGCAGCGCCGTATACATGGCGCTATCGCCGTCATTGGCGCTGACTGTCTCGGCGTGGTCGTCGTGATGAATGAACGTAATGCTCGGCATGGAATCCTCAGGCAGGCGTGAAGGTGACCGGCAGGCTTTCGAGCCCGCGCAGCGTGTTGTTGTAACGGCGCTTGACCTCGCCGGTGATCTCGATCGCCGCGACCTTGCGCGCCAGTGCGGAGAGCATGACCTCGCCCTCAAGCCGCGCCACGAGCTGGCCGACGCACATATGGATGCCGGAGCCGAAGCCGACATGACCCGACGTCTTGCGGGTGATGTCGTAGCGTTCGGGATCGGCCCAGCGGCGCGGATCGCGGTTGGCGGCGGCCAGGAACATCAGCACCTTCTCGCCCTCACCGACACGGCAACCGCTGATCTCGACATCGCGCGTCGTGGTACGGAAGAAGGTCTGCACGGGGCTTTCATAACGCACGGCCTCCTCGAAAGCATTGCGCGCCAGCGACAGGTCGCTGCGCAGCCGCGCGAATTCTTGCGGGTAGCGCGCCAGGCAATAAACGGCAGCGCCGATACCGTTCACCGTCGTGTCCAGCCCTGCGGACAGCAATGAGCGCACCAGCAGCGGCGCCTCGTCGGCAGTGATGTCGCCAGTGTCGACCCGCGCATGGATGCAGGCGCCGAAACCGCCCGGCGCGAGATTGTCGCGCTGGCATTGCGCGGCGACATAGGCCTGATGCGGCGCCGAGCGTTCGATGGCGTCCTGGCGCAGCTGGTTCGGCGGACCGAAGGCATTGAAGACAAGACCGGCATAAGGCAGCAGGTTTTCGCGGCCTTCCTTCTGCAGTCCCATCGCATCGGGGAACACCGAGAGTGGATAGGCTTCGGCAAGATCCGCGACCGCGTCGAAACTACGCCGCTCCAGCAGTTCGTCGACCTTGGCATCAGCCGCCGCGGCAAAGCCATCGCGCAGTTGCTTCATCACCGCGGGCGACAGGACCTTGTTGAGTACCGCACGCGTGCGCGTATGCGCCGGCGGATCGGCTTCGAGGATGAGGCTCTGCGGACGCCACGGTTTTTCCCTGGCAAAGTCGCTAAGACCCACACCGCGGCTCGAGCAGAACGTCGCGGGATCGTTCAGGACTGCATGAACTTCGGCATAGCGCGCGACCGCGTAGACGCTCCATTTGTCGAGATACACCACGGGCCCGGCTTCACGCAGCACCTCGTGGGTAGGGTGCGGATCGGCGAAGAAGTCCATGGCGAACGGATCGACGTCGAGATGAACAATGGGTTGAGACGATGCGTCGTTCGGCAAGCCTCCGCCAAACGACAGCACCGGCGGGGTGTGGGGCGATGCCGTCGTGACCGTGGCAACCATGTGAATCTCCCATATTTTCTTGTTGGCAATTGTGGCTGCGTGTCTCTATTCCTCAGAACCATGTGATCTCGCCGATTTCGACGACGTCACGCTGGCAGGCAGGATCGTGGTGCATGAGCAAGAATGGATCGGGAAAAACGGTTCGAAAGCCTGCCAAGGCGAAAGTGACAAAGGTCAATGTCAGGACTGTCGCCGCGAGAGCGCCCGCGTCCAAAGGCGGGCAGTTGCTCGATCTCGAGCGCTATGTACCGGCCTTCATCACCTTCATTGCGAACAAGCTCTCGCGCAACGCGACCGCGCTCTATCAGAAGCGCTTTGGCGTGAATGTCACCGAGTGGCGCATCATGTCGCTGCTGGCGATCGAGCCCGGCATTCCCGCCTCGCGCATCTGCCACGTCATCGGCTTCGACAAGGGACCGGTCAGCCGCACGCTTGCCTTGCTGGAAGAGCGCGGCCTGGTCGCCATCAACGCCGACCCGGACGACGCGCGCACCCATTCGATTACGCTGACCACGAAGGGTCGCACGACCCATGACGCCGTTATCGTGACCGCGCTGGAACGCGAGCGAAAGCTGCTGTCCTGTCTGGATGAAAGCGAACGCGAAGTGCTGATCGACTTGCTGCGACGCATTCACGGCAATCTCGGCGCGGTAACCGGCTAGGCCACCACGCGTTACTCGCGCGTCATCCAGCGCTGTCCCGCACAAGCGGTCCACCATCGTTTCTCTCCCTGCAGGGCCCGGCAGTTGACTGCTCTCGTATGCGCCCTCTTTGGAAAGGCTCTCACGAATTAGTTGCCTAGGCAACAGAAATATCGGGACGGTTCGTCACGAGGGGGCAAGGATTTTCTGCCACGATCGCAGAACGTGCACTGCGGCCCGCCCGTTGCCGGATTTCACAGAGATTGTTAGAGGAAGCCGATGACCTTACCCCTCTCTCCCTTCTCCGCAGACGCCCTGCTGTTTGATCTCGGCCGCGTCGTCATTGATTTCGATATCGAGCGAACGGTGGCCGCATGGGCCGAACGCGCCGGATGCAAGCCGGCGGATATGCTGGCGCGCTTCGTTCGCGACGAGACGTTCTGGCGTTATGAGACTGGCCTTATCAGTGACGAAGAATTCTTCTCATTGTTGCGGAAATCGCTGGGCGTCACGCTCTCTGACGCAGAGCTTCTTGCAGGCTGGAATGCCACGTTTATTGGCGAAATGCCCGGCATCGCACCGCTGCTCACGCGGGCTGCGGCGCGCTTGCCACTCTACGCCTTCTCGAACACCAACACCGCCCATGTCGCGCATTTCTCACAGCACTACGCCGAGGTGCTTTCGCATTTCCGTGAGATATTCCTGTCGTCGACGATCAAGCTGCGCAAGCCTCACGCGGATGCCTACCAGCACGTGATCTCAGCTATCGGCGTCCCCGCCGAGCGCATCGTCTTCTTCGATGATCTGAAAGAAAATATCGACGGAGCTCGCGCCTGCGGATTGCAGGCGGTGCATGTGACCTCGCCGACATCGGTCGCCGAGGCGCTCAAGGCACTCGGGCTTTAGGTCCGCGAGATGCGCTGGAAGGCGATGCTGGTGAGCACGCCGAGTAATGCCCAGAACAGCAGGCTGGTCAGGACCGCCGCAACGACGAAACTGTGCGACAGCGTTTCGGGGACATCCGTATGGCCAGCCGGCGCCTGCGGCGCTCCGATCAGGTGCGGCAGGATGATCAGGCCAAGGCCAAGAATGGCGGCCCATGACGCCTTGCGGAAGACCAGCAGGCCGAGCCCCGCCGCGGTGGTGCAGGCGGTGCCGATCCACCAGGTCTGGCGCAGTGTGAGGTCAGCGACAGGCATTCCAGGTAATTCCGGCGGTAGGCCGAGGCCAGGCGCCGCCGTGAAGACGACGAAGCCGCCGAGACCCCAGAACAGCCCTTCCCGCCAGCTCACGGTCCGGCCACGCAGCGCGAAGATGCCGGCCAGCAACAGCGCGAAACCGATGGCCGTCAGGATATTGGCGCCCGTAGTGAAGGCATTGCGCTGCAAGCCCTCGGCAGGCTCCCATTCGGCCTCATGACTATGGGCGGCGGTGCCATGGTCGTGCGTATGGGCGGGCTGGGCGGCAGCCGTCGGCGCAGCAGCAGCAGCCGGAGCTTCCGCCTTGCGCTCATAAACTTCGCTTTTCTGGATCAGGGGAATGGTCCCGACCATCTGCGCGCCCGTGATGGCAGCGCCAGTGATCACGCCAGCCAGCGCTGCCGAGAAAACGATCGACCTGAAAACGGACATGTCTCAGTGGCAGGGGAATGCGTTGGCGTGGCGCGTGTCGTGGGCCGCATTGTGAACGGCGCTGATATGCGAGAAGCCGACCACACCGACGATGAACAGACCGAGCGCCATGGCCAGAACGGCCTGCACGACGACATTGACGTCGGTGGTAACGGCGGAGATCTGGGCGGTCTGGGTCTGTTGCATCGGAATCCTCGCGAAATAGAGGGCCAATTTAGCCGAGTTGCACCGGTGGCGCGACCGTTAATTTTGCATCGCGCGGGCGAGATCGCGGCTGGTCAGATGGAAATTCGTGTCCGCCGCCACCGAGGCCTGCGCGAGTTTGACACTAGCCGCCGCCTGGAACACCGCTCTGTGGTCTTGGAAATAGGCTGCGCAGTCCTCCGGCGACGGGTAGCGTCGGAGCAGCGTCCGGAACGCATGACGGTGCACCATGCACAGCCCGCGATGGCCGGATGGCCGGAATGCCAGCGCATCGACATCTGCCCGCCAGACAGGCGCTTCATCGTCGGTTGCGGCGTGGTTGTCGGTCATGATCGCCAATGTCTATCGTGTTTCCCTGCCCTGCCAAAGCGGCTGTGGTTTTGCGTCCGCTCCCGCTCTCCGCTATGACGGGCGCCCACACTGCCGGAGATCCCCGCGATGGCCCTGATGCCGGTTACCGATGCCATGGCCGCGATTCTCGCGGGCGCCGATGCGCTGCCTGAGGAGATGGTGCCGCTGGAAGACGCGTTCCACCGCGTGCTCGCTCGCGACATCGCTTCGCTGCGCACGCAGCCACCGGAGCCCATGTCAGCGATGGACGGTTATGCCGTGCGCGCTGCCGATGCGACTTTGGGCGCCAAGCTCCGCGTGATCGGCGAGATCGCCGCAGGCAAGCCGTTCGACCGCCCGCTGCAGACCGGCGAAGCCCTGCGAATCTTCACCGGCGGCGTGTTGCCCGCTGGCGCCGACGCCGTGGTGATCCAGGAAGACACCGCGCGGGATGGCGATATCGTCGGGATCAACGAGGCCGCGATTTCCGGCAAGCATATCCGCCCGGCCGGCGTCGATTTCAACGAAGGTGATGTCCTGCTCCGCTCCGGCACCCGCCTCACCGACCGCGATCTGGCGCTTGCCGCCGGCATGAACCATCCGTCACTGCCCGTGCGGCGACGGCCCGTCGTTGCCGTGCTTGCCACCGGCGACGAACTGGTGATGCCCGGCGCAGTCCCCGGCCCCGGCCAGATCGTGCTCTCCAATGGCTTCGCGCTGCGTGCATTGGCCCGCGCCGAAGGCGCCGAGGTGGTCGATCTCGGCATCGCCGTCGATACGCTGGAGGCGACCACATCAGCCATTCAGCGCGCGATCGATCTGAAGGCCGACGTGCTGATCACCACCGGCGGTGCGTCGGTCGGCGACCATGACCTCGTGCAGCAATCCCTGATCAATGCCGGCGTCGAGATGGCGTTCTGGCGCATCGCCATGCGGCCCGGCAAGCCGATGATGCACGGACGCCGCCAGGGCATGCGCGTCATCGGCCTGCCCGGCAATCCCGTGTCGTCGTATGTCTGCGGCTTCCTGTTCATGGTGCCGCTGCTGCGTGCGCTGTCCGGTCGAAACGACATCGCCCATGCGATAGAACCCGCGGTGCTCGGCCGTGACCTCGCCGCCAACGACCAGCGCGAGGATTATCTGCGCACGCGCCTCGAGACCCGCGCCGACGGCACCGTGGTGGCAACGCCGGTCGTGAAACAGGACTCGTCGCTGCTGGGGAATTTGGCTGTCGCCGAGGGGCTCTTGATCCGCAAGCCATTCGCGCCGGCCGCGGCTGCCGGCGATTCATGCGCCATCATTCGACTGCCAACCTAGCGGCGCCCCCTCATAGAACGACGCCGCGTTCGGAACTCTCACCTGCGGCATGCTTCCAAACCTTTTTCCTGACTGAGATACCTCAACACGGTTTCAGTCACTGAATTGTCACGTAACGCAGCGAGAGATCGCAGCGAAACAAGATCGGTGGACAAATGGACTATTTCAAACGCTTCAATTTCCTGTTTGCGATGCCAACATTCGACGCCGACGATCTCGAGGGCATTCGCCTCAATCAGATCGTCGATGAGATCGAGCGTTCCGGCTTCGAGGTCGTCAAGGCGCGCAAACTCGAAGACGCCACGATCGCGGTCCAGACCGACGCAGCGATCGGCTGCATGGTGGTCGACTGGGGCAAGAAGGGCCTCGAAGGCAAGACCGCGGCGCTGATCAACCTGATGCGCAAACGCGGCCTGGACTTCCCCATCATCCTGCTGATCCGTCGCAAGCGGTTCGAGGACGTCCCGGTCGAGGTGCTCGATTTCATCGACGGCTATGTGTTCCTCTCAGAAGAAACCCCGCCCTTCATCGCCAAGAACCTGATCAGCCGGTTGAAGCAATATGCCGAGACGCTGAAGACGCCGTTCTTCGGCGCGCTGGTCGACTATGCCGAGGAAGGCAACCAGCTCTGGACCTGCCCGGGCCACAATGGCGGCGTGTTCTACAGCCGCAGCCCGATCGGCCGCGTGTTCATGGAACATCTCGGCGAAGCGGTGTTCCGCGACGACCTCGACAATTCGGTGCTCGATCTCGGCGATCTGCTGACCCATGAAGGCCCTGCTTTGCAGGCGCAGAAGGAAGCCGCGCAGATTTTTGGCGCGGAGAAAACCTATTTTGTGCTCAACGGCACCTCGACCTCCAACAAGGTCGCGCTATCGGCTTTGGTCACCGATGGCGATCTGGTGCTGTTCGATCGCAACAACCACAAGGCGGCTTTGCACGGCGCCTTGATGATTTCAGGCGGTGTGCCGATCTATGTGCCGACGACGCGCAATCCCTGGGGCCTGATCGGGCCGATGAACTGGGATGCGCTCGACGAGGACGCGCTGCGCGAGTGCATCCGCATCAATCCGCTGGTCACCGACAAAGATGCCTGGAAGCGCGAGCGTCCGTTTCGCGTGGCAGTGATCGAACAATGCACCTATGACGGCACCATCTACAGCGCCGAGATGATCATCGCGCGCATCGGCCATCTCTGCGATTACATCCTGTTCGACGAGGCCTGGGCGGGCTTCATGAAGTTCCACCCGCTCTATGCCGGCCGGTTCGCCATGGGGCTCAAGGAGCTTGGTCCGGATTCGCCGGGCATCATCGCGACGCAGTCGACCCACAAGCAGCTCGCGAGCTTCTCGCAGGCGTCGCAGATCCACATGAAGGATCGGCATATCCGCGGCCAGAAGCGCCGTGTCGAGCATCGGCGCTTCAACGAAAGCTTCATGCAGCACGCCTCGACCTCGCCCTTCTACCCGCTGTTCGCATCATTGGATGTCGGCGCGCAGATGATGAAGGGCCGCTCCGGCGAAGTGTTGTGGGACGACACGATCCGGCTTGGCATCGAGCTGCGCAAGAAGATGCGCGCCGTCCGCCGCGAATTCGAGGAGAAGGAAACCCGCACTGAGCGCCGCTGGTTCTTCGAACCCTTCGTACCCGAGCGCGTCGCGATTCCCGACGCAGCCAGCGAAGGCGCCGTTCACAATGTGCCGTGGGAAAGCATCGGCACTGACCAGCTGGCCACCAATCCGGCTTATTGGCAGCTCGCGCCGGACGCCGCTTGGCATGGCTTCCCCGGCATGGAAGCCGGTTTCACCATGACCGATCCCAACAAGCTGACGGTACTGACACCCGGCTTCGACCGCACCACCGGCGGTTATGCGGAACACGGCATCCCTGCGCCTGTGGTGGCGCAGTTTCTGCGCGAAAATCGCATCGTGCCGGAGAAGAACGACCTCAACTCGCTGCTCTTCCTGCTGACCCCCGGCGTGGAAGCCAGCAAGGCCGGCACGCTGATCAGCGGTCTCGTGGCGTTCAAGAAGCTACACGACGACAACGCGCTGCTGGAAGACGTCATCCCGGAATTCGCGCGGCGCAGGCCGGCGCGTTATGCAGGCATACGCCTACGGGATCTGTGCGGCGACATGCACCGGTTCTTCCGCGAGGCCAATGTGAGCGACCTCCAGACCAGGCAATTCTCCGCCGACCATCTGCCGGAGATCGCCATGTCACCTCATGATGCCGCGCGCTGTCTGGTGCGCAACGACGTCGACTACCTCCCCATCGACGAGATCTTCGGGCGTGTCGCGACGACGCCATTCGTGGTCTATCCGCCCGGCATCGCCACGATCGTGCCGGGCGAGCGGCTCACCGAACGGTCCAAGCCGATGATCGATTATCTCAAGATGTTCGAGACCTGTTTCAACACCTTCCCGGGCTTCGACGTCGAGATCCAGGGCATCTACCGCAAGGTCGACGCCAATGGCCGGATCCGGCTTTACACTTACGTGGTCTCCGAATAGGGAGCACGTAAGGAGCCTGATTTGCCAACGGAACTCGAACAGCCGGTCGTCATCCGACCATCACGCGACACCGACGTCGATGCCATGCTCGCGATCTATCGCCGGCATATCCGGCAAGGCGTTGAGGAAGGCGTCAGCGACGCCGACACGCCGCAGCCCGACGATCTTAGAGACCGGCGCAAGAACCTGCGCAGCAAACGGTTCCCGCACCTCGTCGCCACGCAAGGCGGCGAGGTCGTGGGCTACGCCTATGTGGTGCTGTTCCGCAAACGACCGGCCTATCGCTACACGGTCAAGCACTCGATCTATATCCACCACGGACATGTCGGCCGCGGTATCGGCCGCCTGTTGATGCGCGAACTCATCGACGTCTGCGCGGCGGCCGGCTTCCGGCAGATCATCGGCTATATCGATGCCGACAACACGGCCTCGCTCGGCTTGCATGAAAGCTTCGGCTTTGCCCGCGTGGGCTTGCTGCCCGGCGTCGCCTATCGTTCCGGCCGCTGGGCCGACACGATCATGGTTCAGCGCTCGCTGGCCACCGGCTCCACGACACCTCCGCCGCCCATTGGGCGCATGACGTCCACCTAGCTCAAGCGACCGCGGAAGCATTTTCCATGTCCGTCGAGGACCGACGACTGGTGAGGAACAGCCTCCTCAAACCTCGCTCAACGTGCGTTCTGTTGACGGCAAATTAAGCATTGCAGAACACATATGGAACATATAGTGTTCGTTCATGATTTGTTTCGAGATTCTGTGGCTTTGAGTAGTTTGAGAGTGCCCGAACTCGCGCAACCGATCTTCGAACGATCGTCTCTGGATTGAGGCTCACTGTTCGAAGGCCCTTTGAAACGCACGCGGCGGCCGACACCGTCAACTGAGGATGGCTTCAGATGCTCACGCGCAAACAATACGAACTCCTGCGATTCATCGATCAACGGTTGAAGGAAGCCGGCGTCCCGCCCTCCTTCGACGAGATGAAGGATGCGCTCGACCTGCGCTCGAAGTCCGGCATCCATCGTCTGATCACAGCACTGGAAGAACGCGGCTTCATACGCCGTCTACCCAATCGCGCCCGTGCCATCGAAGTCATCAAGCTGCCAGAGCTCGGCGCGCCGGTCACCGGCGGCACCGGACGCCGCGGCTTTACGCCCAGCGTCATCGAAGGCACGCTCGGCAAGGTGCGTTCGGCCGCCAGCATCGCTAGCCACAGCGGCGATGATGACAACGGCCGCACGGTTGCTATCCCGGTCATGGGCCGCATCGCGGCCGGTACGCCGATCGAGGCGCTGCAGACCCGCAGCCACACGATCAGCATGCCCGCCGACATGCTCGGCTCCGGCGAACATTATGCGCTCGAAGTGCGCGGCGATTCCATGCAGGACGCCGGCATTCTCGATGGCGATACCGTGCTGATCCAGCGCAACGAGAGCGCCGACACCGGCGACATCGTGGTGGCCCTGATCGACGACGAGGAAGCCACCCTGAAGCGCTTCCGCCGCCGCGGCGCGTCAATCGCGCTGGAGCCCGCCAACGACGCCTACGAGGTCCGCATCCTGCCGCCCAACCGGGTGCGCATTCAGGGCAAGCTGATCGGCCTGTATCGCCGCTACTGAGGCTATCGCCTCGGCGGACTACTGATCTTCGGGTTGAAGATCGGTTTCCGCCGGCGTCGCATCCGCCGGCCGATTTTGCGGTGGACGACCGCTCTGGATCAGATCGTGCTGGGGCTCATCGGGAATGGCGCGCGACCACGGACGGTCCTGGCCGCGTGGCCGTACAGAGTCGATGGCAAAGCCGTTTGCTGTTCGCTGCAGGCTTACCGCACCATTTCGTTGCAGGCGATCCTGATCGATCACCAGCGCCCTGCAATCTCTCGGCGATTGTCGCGCCGTGACGATGAGCGCCGCTTTCTCGCAATCATCTGTGAAGGCATCCGGCTGTAGAACCAGCGCCACCAAAGCGCCATCGGCCAGCGCCGTGATGCACCCGTCGCGGTCGCAGGACACACCGTGGCTGAGGGAGGCATCCGTTGGCAGCCGGGCGTCGGCATCACCGGCAAGCCACTCCTTCGCGAGAAACGCATCCTTGGCGCTGCGCATCATATGCAGGCGCCCGTCCCTGCCCCGTACCGCAACGCTGCGACCGTCACCCGAGATCAGCATATCGGGCTGCTTGACCAGCAACGCCCAGACAATCGAGAGCGCGAGCACGCCAACTCCCGCAAAGCGCAACGGCGTGCGCAGCAATCCGAGCACGATGATGCCGATACTGGCTGATATCAGCGGTCCGATGCCAAAGGCCGGCATCCGGCCGATGGCGCCGGGCAAGGCTGCCACCCATTGCGTGACCACAATCATCCACTGGATGCCGACATCCATCAGCCGCCAGAACACACCGTCAAAGCCGAACGGCATGGCCACCAGACCGAGAATGCCCGCCGGCATCACCAGCGCCGAGACCACCGGCATCGCCAGGAGATTGGCGACAACGCCATAAGGCGTGACGCGATGGAAATGAAACGCGGCATAGGGCGTGGTGGCGAGGCCCGCGACCAGCGAAGCCAGTACGAGCATCGCGATCTCGCGTCCGCCCCATAGTGCCACGCGCGCCGTCGCGGAATGATCGGGCGAGGCAAACAGCGCGGGCATGCCGATCTGCACCAATGCGACCAGCCCCAGCGTCGCCGCGAATGACATCTGAAAACTGGGATGCACCAGCGCTTCCGGCGCGACGATCAGCACGACCATTGCCGCCACCGCCAGCGTGCGGAACGTCACCGCCCGGCGATCGACCATGACTGCAATCAGCACGACGGCTGTCATGAAAAACGATCTCTGCGTCGCGACTTCAGCACCTGACAACAGCAGATAGAACAGTGCTGCGAATAACGCCGCAGCCGCTGCGACTTTCTTGATCGGGAATGTCACCGTCAGGACAGGGATCAGTGCCAGCAGTGCGCGTATCGCAAAGAACACCACGCCGGCGACAACGGCCATATGATAGCCGGAGATCGACAGCACATGACCGAGTCCGGAGATGAACATCGCATCATTGACGTCAGCCGAAATCGCATCGCGGCGGCCTGTGAGCAGCGCCGTGGCAATGGCGCGGCTATCGCCCGAGAGCACAGTGCGGATCCGCGCATCGATGGCGTCGCGTAGCCCCTGCATGGTCGCCGAATAGCGTAGCGCCACACTCGGCTGTATCGGCGGATCGACTGCCTTGATGCCGCCCACCACGAAGCCAGATGCGCCGATCCCTTGAAAGTACAGATCGCGTCCGAAGTCGTAACTCCCCGGCCGGAGCGGCGACAGCGGCGGCTGCAGCCTTGCCTTCAATTCGACGAAGCTGCCGACGGCAGGCGCCGTGCCCTTCTTCACCGACACCCGCACACGGGTGAGCTTCGGTGCGACGCGCGGGCTGTCCATTGTGGCAACGCGCAGCACGAAGCGATCCGTGCGCTCCCGTTCCTCGTGAGTTTCGACGAAGCCGGTAAGCGCGACGGAATAGAGCGGCTTCGCCAGAACCTCATGAGCCACACGCGCGGTTTTCATGGCAGCCATCGCGAAGCCGGCCGCGATGGCCGCAATGAGCAAAATCAAGGGAAACCATCGCTGCCGCCGGAGCAAAAACGCAGCCAAGCAAAGAAGGCCTGCCGTCGCCGCGGCAACCCAGGCCATCGGCTCTTGCTCAGCGGCAAAATACAGCGCGATGCCGGTGCCGAAAGCGATCGGCACCCAAGGCAGCAAGCGACCGGGACCAGCTTCGGCCCGCACCCACGTCCGGAGCGTCTCAAAACGCGACGTTGAGGACGTTGCAGACGAGACAGCGATGCCTGCCGTAGCCGGCGGCGGCCATGTGGTCGCTGTACCCGCCCGGCCCCGCCGCTGTTGCTGATCCCCGCCCCGCGCCATCGAACGCCCGCACGCCACGCTTGCCCTTCCGAATGCTATCGGAAGGGCAAGCGGCGACTAGCGGAACGGATGCAGAATACGAAAACTAATCCCTGAGGTTGCTCAGGCGAGCTTGGCGTAGCTGTCGCGCAGACCGACGGTGCGGTTGAAGACCAGCTTGCCCGGCGCTGAATCCTTGTCGCGACAGAAATAGCCCTGGCGCTCGAACTGCACGACATCGCTTGTGTTGTCGCTCGCCAGCGCCGGCTCAAGCATGGCGCCGGTCAGCGTCTCCAGCGAGTCCGGATTGAGCTGCGATGCGAACTCGGTCGCATTGGGCTGCGGATCGGCGAACAGCTGATTGTAGACGCGTACTTCCGCCTGCACGGCATCTGCGGCGCTCACCCAATGGATCGTCGCCTTGACCTTGCGGCCGTCCGGCGCATTGCCGCCCCGGGTTTCCGGATCGTAGGTGCAGCGCAGTTCGACCACCTCGCCGGTGGCGTTCTTGATGACGTCCTTGCAGGTGATGAAGTAGCCGTAGCGCAAGCGGACCTCGCGGCCCGGCGCCATGCGGAAGAACTTCTTCGGCGGCTCTTCCATGAAGTCGTCATGTTCGATGTAAAGCTCACGCCCGAACGGGATCTGCCGCGTGCCGAGCGTTTCATCATCGGGATGATTGACCGCTTCGAGCTGTTCGGTCTGCCCTTCCGGGTAGTTCTCGATCACCACCTTGAGCGGCTTCAGCACCGCCATGCGGCGCTGTGCCGTGCGGTTCAGTGTCTCGCGCACGGCGAAGTCGAACATCGAGATATCGACGGTCGAGTTGGCCTTGGCGACACCGATGCGCTTGACGAATTCGCGCAGCGCTTCAGCGGGAATGCCGCGGCGCTGCAGGCCGGCCAGCGTCGGCATCCGAGGATCGTCCCAGCCGGTGACATGGCCACCACGGACGAGTTCGGTCAGCACGCGCTTCGACAGCAGCGTGTAGGTCATGTTGAGGCGCGCGAATTCATACTGATGCGGCCGCGACGGCACCGGCAGGTTTTCCAGACACCAGTCGTAGAGCGGCCGGTGATCCTCGAATTCGAGCGTGCAGATCGAATGCGTCACATGTTCGATGGCATCCGACTGACCGTGCGCGAAGTCGTAGCTCGGATAGATGCTCCAGGCGGTGCCCGTGCGCGGATGATGCGCATGCAGGATGCGATAGATCACGGGATCGCGCAGGTTGATGTTACCCGACGACATGTCGATCTTGGCGCGCAGCACGCGGGCGCCGTTCGGGAATTCGCCGGCACGCATCCGGGCGAACAGATCGAGGTTCTCGTCGACCGGGCGATCGCGGAACGGGCTGTTCTGGCCGGGCTCCGTCAGGGTGCCACGCTTGAAGCGGATTTCTTCCTGCGACTGGTCGTCGACATAGGCTTTGCCCGCGCGGATCAGATGTACCGCCCAGTCATAGAGCTGCTCGAAATAATCCGAGGCGTAATGCAGGTTGCCTTCGCCCCAGTCGAAGCCGAGCCAGCGTACGTCGCGCTGGATGGCGTCGATATATTCCTGCTCTTCCTTGGTCGGATTGGTGTCGTCGAAACGCAGGTTGCAGTGGCCGCCGAACTCCTCGGCAACGCCGAAATTCAGGCAGATCGACTTGGCATGCCCGAGATGCAGGTAGCCGTTGGGCTCCGGCGGAAAGCGCGTCACCACGCTCTTGTGTTTGCCGGATTGCAGGTCCGCCGCAACGATGTCGCGGATGAAGTCTCGGCCTGCGTCGGATACCGATTCGTCTGTCATTTGCTGCCTTTCAAGCTGCGCCCTATGTGCCAAATCCGGAAGGCCGCGCCAAGGCCGGATCAGGGGCCGGGTCCCGCGAAAGGGCCTTTTCCGATGCGGTTCCGGCCCCAAATCCGCGTTTATTCGCCGTGAGACAGCGCCCTGTCGTTGTGATAAACGCCGGCCAACAGTCACACCGAAATCGATCGAACCCTCTGATATGACCACTCCTGTCGTTACCCGTTTCGCCCCCTCGCCGACCGGCTTCCTCCATATCGGCGGTGGACGCACCGCGCTGTTCAACTGGCTCTATGCCAAGAAGACCGGTGGCAAGATGCTGCTGCGGATCGAGGATACGGACCGCGAACGCTCCACCGATGCCGCGATCGACGCCATTATCGACGGGTTGAAGTGGCTGGGCATCGAATGGGATGGCGACACCGTCTTCCAGTTCGCCCGTGCCGGCCGGCACCGCGAAGTCGCCGAGCAACTGCTCGCCGAGGGCAAGGCGTATTATTGCTATGCCAGCGCCGAGGAACTGCAACAGATGCGCGAGACGGCCCGCGCCGAGGGCAAGTCCAAGCTCTATAACGGGCTGTGGCGCGACCGTGATCCGTCGGATCCGCGCCCCGACGTCAAGCCGACGATCCGCCTGAAGGCGCCGCTCACCGGCGAGACCGTGATCGAGGATCAGGTGCAGGGCCGTGTGGTCTGGCAAAACGAAAATCTCGACGACCTCGTGCTGCTGCGCGGCGACGGCAATCCGACCTACATGCTGGCCGTGGTGGTGGACGACCATGACATGGGCGTGACGCATGTGATCCGCGGCGACGACCATCTGATCAACGCCGCCCGCCAGAAGCAGATCTACGACGCGCTCGGCTGGACCGTGCCCAGCATGTCGCATATTCCGCTGATCCACGGACCCGATGGCTCGAAACTCTCAAAGCGCCACGGCGCGCTCGGCGTCGAGGCCTATCGCGCGCTGGGTTACGTGCCCGCCGCCCTGCGGAATTATCTGGTGCGGCTCGGCTGGAGCCATGGCGATCAGGAAATCTTCTCGACCCAGGAAATGATCGACGCCTTCGACCTGTCGGGGATCGGCCGTTCCGCCGCGCGCTTCGATTTCGCCAAGCTCGAAAATCTCAACGGTCACTACATCCGTCACACCGACGATCAATCCCTCGTGACCATGTTCGAGGACGTGCTGAATTACGTGCCCGGCGGCACCGAACTGAAGGCGAAGCTCAACGACACCACGCGCGCCCAGCTGTTGCGCGCCATGCCCGGCCTGAAGGAACGCGCCAAGACGCTGATCGAACTGATCGACGGCGCCAACTTCATCTTTGCCGATCGCCCACTGACGATGGAGCCGAAGGCGCAAGCCGCGCTGACGCCGGAAACCCGTGTGTTGATCGGCAAGTTGCGCACGGCACTGGAGGCCGTCACCGACTGGACCGCAGCAAATGCCGAAGCCGCGACCCGCGCCTTTGCCGAGGAAGCTGGCATCAAGCTTGGCGGGGTCGCGCAACCGCTTCGCGTGGCGCTGACCGGCAAGACCACGTCGCCCGGCATTTTCGATGTTCTGGCGGTATTGGGACGGCAGGAATGCCTGGATCGGCTCGCCGATCAGGCATCTATTTAGCATAGCTGTAGGCTGCTTTTGCCCGCCTTGCAGCGCACACAGCAATACGCTACGCATTCTGGCGAATGCTCTGGAATTCCCGGCTAGCCTCCCCATTTCTCCTGAAATGTCGGTGGCTTGCCGGCCCCTCAACGATCTCATCGGGGACCACGCGATGGACGCAAAAACCAATACCAAATCCGCAACGCTGACAGTCGACGGCAAGAGCTTCGAACTGCCGATCCACAGCGGGACCGTCGGCCCTGATGTCATCGACATCGGCAAGCTCTACGCCCAGTCCGGGATGTTCACCTACGATCCCGGCTTCACGTCGACAGGCAGCTGCCAGTCCAAGATCACCTATATCGATGGCGATGCCGGTATCCTCGAATACCGCGGCTACCCCATCGAACAGCTCGCCGAGAAGGGCGACTTCCTCGAGACCTGCTACCTGCTGCTGTACGGGGAACTCCCGACCAAGGCGCAGAAGGCAAAGTTCGACGCATTGGTCACGAACCACACCATGGTTCACGACCAGATGAGCCGCTTTTTCCAGGGCTTCCGCCGCGACGCGCATCCGATGGCCGTGATGGTCGCGTCGGTTGGCGCCCTCGCCGCTTTCTACCACGACTCAACTGATATCAACGATCCGAAGCAGCGCGACATCGCGTCGATCCGCATGATCGCCAAGATCCCGACGCTCGCGGCGATGGCCTACAAGTACACGATCGGCCAGCCCTTTGTGTATCCGACCAACTCGCTCGACTTCGCAGCGAACTTCATGAAGATGTGCTTCGCCGTGCCGTGCGAGGAGTACAAGGTCAATCCGGTGCTCGCCAAGGCGCTGGACAAGATCTTCACGCTGCACGCCGACCATGAGCAGAACGCATCGACCTCAACGGTCCGCATCGCCGGCTCGTCGGGCGCCAATCCGTTCGCCTGCATCGCCGCCGGCATCGCCTGCCTGTGGGGACCGGCGCATGGCGGCGCCAACGAAGCCGCATTGCAAATGCTCGCCGAGATCGGCACCGTCGACAAGATTCCGGAATTCATCGCCAAGGTGAAGGACAAGAATTCCAGCGTCCGCCTGATGGGCTTCGGTCACCGCGTCTACAAGAACTACGATCCGCGCGCCAAGCTGATGCAGCAGGCCTGCCACGAAGTTCTCAAGGAAACCGGTCACGGTGGCGACGAGATGCTCGCCGTTGCCATGGAGCTCGAGAAGATCGCGCTGTCGGACCAGTACTTCATCGACCGCAAGCTGTATCCGAATGTCGATTTCTATTCGGGCATCACGCTGAAGGCGATGGGCTTCCCGACCTCGATGTTCACCGTGCTGTTCGCGGTCGCGCGCACCGTCGGCTGGATCAGCCAGTGGAGCGAGATGATTGGCGATCCGCAGCAGAAGATCGGCCGTCCGCGCCAGCTCTACACGGGTGCTGCCCGCCGCGACTACGTGGATATCGCCAAGCGCGCCTAAGACCTCGTTTCGTAGAGTGCGAAGATCAAAACGGCGGATCGCAAGATCCGCCGTTTTTTGTTTCGCTGCAATCTCTTGAATGAAGGCCTTCAACTCTTCCGCATGGTGGCCAGCACGACATTGGCCGCACCGACGCTCGGCGACGCTTCGCCCGTCGCCATGACCCCATCGAGCCGCGCCAGGGCTTCGATCTGACGGCGCCGCATTGGTGTATCGCCCAGCACCTCCTGCAACGACGCTGCGAGCTTATCCGGGGCACAATCTTCCTGGATGAACTCCGGGATGACGTTCTCGCCGATCACCAGATTGGCAAGGATCACCGACGACGAGGTGATGCGCCGGCGGATGATCCAGGCTTCGACGCTGCCGGCCTTGTAGGCGGTGACCATCGGCACGCCTGACAATGCAAGCTCCAGCGTCACCGTCCCCGATTTGGCAAAGGCCGCATGCGCGATGCGGAACGCGGCGCGCTTCTCTGTTTCGCCCACAACGATCCGCGGCTGCACCGGCCAGGCCTTGAGCGCTTCGGCGATGACCTCGACGAGATGCGGCATGGTCGGCAGGATCAGTTCGAATTGCGTGCCCTGCTTTTGCAGCAGATCGAGCGTCGCGCCAAAGGTCGCCATGTGATGACGGATCTCGCTGCGACGGCTGCCCGGTAGCACCAGCAGTACCGGCGGCTTCGTTTCGCGACGCGCCTGCTCTTCCGCATTGGGACGGAGCGCATCGATCTGCTCGATCAGGGGATGACCGACATAAGTGCATGGCGGTCCGCCGAGCCGCCGATGGGCCTCCGGCTCGAATGGCAGCAGCGCCAGCACATGGTCGACATAAGCGCGCATCGCCTTCGCGCGCCCCGGCCGCCACGCCCACACCGTTGGCGACACATAGTTGACGACGGGAATGGAGGGATCGCGCTGACGCACGCGCTTCGCGACGCGATGGGTGAAGTCCGGGCTATCGATAATCACCAGCACGTCGGGCTTGGCGCGCAGGACGTCCTCGGTCGCGCGCGTAATGAGCTTCAGGATCGACGGCAATTTCCGGACGACCGCGGCAAGGCCGATGATGGAAAGCTCTTCGATAGGAAACAGCGACTGCAGCCCTTCGCGCGCCATCGACGAACCGCCGACGCCTTCGAAGCGCACATCGTCGCCGAGCCGCTGGCGCAGCACCTTCATCAGCGCGGAGCCGAGACGGTCGCCGGATTCCTCGGTGGCGATGAGATAGATCGTCTTCGTCACGTCGGTAGTCCCGTCACGAAAAGACCTGCGGCATCGGCGGCGACAATCATCTGCTGCGGTTCGGCGACAATCGTATTTCCTGCGACGATGGCGACGCCGGCGAGCTTCGCGGCCGCCGCCCGCTCGATGGTCCGCGGCCCCAATGTCGGCAGATCGAAACGCAGATCCTGACCGCTCTTCGGGGCCTTCACCAGTACACCTCGTCCTGCCTTGGCGCGAATACGTCCCTGTTCACGCAGAAGCGCCACGCGGGCCAGCAATCCATCGGTACCTTCGATATCCTCGATCCCCACCACGTGGCCGTCGATCACCACGGTCGCCTGGCCGATATCGAACGGGCTCAAGGCGCGCAGGACTTCGCGCCCACGCGCGATATCGGCCTCAGCATCTTGATCCGGTACGGCACGTGTCACGCTGCCCGCCGGCATCAGCACATCGGACGCGACGTCCTTGATCCCCAGCAGACGAAAACCTTCATGCTCGAACAGGCGGCTAATACTCGTCAGCAAGTGATCGTCACCGCCGCGAAACGCGCGAAACACTTTCGGCATCACGCGAAGCGTTGCCCAGTCCAGCCTGATCTCGGAGATTGCCGGGCGCACCAGCGTGCCAATGAAGGTGAGATCCCGGCAGTTCTCGCTGCGCATCAGCTTCAGCAAACGGCCAAACTGGCCAATGGGAATCCAGTGGTGCTGAAATCGCGCCACCAGCGCCGGATCACAGAACCCCTTCAGCGCAAACAACACCGGCTTGATGCCGCGCGCCTGCAGCGAATCCGCAACAGCGAAGGGCAGCGAGCCGCCGCCGGCGATGATCCCGAACGGCGAGCCTATCGGTGGATGTGCTTGCGGGTGCTGTATTTGAGCCTGGTCAGTCATGCTTCGCCCCGCGATACCCGAACTCAAGAGTTGTTCTTGCTATCCTCGGGCAGACACAGTGCGCGGTGTTTGGCGCCTGCGATAAACGTCAGGATTTCTGCAATCGCCGGATCGTCATTTGCCAAAGGCTGCACGCGCTCAAGCCGCTCGGCGAAGACACCCGCGCCATGAAACAGCTTTTGATAGAACGAGCGCACGGCGGCAACGCGCTCCTTCGTGAATTTGCGGCGCTTCATCCCGATGATGTTGAGGCCTTCCAGCGCCGCATACTGGCCATTCACGAGCCCGAACGGGATGATGTCGCCCCGCACGCCGCAGATGCCGCCGACCATGACCTGCGAGCCGATGCGGGTGAACTGGTGCACGGCCGACAGCCCGCCCATGAAAACGAAATCGCCGATCTCGCAATGACCGCCAAGCGTCGCCGAGGTCGCGAAGATCACGTCATTGCCGACGTGACAGTCATGGCCAACATGGGCGCAGTTCATGAAGTAGCCGCGATCGCCCACCGACGTGATGCCGCCGCCGGCGACAGTACCCGCATTCATGGTCACGGACTCGCGGATGGTACAGCCATTGCCGATGGTCAGTCTGGTCAGTTCGCCCTTGTAACTGAGCGACTGCGGGGGCGTGCCTAATGACGCGAACGGATAGATCGTGCAGTTCTCGCCGATGGTCGTCTGCGCCGTCACGTTGACATGCGACAGCAGCTTCGTGCCTGCACCGATCGTGACATGCGGTCCGATGATGCAGAAGGGTCCGATTTCGGCGCCCTCGCCAATGACAGCACCGTCCTCGATCCGCGCCGTCGGGTCGATCTTGCTCATCGAAAAAGTCCAATCCCAGTCATCAAATTGCCTACAAATATCTAGGTTTTTCCGTTGGTTAACGTGGGCTCCCGAGCCTGTCCAGTGACGTCTGATTGCGATCTGTTACGACACGTCTCTTACCATGACTTACAAACGCATGATGCCATCGAGGTCTTCGATGGCATCATGCGCGTTCAGGTAGGTGCCAATCAGTCTGTCAGCATCGCGCCGACATCGGCCTCGGCGACGACCTTGCCATTTACCTTGGCGTCGCCATGGAACCACCACATCGCCTTTTTCCGGCCGATCAGGTGCAGATGATATTCGATCGTATCGCCAGGCATCACCGGCTTACGAAACTTGCACTTGTCGATGGTGAGGAAATACACCGCACGCGGCTTCTCGGTTCCTTCGACGGACGAGATGCCGATCACGCCCGCTGTCTGCGCCATGCCTTCGATCATCAACACGCCGGGATAGACCGGGCGATCAGGGAAATGCCCGAGGAATGCCGGCTCGTTGATCGTGACGTTCTTGATACCAATGCCGCTGAAGTCCTTGCGGATGTTGACGACACGATCGATCAGAAGAAACGGATAGCGATGCGGAAGGGTCTTGAGGATGGTGTTGATGTCGACCGTCTCGATGATGATCGGCGATGCGCCATCGCTTGGTAAATCCTGGCTCATTCCCGCCCCTCGTCTTTCGTATCCTGCGTCGCCGCATCCGTTCCCGGCATGCTCTCGCGGGCGAGTTTCTCAACCGCGAGGATCTCGCGGAACCATTGCTTGGTCGGCCGGGCAAAGATGCCACCCCACCGCGCGCGCGGCGGAATGCTGTCTTTCACTCCGGCCATTGCCGCGACCTGCGCGCCATCGCCAATCGTAATGTGATTGTTGAGGCCCACCATGGCGCCCAGCGCGACGTTGTCGCCGATGGTCAGGCTGCCTGCAAGGCCACATTTCGCAGCGATCACACAGTGCCGTCCAATTGTCACATTGTGGCCGATCTGGACCTGATTGTCGATTTTGGTCCCCTCGCCAATCACGGTATCGCGCAGGCTGCCGCGGTCGATGGTGGTGCCGGCGCCGATCTCGACGTCGTTCTGAATCAGGACACGACCGGTCTGCGGCACCTTGATGTGCTTGTCCCGGCCGAATACGAAGCCAAAGCCGTCCTGGCCAAACTTGCAGCCGGGATGAACGAGTACGTTGTTGCCGATCAGTGTGAACTGCAGCGTGCTGCCAGCGCCGATATTGCAGTCGCGGCCGATCTTGACCCCGGCGGCGATCACCGCGCCAGAGCCGATGATGGTGCCGGAACCGATCTCCACATCCGGGCCGATCACGGCCAGCGGATCTACCGTAACGTCATCCTCGAGCTGAGCAGAGGGATGGATGACGGCGGATGCGGCGATGCCGGTAATGTCAAAGCCGGAGACCGGACGCAGCGTGTCCGCGTGCAGCTCGCGCGCCAATTCCACGAAAGCCGCAAATGGCCGCTTGGCGCGCAGCACCGTTACGTGAGCCGGAATATCGCCCTTGAAGCTCTCGTTGACCAGACACGCACCGGCCTTGGTGTGGGTGAGCTGGTCGATATAACGGAGATTTTCGAAGAAGGTCAGGTGATGGGGGCCAGCCTCGTCGAGCGAGGCCACACCAGTCACGACCTGGTCGGCCCGCGTCGGGTCGACCAGTCGTGCCTTCGTTGACGCGGCTATTTCAGCCAGCGTCAACGACGGCGATTGCTTGAAGAACGTCGGCAGAACCATTCCACCCGTCGCGGTCCGGCCGGAGATCAAACTCAGAACGAAGTTCCGCCGCCGAACTTGAACTGCTGCACGCGATCATAGGCGCCCTTGGTGATCGGCACTGCGTAGTCGAAGCGCAGCGGACCAAACGGCGACTGCCAGATCAGGCCCACACCGACCGACGACCGGACGACATTGCCATCGTCATAGGTCATGCCGGCGCAGTTACCGACCGAAGTCCGGCTCGCAGGCACACAGCCGGCGGCATTGATTTCGCCAGTCTGAGCCCAGCTGGTCGGTCCCTTATAATCCCAGAGACCGCCGGCATCGGCATAAACCGCGCCCTTGATGCCAACTTCCTTCGGCAGGAACCAGAATGGCATCTGCAATTCGGCCGAAGCGCCCCAATACTTGGTGCCGCCGAGCGCGTCACCGTAGGATCCCAGCGCAACGTAGCTGATGTCACGCGGACCGATACCGTTCTGCGCGAAACCACGCACCAGGTTCGGACCCATCTGGAAGTGATCCAGCATGCGGATATCTTCGCCGACCTTGTTCAGCATACCGCCCTGGACACGCAGCAAACCAACGATGTCGGCCACCAGCGGAGTGTAGTACTTCGCGTCGATCGTGGTCTTCAGGTAGGTCACGTCGCCGCCGACGCCAGCGTAGTCCTGCTTAAATTCCAAGAACAGACCATCGGTCGGGTTCTTGTTATTGTCGAGCGTGTTGTAGTTCAGCGTGTAGCCGAGCGCCGAGGTCAGCGTCTTGCCGCTGGCCAGTTCGCGGCGAACTGGCAGAGACGACTCGCCATCGGCGTAACAACCCCACGTGTTGGCATTGGCTGGGTCAACAGAACCCGGGAACAGTGAATTCAAATAACCGGGAGTGTTGGTCGCAGTTGGGCTGCCTGGCAGGTTGTTACAGTTGCTCAACGTCGCCGGGAGCGAAATCTGCTGCTGATAGACGGAATAGCGCAGCTGCAGCGCGAGATCTTCACGCAGCTGGAAACCGAGGCGCGGGCTGAAGCCGAGCGTCTTGGTGTTGTACGAGATGTAGCTGTTGGACAGCTGCTCACGCTGATAAAAATCGAGGCCGAGCGCCACGCGGTAGTCGAGCAGGTAAGGCTCGACGAAGGACAGCGAGTAGCCACGGGCATACTGGCCGTACTGAACCGATGCCTTCGCAAACAGACCGCGACCGAGGAAGTTACGTTCCGAGACGCTGACTTCGCCGAGCGCACCGTCGGTGGTCGAGTAGCCGCCCGAGACCGAGAAGTCGCCGGTGGATTTTTCTTCCAGATCGACCACCAGGATCACGCGATCGCTGGACGATCCGGGCTCGGTCGTCACCTTCACGCTCTTGAAGAAGTCGAGGTTCTTCAGGCGGCGTTCGGCACGATCAACCAGCGCGCGGTTATAGGCGTCGCCTTCGGCGAGATCGAATTCGCGGCGGATGACATAGTCACGGGTACGCGTGTTGCCGCGCACATTGATGCGCTCGATATAGACGCGCGGCCCCTCTTCCACCGAGAAGCCGATGGTGACGGTGTGAGATTCGAAATTGCGATCGCCACGCGGACGCACGACGGCAAAGGCGTAGCCGCGGCGGGACATTTCGATCTGCATTTCCTCGACCGACTTCTCCAGCGCTTCCGCGTTGTAAAGCGAACCGACGCCGACACGCGAGAAGCTGCGCAGCGAGTTGGGATCGAACTGCGGAATGGTGGACGAGAAATCGACCGACGACACGCGGTACTGCTGGCCTTCTTCGATCTTGAAGGTGACTAGGAAGCCCTTCTGGTTCGGGTCGTATTCGGTGAGCGCGGCAACGACCTGAACGTCGGCGAAGCCGTTCTTCAGGTAATAGCGACGGATCAGGTCGCGATCGGCTTCGATGCGGTCCGGATCATAGATATCGCCCGAAGCCAGGAAGCTCAGGAGGTTCGATTCACGGGTCTTGATGACGTCCTTGAGACGGTAGGACGAGTAATAGTTGTTGCCGATGAACTGGATCGACTTCACGCCGGTCTTCGCGCCTTCGTTGATCGTGAAGATCAGGTCGACGCGGTTGTTCGGCTGCTCGATGAATTCCGGAACGACGCTGACGTCATAACGGCCGGAGCGACGATAGATTTCGGAGATGCGCTGGGCGTCGGCCTGCACCATCGGGCGCGACAACGTCCCGCGCGGCTTCGACTGCACTTCGGCGTTCAGCTGGTCGTCCTTGACCTTCTTGTTACCTTCGAAGGCGATACGGCCAATGACAGGGTTTTCAACGACGCTGACGACCAGACGGCCACCGGCCTGATTGATCTTCACATCCTGGAACAGCCCGGTCTCGATGAGCGACTTGAGGCCGTCATCGATGGTGCCCTGATCCAGCCGGCCGCTCGGGCCGGGACGGAAATAGGAGCGGATGGTCTCCACATCCACGCGACGATTGCCTTCAACAACAATCGAAGCGGCGGTCTGAGCCACGGCAGTCGAAGAAACGAGCGCAGCAGTCGCCGTAACGGCGACCGGCATGGCGACCAAGATCGAAGCAGCAAGAAGGCCGCCCCGGAAACCCCGCAAACCAAAAATCATGCGCAAAGCGCCCTTATCATTCCATCGCCAGCCCGCACCCCTACGGTCTGACAGAATCCCTTTAGTGGCCCAGCTTGTAGCCAATTTTACCTGACTGGCAAACGACCTTTCGCGCTGCAATTCTAATTTCATTCCAAGACGTTGCCCATCGGCCACGTTACCCCCAGCCTCGATCATGACGAAGCCAGGTGAAGAATGTCGTTATAGGTCGCAAATACCATCAACATCAGCACTAAACCGAGGCCAATGCGGAAGCCCATCTCCTGCGCGCGCTCCGACAGCGGACGCCCGCGAACGGCTTCGACGGCATAGAACAAAAGATGACCGCCATCGAGAAGTGGCACTGGAAACAGGTTGAGAAGGCCGATCGAGATCGACAGAACCGCCGCCAGGTGAATCAGGGCGGTCAGGCCGATTGTCGCCACCTGCCCCGAGATCTGGGCGATTCGCATCGGACCACCGATCTGGTCGGCCGCCTCGCGTCCGGTGAACACACCGCCGATATAGGCGATGGTGCGGTCCACGACGAACCAGGTTTCCTTGACGCCCAGTACGAAAGCGGTCGCCGGATTGACCCGCTCGGTGGTCGCTTCGCCAACCGCTGTCGCGCGGGTAATGCCGAGGACGCCGAGACGATGGACGTTACCGAAGCTGTCTTTGACTTCGCGAAGTTCTGGCGTGCCCTTCAGCTCGACCGTGGCTTCGCCGCGCTTGACGCTGAAGGCCAGCTGCTCGCCAGCCTTGGTCCCGACGATGCGCTGCATGTCGGAGAAACTGCCAATGACCTTGCCATCGATGGCCTTGATGATGTCGCCCGACTGGAACCCGGCCTTCTCGGCCGCGCTGCCGGCCTGAATGCTGTCGACCTTGGCGGTCGTGCTCGGCTTGCCGAAGAACGTGAACAGACAGGTGAAAATGACGATCGCGAGGATGAAATTGGCGATCGGACCAGCAGCCACGATGGCCGCACGCTGGCCAACCCGCTTGTGATGGAAGCTGCCCTTGCGCTCATCCGCCGTCATGCCTTCCAGCGCAGCGCTTGAGGGGGTCGAGGCTTCGCTCTCGTCACCGAAGAACTTCACGTAGCCGCCAAGCGGAATCGCGGAAATCTTCCAGCGCGTGCCATGGCGATCGTTGAAGCCGGCCAGTTCGGGACCGAAGCCGAGCGAGAACGTCAGGACCTTAACGCCGTTCCAGCGGGCGACCAGGAAGTGGCCGAGTTCGTGGAAGAACACCACGATCGTCAGGACAAACAGAAAGGGGATGATATAGCCGATAAAGCCGTGGCTTAACGTATTGAAACTATGTTGGAAAAACTCAAGCATCCCGATCCCCTAACGCGAGGCCAAAGGCCCCGTCCCCAATGCTCTAGGATGCCTTTGCGGCAATTTGAGGCAAGAGGGTGGCAGCCATTTTTCTCGCTTTATGGTCAACAGCGATAGCGTCATCCGCCGATGACAACGGCGCCAAATTCCCTGCCCGCACCCATTCATTCATGGTCGCTTCGACCAGCCGTGCAATGGCGCCAAAGCGGATCTTCTGGGCGGTGAAGGCAGCCACGGCGATCTCGTTGGCCGCGTTGTAGACGGTGGTCGCGCCGCTGCCGGTGCGCAGCGCGTCATAGGCCAGCTTCAGGCCAGGGAAGCGCGCGTAATCCGGTGCCTCGAAGGTCAGCGATCCGATCTTGGCAAGGTCGAGCGGCGCGGCCCGGCCCGGGATGCGGTCCGGCCAGCCCAGGCAATGCGCGATCGGCGTGCGCATGTCCGGTGAGCCCAGCTGCGCCATGACAGAATAATCGCGGAACTCGACCATACCGTGGATGATCGACTGCGGATGTACCAGTACGTCGATTTCGTCCGGCGCCAGCGCGAACAGATAGGACGCCTCGATCACTTCGAGGCCCTTGTTCATCATCGATGCGGAATCGATGGTAATCTTCTGCCCCATCGACCAGTTTGGATGTTTCAGCGCCTGCGCCAGCGTCGCCTGCTCGATATCGGCGGCAGCCCAGGTGCGGAACGGTCCGCCCGAGGCGGTGATGATCACGCGGGTCAGTTCCTCGCGGCTGCCGGAGGCCAGCGCCTGGAACAGAGCATTGTGTTCACTGTCCGCCGGCAGGATGCAGGCGCCAGCCTTGGCAGCGCGATCCATGAAGAAATCGCCGGCGCAAACGAGGCATTCCTTGTTGGCCAGCGCGACGGTTGCACCGCGGTCGACGGCGGCGAGTGCGGGCTTCAAACCGGCGGCGCCTGATACGGCGGCCATCAGCCAGTCGGCCGGACGCTCCGCAGCCTCTACGATGGCGCTATCCCCTGCCCCGCTGGCGATGCCGGTGCCGGCGAGGGCCGCGCGGAGTTCGTCCAGCTTGGATTCATCGGCGACGGCCACAAAGCGCGCGTTGAATTCCTTGGCCAGCTTGACCACGCCTTCGACGTTGCCGTTGGCGGTCAAAGCCTCCACCTGATACCGCTCGGGCGACGCCCGCAGCAGATCCATGGTGCTGTCGCCGATCGAACCGGTCGCACCGAGGACAGTGATGCTGCGCAGACTGGACGCGGCGGGCTTGTTATTTCGCAGAGGAACAGCGCTCATCAAATCACCAAACCATAAGACCGCGGCCGACGCCATCTGCGCCGCCGCGTAAAAGACCGATCACCGCGGCAGCAACCACCGCGAACACATAGCCATCGAGGCGATCCAGCAGACCGCCATGGCCAGGAATGATCTGGCCGGAATCCTTCACGCCGAATTTGCGCTTCACTGCGGACTCGAAGAGATCGCCGAGTTGCGACAACACAGTCAGCACGGTTGCGATCAGGAGCAGCGGCAGCAGCCTGCCGAAACCATTTGCAGCAAAACCGGCAGCTACAGCGAGGCTGAGAACAAAGCCGCCGATTGCGCCGGCCCATGTCTTCTTCGGACTGACGCGCGGCCACAGTTTCGGGCCGCCGATGCCGCGCCCGGCGAAATAGCCGCCGATGTCGGTCATCCAGACCACCAGCAGAATGAACATCAGCGCCGAAAAGCCCCAGACGGGATCGAGGCGCACGACAATGGACGCCGCAAACGCAGCCAAGGCATAGACGAAGCCGAGCCCGATCCAGCCGACATGATTGCCGACAATGGCCCGCCATTCCAGGAAGAGACCAACCGACACCAGCGTCACGAGGCCGAACCACAGCCAGCCACCGGCATAGGCGGCGAAAATCGCAACGGGGATCAGCACCAGCGCGGCCAGGATGCGCATCAAGAGATTGCGCAGCCCCCGGTCATCCGCCTGCTTCGGCGTACTGTCGTCCTGGGTCACGCCGGTCACGAACCGGTTTTCGCGGCGAGACCGCCGAAACGCCGCTCGCGGCGGGCATATTCGGCAATAGCGCTTTCCAGCGCGGCCTTGTCGAAATCCGGCCAGTGGATCGGCACGAATACGAACTCGCTATAGGCGGCCTGCCACATCAGAAAGTTCGACAGCCGCTGTTCGCCCGACGTGCGGATGATCAGGTCCGGATCCGGAATATCAGGCGCGTCGAGATACTGGCCGAGCGTATCGACATTGATGCTTTCGGGCGTCCGCTTGCCCTCGGCAACCTCGCGCGCAAGGCGCTGCGCTGCCGTGGCGATCTCGTGCCGCGAGCCGTAGTTGAAGGCGACCACGAGATTGAGCTGGGTGTTGCCCCGCGTCAGGTCCTCGGCCTCTTTCAGCAATGACGCGATATCGGAATCGAGGCCCTGGCGCTCTCCGATCACGCGTACGCGCACGCCGTCACGATGCAGTGTGGCAAGATCGTTGCGGATGAAGCGACGCAGCAGGCCGAACAGATCGCTGATCTCGGACGCCGGCCGCGACCAGTTCTCGGAGCTGAACGAGAAGATCGTCAGATACTGGATGCCGAGTTCGTTGGATGCCCGCACCACACGACGAAGTGCCTCGACGCCGCGGCGATGGCCCTCGGCGCGCGGAAGCCCCCGCGCTGCAGCCCAGCGTCCATTGCCGTCCATGATGATCGCGACATGCAAAGGCGTGGATCGGTCCGATCCATCATTTGCGGGCGCGGCGGCATTCGACATCGATTAAAATCCCCAGCATATGGTCCGGCACATATGTGACCAATTTGCGGACCATACGCTTTTCAACAGCTTAAATGCGGCTCCTGACGCTTAAACCGTCATGATTTCCTTTTCCTTAGCCGCCAGCAACTGATCGATTTCAGCGATCACGCTGTCCGTGACCTTCTGCACTTCGGTATCGTGGCGCTTCTGGTCGTCCTCGGAAATCTCGTGAGCCTTCTCGAGCTTCTTGATGATGTCGAGACCGTCACGGCGTACGTGGCGCACCGCAACCTTGGCCGCCTCGGCATATTTATGCGCGACTTTCACGAGTTCCTTGCGGCGCTCGGTGTTCAGTTCGGGAATGCGCAGCCGCAGGATCTGGCCTTCAGTCGCCGGGCTAAGGCCGAGATTGGAATCGACGATCGCCTTTTCCACCGCCTTGACCATCGACTTGTCCCAAACCTGCACCGACAGCAGGCGCGGCTCGGGAACGCTGACGGTCGCAACCTGGTTCAGCGGCATGTGGCTGCCATAGGCTTCCACCTGGACCGGCTCCAGCATCGAGGCTGCCGCACGTCCGGTGCGCAAGCCGCCAAGCTCATGCTTCAGCGACTGGGTCGAGCCCTGCATACGGCGCTTGAGGTCGTTGATGTCGAATGGGGCCATGGTGGCCATGCAGCTCTCCCTTGTATCCTGCTGGTGCGAAGCGGGTATGGCGCTCCGAACCCGTCTAAAATCAGCCCGCGACGATGGTGCCGTGGCCAGTACCAGTCAAAATGGCGCCGATCGAACCCGGTTCGGCGATCGAGAATACGATGATAGGCAGCGAGGTCTCGCGGGCAAGCGCGAAAGCCGTCGCATCCATGACTTTGTAGTTCCCCTCCACCGCCTGCGAATGGCTGAGACGCTCGAAGCGCGTCGCGTTCGGATCCTTCTTTGGATCGGCACTGTAGACGCCGTCCACATTGGTCGCCTTCAGCACAGCCGATGCGCCGATCTCGGCAGCGCGCAACACTGCGGTCGTGTCAGTGGTGAAGAACGGATTGCCGGTACCGCCGGCCAGCAGCACGATGCGGCCCTCAGACAGATACTTATGTGCGGCAGCGCGTGTGAAAAGTTCGCAGACCTGCGGCATCACCATCGCCGACAGCGTACGGGCCGGCACGGCGTGCCGCTCGATCGCAGCTTCCAGTGCCAGGCAGTTCATGACGGTAGCGAGCATGCCCATGCTGTCGCCGGTCGGGCGCGACACACCACGCGAGGAGACTTCGACGCCGCGGAAGATATTGCCGCCGCCGACGACGACCGCGACTTCGACACCAAGTTTCTGGGCTGCAATGAGATCGACGGCGATGCGGTCGATGGTCGGCTGATCGATACCGAATGACTGGCCTCCGGCGAAAGACTCACCCGAGACCTTGATCACGACGCGACGATAGAGCGGCTCACCCATGATGCGATCGCTTCCTTTCGAGGCGGCAGCTCCCGGCGTAGATCGCCGGGAGGTCTTCCAATTCGTCTTACTTCTGGCCGCTCGCGGCGGCAACTTCGGCAGCGAAGTCCGAAGTCTGCTTCTCGATGCCTTCACCGAGCGCGTAGCGCACGAAGCCAGTGAGCTTGATCGGCGCGCCAACCTTGCCTTCGGCTTCCTTGACGGCCTGCGCCACCGACTTGCCGGTGTCGTGGATGAAGGCCTGATCCAGCAGGCAGACTTCCTTGTAATAGGTCTTCAGGCCGTTCTCGACGATCTTCTCGATCATCGCGTCCGGCTTGCCCTGCTGGCGATACTTGTCCGCCATCACTTCCTTTTCGCGAGCAACGACGGCCGGATCGAGGCCGGCGGAGTCCAGCGCCTGCGGGTTGGCAGCAGCGACATGCATCGCGATCTGTTTGCCGAGAGTCGCGAGCTCGTCAGCCTTGCCGGTGGATTCCAGCGCGACGATGATGCCCATCTTGCCGAGACCTTCGATCACGGCGTTATGCACGTAGCTCGACACGACGCCGGCCGAGACTTCCAGCGTCGCGGCGCGGCGCAGGGTCATGTTTTCGCCGATGGTGGCGATGGCTTCCGTGATCGCGGTCTCGACAGTGACGTCGCCAACCTTGTGCGCCTTGATGGCCTCAACGTCGGAGCCGACCTTGAGCGCGACCTGGGCGATCATCTTGACCAGCCCCTGGAACTGATCGTTGCGCGCGACGAAGTCGGTCTCGGAATTGACTTCGACCACGACGCCCTTGTTGCCGGCAGTGAGAACGCCGATCAGGCCTTCAGCCGCGACGCGGTCAGCCTTCTTGGCGGCCTTGGACAGGCCCTTCGCGCGCAGCCAGTCGATTGACGCCTGCATGTCGCCGTCATTGGCAGCAAGTGCGTTCTTGCAATCCATCATGCCGACGCCGGTGGTTTCGCGGAGGTCCTTGACCATCGCTGCAGTAATCGTTGCCATCGTTGAACCCTTTGCCTGTCAGGGCGCCTGCGAGCCAGCCGGTGCTGGTCAATCGCGTTACGCCGCAGGAACTATCATCGAGAGAAGTGTAGAGATGGAAAGTGCGGCCGGGATGACGGCCGCACAATAGTTTCTTGGCTGTCGCATCGGCATGATTTTGTCCGGAACCGGGACACCGGTTCCGGGATCACGCCTGCGCGTTACTCGGCTTCCGCCGTCAGACCCTTGGCCTGGGCGACCCAGCCGTCGGCACGGGCCGGAAGACCAACTTCTTCGCCAATCTTGTGGGCGGTGTCGTGATCGAGTTCGGCCAGCTGCCAGTAGTGGAAGATGCCGAGGTCGTTGAACTTCTTCTCGATCGCACCGGACACGCCGGTGAGCTTCTTGAGATCGTCGGCAGTGCCGCGCGGACCGGCCAGGCCCTGAAAGCCCGCTTCCGGAGCCGGGATGGCCTCAGCCACCGGGGCAGCCGATGCACCGATATCGAAGCCCGAGTCGCCCTGGGCGCGCGAGATGCCGTCGATGACAGCGCGTGCGATCAGGTCGCAATACAGCGAGAGCGCACGGCCGGCGTCGTCGTTGCCCGGGACCACATAGGTGATGCCCTTCGGATCCGAGTTGGTGTCGACGATCGCCGCGACAGGGATACCCAGACGCTGGGCTTCCTGGATCGCGATGTCTTCCTTGTTGGTGTCGATCACGAAGATCAGGTCGGGCAGACCGCCCATGTCCTTGATGCCGCCCAGCGAGCGATCGAGCTTGTCGCGCTCGCGCTGCAGCGTCAGACGTTCCTTCTTGGTGTAGGCCGACGCATCGCCGGAGTTCAGCACTTCGTCCAGGTGACGCAGACGCTTGATCGAACCGGAGATGGTCTTCCAGTTGGTCAGGGTGCCACCGAGCCAGCGCGAATTGACGAAGTACATCGCCGAGCGCTTCGCAGCTTCGGCAACGACGTCTTGCGCCTGGCGCTTGGTGCCGACGAACAGGATGCGGCCGCCCTTGGCGACGGTGTCGCTGACAGCCTTCAGCGCGGTGTGCAGCAACGGCACGGTCTGCGCGAGGTCGATGATGTGGATGTTGTTGCGTGCGCCGAAGATGTAATTCGCCATCTTCGGATTCCAGCGGTGCGACTGGTGACCAAAGTGGACGCCAGCTTCGAGCAGTTGACGCATAGAAAATTCGGGTAGTGCCATAGTATCAATTCTCCGGTTGTTTCCTCCGGAAGCGTGTGAGCAAACGAGCATTCGGGCAGAGGATTCTGCCGTGCAGCCCGGATGCCACCGGACGGCGATTAAGCCATGCTTCCGTGTGAGATGGCGCGGTATATAGCCGGATTCCCGGGATAAGCAAGGAAATCCGGTGGCTTCGGCCGGTTTACCGCGCGGGTCGCCAGCTCAAAGCGTTTCGACCATTTCCACCCCGGAAACCGCCTTGATGGCGCCGGCGATCTGCGGGGACACCTGGAACCGGCCTTCGAGCTTGAATTCGACCTCGGTTTGCAGGTCGAGGCGCAGGATCAGCGAAACGTCGCCTCCGCCGGCGGCATTGCTCGGCTGCGGTTGGAGGCGTTTTACCAGCGAATCCAGTGCCTTGGTGTCCTTCATGGTCACCCTGAGCCCCTTCTGGGTCTTGGCGGCGGCGGCATCCAAAGGCTCCGCGTGGAGAACCCGGGCCCGAACGTCCTCGCCCTGGAGTTCGGCGCCGAGTTGCAGCAGCACCGCGGTACCCGGTTCCAGCACGTCGCGGTATTGGGCAAGCCCTTCGGAGAACAGCACCGCCTCGAAATGGCCGGTCGGGTCGGACAGGCCCATGATGCCCATCTTGTTGCCGGTTTTGGTCCTCCGCTCCATGCGGGACACGACGGTAGCCGCCACCCTGCCCGCCGTAGCGCCGGTTTTGACCGCGCGGCAGAACTCGGCCCAGCTCTGCACCCGCAGTCGCTTCAGGGCGGTCGCATAGTCATCGAGCGGATGGCCGGACAGGAAGAAGCCAATAGCGTCGTATTCCTTGCGCAGCTTCTCCGCCGCCAGCCAGTTGTCGATCTGCGGCAGCATGATGGTCGGCGCATCGGCCGCGCCGCCAAACATGTTTCCCTGACCGATTGTCGTATCCACGTGGGCACTCTGGCAGGCGGCCAAAATAGCATCCGCGCCGCCATGCACGCGGGCACGATGTGGATCGAGCGTATCGAAGGCGCCGGCCGCAGCGAGTGTTTCGATGATGCGCTTGTTGACCGCGCGTGGGCTCACGCGCGACGCAAAGTCGGCAAGCGACGTGAACAAACCATTCTTGTTGCGCTCGGCGACGATCAGCTCGACGGCGCCAGCGCCGACGCCTTTCAACGCGGCCAGCGCATAATAGATCGTGTTGTCGCTGACCTCGAAGGTGACGCCCGAACGATTGATGTTCGGCGCCTCGACCTTGATACCGAGCCGCTGCGCCTCGGCGCGAAATTCCGACAGCTTGTCGGTGTTGCCCATGTCGAGCGTCATCGACGCCGCAATGAACTCCACCGGATAATGCGCCTTCATATAGGCGGTGTGATACGACACCAGCGCATAGGCCGCCGCGTGGCTCTTGTTGAAGCCATAGTCGGCGAATTTTGCCAGCAGATCGAAGATCGTATCGGCCTGCCCCTTCGGCACACCATTCTTGACGGAGCCGGCGACGAAGATCTCGCGCTGCTTTTCCATTTCGGCGCGGATCTTCTTACCCATCGCGCGGCGCAGCAGGTCGGCGTCACCGAGCGAATAGCCGGCCATGACCTGCGCGATCTGCATCACCTGTTCCTGATAGATGATGACGCCGAAGGTTTCCTTCAGGATCGGCTCGATGATCGGATGCAGATATTCCGGCTCTTCATCGCCATGCTTGCGCGCGCAATAGGTCGGGATGTTCGCCATCGGGCCCGGACGATACAACGCGACGAGCGCGATGATGTCCTCGAAACGGTCGGGGCGCATGTCCACAAGCGCGCGCCGCATGCCCTGGCTTTCCACCTGGAACACGCCGACCACTTCACCGCGCGCCAGCATTTCGTAGCTCTTGGGATCGGTAATCGGCGTGGTCGCAAGATTGACGTCAATATTGCGCTGCTTGAGCAGCTTCACGGCGACATCGAGCACCGTCAGCGTCTTCAGGCCGAGGAAGTCGAACTTCACGAGACCTGCTGGCTCAACCCATTTCATGTTGAACTGGGTGACCGGCATGTCCGATTTCGGATCGCGATACATCGGCACGAGTTGCGACAGCGGCCGGTCGCCGATCACGATGCCTGCTGCGTGGGTCGAAGCGTGGCGTGTCAGGCCCTCGAGACGCTGCGCAATATCGAAGGCTTTGGCGACGATCGGATCCTCGTCGCGGAGCGCCTGGAGTTTCGGCTCGCCCTCGATCGCGGCTGCAAGTGTCACCGGTGCGGCGGGATTTTGCGGCACCAGCTTGGTCAGCTTGTCGACCTGGCCATAGGGCATCTGCAGCACACGGCCGACGTCGCGCAACACGCCGCGCGCCTGCAGCGTACCGAAGGTGATGATCTGCGCGACCTGATCGCGACCGTAACGCTGCTGCACATAGGAGATCACCTCGCCGCGGCGGTCCTGGCAGAAGTCGATGTCGAAGTCCGGCATCGATACGCGCTCCGGATTGAGGAAGCGTTCGAACAGAAGGTTGAACTGCAAGGGATCGAGATCGGTGATGGTCAGCACCCAGGCGACCAGCGAGCCAGCGCCCGAACCGCGGCCCGGCCCCACCGGAATGCCCTGCGCCTTCGCCCATTTGATGAAGTCCGACACGATCAGGAAGTAACCCGCATAGTTCATGCGGGAGATGACGTTCAGTTCGAAGTCGAGCCGGGCGTGGTATTCCTCCTCGCTCTTGCCCTGTGACACGCCGTGGATCTCGAGACGCTTGCGCAGCCCCTCCTCGGCCTGACGGCGCAACTCGTCGGATTCCTCCTGGGCCGCGCCTTCCGCGTTACTGCCGGCGCCCACCGTGAAGCGCGGCAGGATCGGCTTGCGCGTCTTTGGCCGGAACGAGCAGCGCTCGGCGATTTCGACGGTTGACGCCAATGCCTCGGGAATGTCGGCAAACAGCACGGCCATTTCGGCGCGGGTCTTGAAGCGATGATCGGTGGTAAGCTGCTCGCGGTCCGTCTCGGCAATGATCCTGCCACCGGCGATACATAGCAGCGCATCATGGGCCTCATAGTCATCCGCGGCAGCAAAATACGGCTCGTTCGTGGCCACCAGCGGCAGGCCCTTGGCGTAAGCCAGGTCGATCAAACCGGCTTCGGCGCGGCGCTCCTTCTCGGCGCCATGACGCTGCAGTTCGATATAGAGCCGATCGCCGAATAGCGACCCAAGCCGGTCGCAGCGCGCAGCGGCAAGCGCGGATTGATCGGCAAGCAGCGCCTGATTGATCGGACCGTCAGGACCGCCGCTCAACGCGATCAGGTCTTCCGTCTCCTCCAGAAGCCATTCCAGCTTGATATGGGGCGCATGATTGACCGGGGTTTCCAGAAACGCGCGCGAGTTGAGTTTCATCAGGCTCTGATAGCCGCGCTCCTTGGCAGCCAGCAGCACAATGCGCGGCATCACGGCATTCAGCGCATTACGGGCGTTGGGATCCTGGTCGCCGAAATCGATCGCGACCTCGCAGCCGGTAATCGGCTGGATGCCATAGCCCACCAGCTTTTCGGAGAATTCCAGCGCGCCAAACATGTTGTCGCTGTCGGTCAGCGCCAGCGCCGGTTGATGGTCGGCCTTGGCCAGTTCCGCCAGCTTCTGGATCTTGATCGAGCCCTTCAGCAGCGAATAGGCCGAATGCACGTGGAGATGGACAAATCCGGCATTCGACGCGGCGGCGGGCTTCTGACTCATGACGTGGGACAATCCGGACTTTGCAGCGCCCGATCTGGGCAGTCATCGACACTGGGGATCGCGGCAGCCTGTTCAGGCCGACTCGCTGCCCCATGGTGATGCCTGCCCCCGGCCAAGTCCATGTGAAACCCCCTCGGGCCCGGAAGCGTCCCCGCATTCCCTAGGGAATGCTCGTCATTCTCCGGGAGCGTTCCCATATCCTCCGGCGAGCGCTTCCCCGGTGTTCCGGCGCCAGCTTCGCAGCCGGCGTCCCGGAGCAGGATCAGAGCTGGGGGATCAGTTGCGCCCAGACCGCAATCATGCCCACGAACAGAACGATCGATGCCAGTGCAGCGGCTTCTTCAACAAAGGTCTTCAACATGGTGGCCTCCGTGACTATCTGGAACATATGAAGAACATTGTTCTCATTCTGTTCCTGGAGTCAAGCAGCCGATCCGGACGTGTCGCGCCTCATATTCCGAATGGTTAAGACCGCGAGCCGGCACGCTTTGCGCCCAGTCAACCGACTCTCTCCCTCGCCGGGAATCATCTGCGCCGTATTGCCTCGCATGTGCCGAACAAGCCCTGTTACGGCATGTTTCCGGCGCCAGATGCGGAGCGGAATCCGGCTTTGTGAGTTGACGAATACCTCTCGGACCGGCTTTGTGCCGGTCAGAGATCACATGCAGCCGGCCATCTGAGTCGGCAGGAGAATTCGATGCGCGCAGCCCTGCTTGCTCTGGTCGCCCTCGGCGCCGTTTCGGCCCTTACCGTCACGCCCGCCGCGGCCCAGCCCGTCGATCCCGGCCCGTTCTCCTTCTACACCCCGAGCGGCTACCCGTTCTGCATGCGCTCGCTCTATGACGACGATGACTGCAGCTACCGCACCTATGCGCAGTGCGCAGCAACGGCATCGGGCATCGGCCTGACCTGCTTTGCCAATCCGGCTTACGCCTATGCGCAGACCTACGCGCCGCAGCAGCCGCGCGTGAAGCGCAAGCGTAAGAGCAGCTACTGAGCGATGGCGCCGTCCGCGGCGCCTCGCTTTTTCTCTCTCAAATGAAACGAGTGGCGGGGTCAATCGAGTTCGACGACCTTGCCGTTTTCAAGCGACACCCGCCGGTCCATGCGGCCGGCCAGTTCCATGTTGTGGGTCGCGATCAGCATCGCCACCTTGGTCGCCTTCACCAGCTGCATCAGCGCCTTGAAGACGTGATCCGCGGTATGCGGATCGAGATTTCCCGTCGGCTCATCCGCAAATAGCACGCGCGGTGCATTGGCTACCGCGCGGGCAATCGCAACGCGCTGCTGCTCGCCGCCCGACAGCTCCGCGGGGCGATGTGTGATGCGTTCGGCCAGACCCAGATAGGCCAGGATTTCCTTGGCGCGGGCGACCGTCTCGGAGCGCTTCAAGCCGCGGATCATCTGCGGCAGCATGACGTTTTCCAGCGCGGTGAATTCCGGCAGCAGCCGATGTGACTGGTAGACGAAACCGATATCTGTGCGACGTATCTGGGTGCGCTCGGTGTCCGACAGGCCCGAGGTCGCGGTGCCGCCGACATAGACCTCGCCGTCGTCCGGGCTCTCGAGCAGGCCGGCAATATGCAGCAGCGTCGACTTGCCCGAGCCGGACGGCGCCACCAGCGCGACCGACTGCCCCGCCCACAATGCCAGCTTGGCATTGTCGAGAATGGTCAGAACGCTTTCGCCCTGGGTGTATTGCCGCTTGATGTCGTGGAGATAGACCACCGGTACATCATCTGCCCCTTGCGCCATATCAGTTACTCACTCGTATCTTAGCGCATCGACGGGATCGAGGCGCGCGGCGCGCCACGACGGATAGAGGGTCGCCAGGAACGACAGCGTCAGCGCCATGATGACCACCGCGCTGGTTTCGCCGATGTCGACCTCGGCCGGCAGCTTGGACAGGAAATACAGTTCCGGCGAGAACAGCTCCGTGGATGTCATCCACGAGATGAATTGCCGGATCGTCTCGATATTGAAACAGACCAGTAGTCCAACGAAGAAGCCGACCAGCGTGCCGACCACGCCGATCGCAGCACCCGTGATCAGGAACACCCGCATGATCGAGCCTTGGGAGGCGCCCATGGTGCGCAGGATCGCGATGTCGCTGCCCTTGTCCTTCACCAGCATGATCAGGCCGGAGACAATGTTCAGCGCCGCCACGAGCACGATCAGCGTCAGGATCAGGAACATGACGTTGCGCTCGACCTGCAGCGCATTGAAGAAGGTCGAGTTGCGCTGCCGCCAATCGACGATGAAGATCGGCCGCCCGGCCGCCTCGGTCACGAGCTTGCGATACTCGTCGATCCTGTCGGGATTGTTGGTGTAGACCTCGATCGAGGTCACGTCAGAAGGGCGATTGAAGTAAGTCTGCGCCTCGGCCAATGGCATGAAGACGAAGGTCGAGTCATATTCGGACATGCCGATCTCGAAGACAGCAGCGACCTTGTAGGGCTTGATGCGCGGCGTTGTGCCCATCGGGGTCACCGCCCCCTTCGGCGAGATCAACGTGATCATGTCGCCGGCATGGATCGAGAGCTGATCTGCCAGCCGCCGACCGATCGCCACACCCTGCCCGTCATCGAAGCCTTCGAGCGTGCCCTGCTTGATGTTCTTGGCGATCGACGTCAGGTTATTGAGGTCGCCAGAGCGGATACCGCGGATAAAAATGCCCGCAGCCCCAAACGCGGATGATCCCAGTCCCTGGCCATCCACGACCGGCGCCGCGAGACGAATGCCATTCACGCCGCTGATACGGTCGGCGACATCCTTCCAGTCGGTCAGAGGACTTTCCAGCGGCTGCACCAGCAGATGCCCGTTGAGACCCAGGATCTTGTCGAGCAGCTCCTTGCGGAAGCCGTTCATCACGGCCATCACAATGATCAGCGTGGCGACGCCGAGCATGATGCCGAGGAACGAGAAGCCGGCAATGACGGAGATGAATCCCTCTTTACGGCGCGCGCGGAGATAGCGTCCGGACAGCAGCCATTCGAAGGCGGCGAAGGGTGGGGTTCGAACTGGCTCGCTCATGGCATCATCCATCGCCCGACTCCCATACGAATCGGGCTTATTCTAGCCGCATCGTGAGTGATGCGGCGACCACACAGTGGATAAGTCGTCAGGACGTCAGCTTTGCGACGACCTCGGCGGCACTGATATTCTCACGCGAACCGTCATCGCGCCGCTTCAGCTCGACCTTGCCTTCGGCCAGCCCCTTCGGGCCGACGAGGATCTGCCAGGGCACACCGATCAGGTCAGCGGTGGCAAACTTGCCGCCGGCGCGCTGGTCGGTGTCGTCATAGAGCACATCGACGCCCTTGGCCGAGAGCTCCTTGTAGAGCGCCTCGCAGGCCGCATCCGTATCGGCCGAACCCTGCTTCAGGTTGAGGATGGCGGCGCGGAACGGCGCCACTTCCTCGGGCCACTTGATGCCGTTCTCGTCGTGGCAGGCCTCAATGATCGCGCCCAGGAGCCGCGATACGCCGACGCCGTAGGAGCCACCATGGATCGGCGTCTCCGCGCCATCGGCGCCGGCGACGGTCGCCTTCATCGCGTCGGAATATTTGGTGCCGAAATAGAAGATCTGGCCGACTTCGATACCGCGGGTGTTGAGCCTCCGCTCGGCGGGCACTTCGCTCTCGAACCGCGCGGCGTCGTGAACGTCTTCGGTGGCCGCATAGATCGAGGTCCACTGATTGATGATGCCCGTGAGATCACCGCTATAATCGACATCGGCCGGCGGGATCGGCAGATCGAGCACGTTCTTGTCGCAGAACACGCCGGACTCGCCGGTCTCGGCGAGCACGATGAATTCGTGGGAGTGATCGCCGCCGATCGGTCCGGTCTCGGCGCGCATCGGGATCGCTTTGAGGCCCATGCGGGCGAAGGTGCGCAAGTAAGCGACGAACATCTGATTGTAGGAATGTTTCGCCGCAGCCTCATCGATGTCGAATGAATAGCCATCCTTCATCAGGAATTCGCGGCCGCGCATCACGCCGAAACGCGGACGCTGCTCGTCGCGGAATTTCCACTGGATGTGGTACAGGTTCAGCGGCAGGCTCTTGTAGGACTTCACGTAGCCGCGGAAGATCTCGGTGATCATCTCCTCGTTGGTCGGCCCGTAGAGAAGCTCCCGCTTATGGCGGTCCACGATGCGCAGCATCTCCGGACCATAGGCGTCGTAGCGCCCACTTTCGCGCCAGAGATCGGCCAGCTGAAGCGTCGGCATCAGGAGCTCGATGGCGCCCGCCCGGTTCTGCTCCTCGCGGACGATCTGCTCGATCTTCTTCAGCACCCGCAGGCCCAGCGGCAACCAGGCATAGATGCCGGCGGCCTCCTGACGGATCATGCCTGCGCGCAGCATCAGCCGGTGCGAGACGATCTCGGCTTCCTTCGGCGTTTCCTTGAGAATGGGCAGAAAATAGCGCGACAATCGCATGGTTAGGCCTGGGAATCGGAGGGACACGGGAGAACGCGAGTGAAACCGGATCGGCCGCCAAAATACAAGGGCAACCGGCCCGTTGCCGGATACTGCGCGACTTGAAGCCGGCAATCGGGGCTTAATTCCGTTCGCCTGGCGAATTGCTTCCCAGGCGGTCAAATATCGCCATTTCCGATGTCGGCCCGAGGACCCCAGCGTGACCGGAAATAGCGTCAAAGGCTGCGTTTCTACCCTTGGCCTAAATTTTGAACACACATTGCCGAAATTGGTGACAAACAAAAAAAGTTGAGCTACGACTCATAGCTCAGGCGGTTCGTAAGGACAGAGTCTGGTGGTCCAAGTCTCGGGAGGAGCCCTGACGCGCTCAAGCAGCGTCAACCCGCTAAGCAAGGATAAAATCCAAAGTTTGGGGTAATAGGGTCGACACAATTTTCCGAGCAGGGCTGCGGCCCTGCTCTTTTTTTCGGCAGATTCCCGACAACGACAGCGACGCTTCATATCGTCCGAGACGAAAAAAAAGGCCGGCATCAATGCCGGCCTTTTTTCGGAGATGCAACGCGCTGCGTATTACAGCGCACCACCCTTCGGCTTGATACCCGACAGCCACGAACAGACCAGGCCCTGTACCGCGCCGACGATCCCGAATGTAAGAATCTGGCGCAGCGGAATCGACACCGACGTCCAGATCAACATCATCCCGATACTCACGACGTAGCCAGTCAACGCCGAAGTCAGCACCTTCGGCCACAGCCGCATCTTGTCTTCGAGGAACCAGTCCTCAAGCCACATGATCAAGGACGGGATGAGGCCAAACCAATAAGCGAAAGGCAATCCCATGATGAAGCCGGGAAAGCCGCCGATGATCCTGCCGCTGGCAATTTCGCGCAGCTCGAAAACCGCAAAGCCGACAGCCGGCCCAAGCAACAGAAAAAGCAGAAAGCGCTTCATGCGTCAGCTCCGTATCGACACCTGAAAGGACAGACTCCGCAGGTCATAGATTGCTCTCAGATCGGCACGCCCATCAGCTTCGAGAGCCTCTCGATATTGAAGTAGTCCATGCGATACGCATACATGCCGGCGGCGAACAGCACTGCGGAAATCACCGTGGTCCAGATCAGCTTGCGCCCCATCCGTGCCAGCACAGGCGCACCGGGATCGGTGCCGTCGGTGCCCTCGCCGTCCTCATGCTGGCTGCGCACGCCGAATGGCAGCGTCAGGAACAACGTGATCCACCAGATGACGAAATAGACCGCGAGCGACGTCGAGATCGTATAGGCCATCGTGTCCTCAGGACTGTTCGATTTCGACGAGCGCGCCCGAGAAATCCTTGGGATGCAGGAACAGCACAGGCTTGCCGTGGGCGCCGATCTTCGGCTGGCCGTCGCCAAGCACGCGCGCGCCTTCCTTGATCAGGTTGTCGCGTGCCGCGATGATATCCGGCACTTCGTAACAGATGTGATGAATGCCACCGTCAGGATTGCGCTCGACGAATTTGGCGATCGGCGAATCCGCGCCCAGCGGCTGGATGAATTCGATCTTGGTATTCGGCAGCGTCGCGAACACCGTGATCACGCCATGCTCCGGCAGCGGCACGGTCGCGGAAATCTCGGCGCCGAAGGCGGTGCCGTAGATCTTCGCAGCTTTCTCCGCATCGGCGACGGCAATCGCCACATGATTGAGCCGGCCCAGCATGGTGTCCTCCGTAGTCTTTGTTTCTTTGCTTTTAGTCTTCGACCTGCAGGATGTGAACGTAACACATCGTCTTCTTGCCCCATTGATCGGCGAGTGACGAGCGGACAGCGCGTCGCACCGACTCCGCCATCGCATCGGGATCGCGCTTGCGCGCCTTGGGCAGGTTCTCGACGATGTTGACGACGATGTCGAACACGACATCCTCCATCACCTCGCCCTTGAGGTTCTTTTCGGGAATGCCGATCAGGTCGACCGCAGGGTCATCGACCAGTTCGCCCTTCATGGTCACGGCCAATGCCACGAACGCACAGCCGGCAAAGGACAGCCGGCGCCGCTCGCTTACGGCGCGGGACTTGGAATCCTCGAGAATGAGGCCATCCTTGAACATGCGGCCCGACGGCAATTCGTCGATGACGGCGGCATCGCCGGGCGCCAAGCGCACCAGGTCGCCGTTCTTGACGATCATGGTCCGCGGCACGCCGCAGGCGCGCGCGAGCTTGGCATGCTCATGAAGATGCAGCGCCTCGCCATGGACGGGGATCAGCAATTGCGGACGCACCCAGGAGATCATGTCGCGCAACTCGTCGCGGCGCGGATGGCCGGACACATGCACCAGCGCATCGCGATCGGTGATCACCTCGATGCCCTGCGTGACAAGACCGTTGATGATGGTGCCGACCGCCTTCTCGTTGCCCGGAATGGTCCGCGACGAGAAAATCACCGTATCGCCCTTGTTGAGGGTGACCATCGGATGATCGTCGCTGGCGATACGCGCCAGCGCCGCGCGCGCTTCACCCTGGCTGCCCGTGCACAGCGCCACCACCTTGTCCGGCGGGAAATGGCCGTAATAGTCGGCGTTGCGGAACGCCGGCAGTCCATCGAGATAGCCGCATTCGCGGGCCACCTGCACGACGCGCTCCATGGCGCGGCCGACCAGCACCACTTCGCGGCCCGCGGCCTGCGCCGCTTCGGCAACGGCCCGCAACCGCGCCACGTTCGATGCGAAGGTCGTAACGGCGACGCGGCCCTTGGCAGCCTTCACCAGTTTGGTGAGCGTCGCGGCAACCTCCGTTTCGGACGGTGAGCGGCCATCGCGCACCGCATTCGTGGAGTCGCCGATGATGGCCAGTACGCCGGCATCACCGAGTTCGCGCAGCCGCTTTTCGTCGGTTGGCAGGCCGATGATCGGTGTCGGGTCAATCTTCCAGTCACCGGTATGCAGCACGGTGCCGAGCGGCGTGTGCAGCGCGATCGCATGGGATTCCGGAATCGAATGCGCAACCGGAATGAACTCGATATCGAACGGGCCGAGATTGATGCGGCCGCCCGACGGCACCACGGTGACGGGAATCTTCGGCGGATTGCGCTCGCTGGCGCATTTGGCTTCGAACAGCGCGGCGCTGAACTGCGTCGCATAGATCGGGCATTTCAGTTTCGGCCACAGGTCGATGATGGCGCCGAAATGGTCCTCATGGGCGTGGGTGAGCACGAGACCAACGAGATTCTTCTTTTCCTTTTCCAGGAACCGCACGTCGGGCATCACCAGGTCGATGCCGGGCAGATGTTCCTCGTCACCGAAATAGACGCCGAGGTCGATCGCCAGCCACTTCCCGGCCAGGCCATAGATCGACAGGTTCATGCCAATCTGGCCGACGCCTCCCAGCGGTGCGAAGGTCAATTCGTTGGGTCGCGTCATTTGCTTGCTGTCCTTGTCGACGCGGCCGATCCGAAATGAACGTCGCCGGCGGTAATAGGGATTCGCCGGCGATCCGCTGTCGCGACAATCATACAACCGGCCTCATCAATGGTGTCGAAAATTCCCGAAATCGTCTGTACCCCGTTGTCCACGGACACCGGCTGACCGATCCCTGCTGCGCGTTCCAGCCACTGTCGCCGGATCTCGGCAAACCCGCGTCCGGAATCCCAGATGCCGCGCATCTCCTGCCAGGTGTCCGAAAGCGCCGCAAACAGGTCTTCGGCGCTGGCGCTGACGCCTATCGCATGCAGGCAAGCAACCGGATAAGGCATATTGTCGGGGGCCGCCACCACATTGGTGCCGATGCCGACGACAACAGCAAGCTGGCCGTTCGGCGCTGCCTCCGCCTCCAGATTCATTCCGACCAGCTTGTGCCCGCCTGCCAGAACGTCGTTCGGCCATTTCAGCCGATAATCATTCGCGGCCGACTGCGGCGCCCGCATCGCGGCTTCGACGCTGATCTGTCGGAGCGCCTTCTCAACGGCGACGCCAGCGGCGAAGCCCAGCGTCGCCGCAACTGAGGGCGTCACATCAAGAACTTCCAGCACCGAACTGGCGAGGTTCCCGCGGGGAGCGACCCACGGCCGATGCCGCCGCCCACGTCCCGCGGTCTGTTCCGTTGTGACAAACCACATCGGACCGCGCTCGCCTGCGCGCGCGCGGTCCATGGCTTCCGTATTGGTCGAACCGGTTGTGTCGAATGCGGCGAGCTTCGTGCCCGCCGCGAGGGCTCGGGGACCGAGCGAAAATACCATCTAGAACAGCGACTTCGCTGCGAATGCCGCCGCGCTGACCAGAGGCGCCGGATAGACGAAGAACAACACGTTGAAGAGACCCGCCACAGCCAGCACCGTGCGCAGTTCAACGCGCATCGGATCGAGCTTCCCGACCGGCTCGTCGAAATACATGAGCTTCACGATGGACAGGTAGTAGAACGCGCCCACCACGCTGGCCAACACACCGACCACGGCCAGTACGAACAGGCCCGACTTGATGGCCGCCATGAAGACGTAGAACTTGCCGAAGAAGCCGGCCAGCGGCGGCACGCCTGCCAGCGAGAACAGGAACATCGCGAAGAAGAAGGCGATGATCGGATTGGTGCGCGACAGGCCAGCGAAATCCTTGATCGTCTCAACGGGCTGGCCATTGCGCTTCATGGTCAGGATGATGGCGAAGGTGCCGAGGGTCATCGCGACATAGATCGCGATATAGACCAGCACGCCCTGCGCACCCTCCTGCGTGCCGGCGGCAAGGCCGACCAGCGCGAAGCCCATGTGGCCGATCGACGAATAGGCCATCAGGCGCTTGATGTTGGTCTGGCCGATGGCGGCGAACGAGCCAAGTACCATCGAGGCAAGCGACACGAACACCACGACCTGCTGCCATTGCACGACAATACCCGGGAACGCCGTCAGCGTGACGCGGGTGAACACGGCAAGCGCCGCAACCTTCGGGGCCGAGGCGAAGAAGGCTGTGACGGGCGTCGGTGCGCCCTCGTAGACATCGGGCGTCCACATGTGGAACGGCACGGCCGAAACCTTGAAACAGAGGCCGGCAAGCAGAAACACCAGGCCGAACACCAGGCCGATATTGCCGGTCTTGGCTTCGGCGGCGATGCCGGCGAAGGACACCGTGCCGGTGAAGCCGTAGATCATGGAAGCGCCGTACAGCAGCATGCCGGACGACAGCGCGCCCAGCACAAAATACTTCAAACCGGCTTCGGTGGACTTCGCATTGTCGCGGTTTGAGGCTGCGACGACATAGAGCGAAAGGCTCATCAGTTCGAGGCCGAGATAGAGCATGATCAGGTCGCCGGCCGAGATCAGCACCATCATGCCGAGCGTCGAGAGCAGCACCAGGATGGCGTATTCGAAAATGCGACGGGACTGGTCCGCGAGAAATTCACGCGACAGGATCAGCGTCACAGCCGACGCGATGATCGCCAGCACCTTCAGGAAGCGCGCATAGTCGTCGACGATGAAGCTCCCGCCGAAGGTAGCATGCTTGCCGGCGGGCAGCATGATTTCAGCCGCGCCGACCACCACCAGCAGACAGACGGCGAGCGTCGTGACCAGGCCCGTGATCTTCGGTCCGTTGAAGGCACCGATCATCAGCAGCACCATGGCGCCAACCGCGAGCATCAGCTCCGGCAGTACGGGCAGCAGGGAATATCCGGCGGTCGTAATCGTCATTGCGCGTTATCCTGATCTGCTGCGGTCATTGCAGCAGCGCGGCTGCCTTCACGGCAGACGTTGCAGCAGCGTAATTGTTAACGAGGAGCTGGATCGAAGCCGCCGACATGTCGAGCACCGGCTTCGGATAGACTCCGAACAGAATGGTGAGAATGACCAGCGGCACCAGCACCAAGCCTTCCCGGAACGTGATGTCCTTGATCCCCTGCAGCGCAGGCTTGGTCAGTTCACCGAACACGACCTTGCGGTACAGCCATAGTGCATAGGCCGCCGACAGGATCACGCCGATGCTGGCGAATGTCGCCGTCGGGATCGAAACCTTGAAGGTGCCGATCAGCGTCAGGAATTCACCGACGAAGCCGGAGGTGCCGGGCAGACCGACATTGGCCATGGTGAACACCATGAACAGCGCCGCATAGATCGGCATCCGATTGACGAGGCCGCCATAGGCCGCGATCTCACGGGTATGCAGCCGGTCGTAGACGACGCCGACGCAGAGGAACAGCGCGCCCGACACGATGCCGTGCGACACCATCTGGAACACCGCGCCCGAGACGCCCTGCGTCGTGCCGGCGAAGATGCCCATGGTCACATAGCCCATATGCGCGACCGACGAGTAGGCGATCAGCTTCTTGATGTCTTCCTGCATCAGCGCGACCAGCGACGTGTAGACGATCGCGATCACGGAGAGCGTCCAGACCATCGGCGCGAAATAGAGGGAGGCATCCGGGAACATCGGCAGCGAGAAGCGCAGGAAGCCGTAACCGCCCATCTTCAGCATGATCGCGGCCAGCACGACCGAACCCGCCGTCGGCGCTTCCACGTGTGCGTCAGGCAGCCAGGTGTGCACTGGCCACATCGGCATCTTGACCGCGAAGGATGCGAAGAATGCCAGCCACGCCCATGTCTGCAGGCTGCGCGGCACGGCCGTGTGCATCAGCGTCGGGATGTCGGTCGTACCCGCATTCCAGTACAGCGCCATGATGGCCAGCAGCATCAGCACCGAGCCGAGGAACGTGTAGAGGAAGAACTTGAACGAGGCGTAGACGCGGCGCGGGCCGCCCCAGATGCCGATGATCAGAAACATCGGGATCAGGCCGCCTTCGAAGAACAGATAGAACAGCACCAGATCCAGCGCCGAGAAGGTGCCGATCATCAGCGTTTCCAGGAACAGGAACGCGATCATGTATTCGCGAACGCGCTTGGTGACCGACTTCCAGCTGCACAGAATGCAGAACGGCATCAGGGCCGTGGTCAGGATCACGAAGGGCAGCGAAATGCCGTCCACACCCATGTGGTAGTTGATGGTTGCGGCCAGCCACGGCGCCTTTTCGACGAACTGGAAGTCGCCGTTCGACGGATCGAAGCGCATCACCAGGATCAGCGAGACCGCAAAAGTGATCAGCGTGGTCCAGAGCGCGATCCAGCGGGCATTGCCCTGCGCAGCCTCGTCATCGCCGCGGCTGAGATAGATCAGGATCGCGCCGACAATCGGCAGGAAGGTGACGACCGAAAGAATCGGCCATGTCATGACGGACGCCATTGTTACTGGCCCCCCAGGCCGAAGATAAACCAGGTGATCAACCCGGCGACGCCGATCAGCATCGCGAAGGCATAGTGATAGAGGTAACCGGTCTGCAGCTTCACCGCACCGCGCGTGATATCGAGCACGCGGGACGAGACACCATCAGGCCCGAGGCCGTCGATGATCATGCCGTCGCCCTTCTTCCAGAGGAAGTGGCCGATCCACTTGGCCGGGCGAACGAAGATGATCTCGTAAAGCTCGTCGAAGTACCACTTGTTGAGCAGGAACTTGTAGAGCAGCGGATGCTGGTTCGCGAGCTCGACAGGCAAATACGGCTTGCGAACATAGAACAGATACGAAATCAGGAAACCGAGCACCATCATCACGGTCGGCACATAGGGCACCCAGCCCGGGATGTGATGCATCTCCTCGATGATATGCGGGTTCATCTTCAGCGATTCCCGGAAGAACTCGCCGACGTGATGACCAGCAAAGAGCTCCTTGAACGGGAAGCCTGCGGCGAACGATCCGATGCCCAGCACGGCCAGCGGGACCAGCATCCACAGCGGCGCTTCATGTGCTGCATCGTAATGTTTCTGGTCATGCGGCACGCCATGGAACGTCTTGAACACCAGACGCCACGAATAGAACGAGGTCAGCAAGGCCGCGACCACGGTCATCAGGAAGCCGTAGAAGGCGAACTGGGTGTGCGAGGCGTAAGCCGCTTCGATGATCGCGTCCTTCGAGAAGTAGCCGGCCGTGAACGGGAAGCCGGTCAGCGCCAGCGTACCGATGGTCATCATCGCATAAGTGAACGGGATCTTGTTCCACAGGCCACCCATCTTGCGGATGTCCTGCTCGTGATGCATCGCGTAGATCACCGAGCCCGAGCCCAGGAACAGCAGCGCCTTGAAGAAGGCGTGCGTGAACAGGTGGAACATGGCGACCGAGTAAGCCCCCGTCCCCAGCGCCACGAACATGTAGCCGAGCTGCGAACAGGTCGAGTAAGCGACGATACGCTTGATGTCGTTCTGCACCAGACCGATGGTCGCGGCGAAGAATGCAGTGGTCGCGCCGACCAGCATCACGACGGCCTGCGCATTCGGCGCGAGCTCGAACAGCGGTGACATACGCGCCACCATGAACACGCCCGCGGTGACCATGGTCGCCGCGTGGATCAGCGCCGACACAGGCGTCGGGCCTTCCATCGCGTCCGGCAACCAGGTGTGCAGCAGGAACTGGGCCGACTTGCCCATCGCGCCGACGAACAGCAGCAGACAGGTCAGTGTCAGCGCATCGGCGTGCCAGCCGAAGAAGTTGATCGTCTTGCCGGTCAGGCCGGGCGCGCTGGCGAAGATCGTGTCGAGATCGGTCGAGCCAACCAGCATGAATAGCGCGAAGATGCCGAGCAGGAAGCCGAAGTCGCCGACGCGGTTGACCACGAAGGCCTCGATCGCCGCCGCATTGGCCGAGGGCTTCTTGAACCAGAAACCGATCAGCAGGTAACTGGCCAGACCCACGCCTTCCCAGCCGAAGAACAGCTGCAGCAGGTTATCCGCGGTCACCAGCATCAGCATCATGAAAGTGAACAGCGACAGATACGCCATGAAGCGCGGCCGGTTCGGATCGTCTTCCATATAGCCGAGCGAATAGATGTGCACGAGCGACGACACCGTGGTGACGACGACGAGCATCACGGCGGTCAGCGTATCGACGCGGAGCGTCCAGGACAGCTGCAGATCGCCTGAATTGATCCAGTTCAGCAGCACGATACGGGCATCGTGATGCATGAAGGCGACATCGACGAAGGTCATCCAGGACAGCACCGCCGACACCACCAGAAGACCGGCGGTGATCAGCTCGGCCGCACGCGAGCCGAGCGCGGCCGGCTCGGCAACGTGGTGATGGTCGTCGTGATCATCGTGACCATGATCGTCATGCCCATGCGCAGCATGTGCATGCGCGCTGGCATCGCCGTGACCGTGATCGTCATGCGCATGGTCCATCTCGTCGCCGCTCGGGTTACGCCCATGCGCACCCAGAATGGCGATGAAGCCTGCGATCAGCGCGCCGATCAGCGGCAGGAATACAAGAGCCTGGATCATAACTGGCTCAGCCCTTCATCAGATTGACGTCTTCAACCGCGATCGAACCGCGGTTGCGGAAATAGACCACCAGCACGGCGAGACCGATCGCTGCTTCCGCAGCGGCCACGGTCAGCACAAGCAGCGCGAACACCTGCCCGACGATGTCGCCGAGGAAGGTCGAGAACGCCACCATGTTGATGTTGACGGCGAGCAGGATCAGCTCGATCGACATCAGGATGACGATGATGTTCTTGCGGTTCAGGAAGATGCCGAGAATGCCCAGCGTGAACAGGATCGCTGCGACCGCCAGATAGTGTCCGAGACCGATCGTCATTTGACCCAGCTCCCCGCGTCGGCGTCCTGCAGGCCCTGCCCGGTCGCGACCTTGCGCACTTCCATCGCCAGTTCCGGATTGCGCGCGTTCTGAACATTGATGTCCTGGCGCCGGACTTTGACCTTGTGACGCAGCGTCAGCACGATCGCGCCGATCATCGCCACCAGCAGCACCATACCGGCCAACTGGAAGTAATGGATGTACTTCGTATAGAGCACGAGGCCGAGCGCCTCGGTATTGCTCACATTCGTCGGGATGGCCGCCGTGATCGACTTGGTGACGTTCGGGTTCATCACCCAGCCACCTGCGACCAGCAGCAATTCGGCAAGGAAGATCGCGCCGATCACGAGACCAAACGGCAGATACTGGATGAAGCCTTCGCGCAGCTGCGTGAAGTCGACGTCGAGCATCATGATGACGAACAGGAACAGCACCGCGACGGCGCCGACATAGACGACGATCAGCAGCATCGCCAGGAATTCGGCGCCCATCAGCACGAACAGGCCCGAGGCGTTGACGAAGGCCAGGATCAGGAACAGCACGGAATGCACGGGATTGCGCGAGGCAATCACCATGACCGCGGAAGCCACGCAGATGCTGGCGAACAGATAGAAGAACAGTGCGGGAAGGATCATCTGGTCACCTTACCGGTACGGCGCGTCGAGTTCGATTGACTTCGCAATCTCGCGCTCCCAGCGGTCGCCGTTGGCGAGCAATTTCGCCTTGTCATAATAGAGTTCCTCACGCGTCTCGGTGGCGAACTCGAAGTTCGGTCCCTCGACGATCGCATCCACCGGACAGGCCTCCTGGCACAGTCCGCAATAGATGCATTTCACCATGTCGATGTCGTAGCGCACGGTACGACGCGTACCATCGTTGCGGCGCGGGCCGGCTTCGATGGTGATGGCCTGTGCCGGACACACCGCTTCGCAGAGCTTGCAGGCGATGCAGCGCTCTTCACCGTTCGGATAGCGGCGCAGCGCATGCTCGCCACGGAAACGCGGCGAGATCGGCCCCTTCTCGAACGGATAGTTCAGCGTCGGCTTCGGCTTGAAGAAATACCGCATGGCGAGGACGAACGCCGAAACGAACTCCGCCAGCAGAAGCGAATGAGCTGTTGCCCTGATATTCATAGTGACCTCATTTCGGAGCAAGCCCCCCGAATTGCAGCACGGCAGCGACGATGATGACGTACGCCAACGACAGCGGCAGAAACACCTTCCAGCCCAGACGCATCAGCTGGTCGTAGCGGTAGCGCGGCACGATCGCCTTCGCCATCGCAATCAGGAAGAACATGAACATCACCTTGATGGCGAACCAGATGATGCCTGGCACCCAGGTGAATGGCGCGAACGGGATCGGCGACAGCCAGCCGCCAAGGAACAGGATCGTGGCCAGCGCACACATGGTGACGATGGCAACATACTCGCCGAGCATGAACAGCAGATACGGGGTCGAGCCGTATTCGGTCATGAAGCCCGCGACCAGCTCCGATTCCGCTTCGACGAGGTCGAAGGGCGGACGGTTGGTTTCAGCCAGCGCCGAGACGTAGAAGATCACGAACATCGGGAATAGCGGGATCCAGTACCAGCCGAGGATGCCCCACTTCGAATCCTGCGCGGCGACGATTGCCGTCAGGTTCAGCGAACCGACGCAGAGCAAGACGGTGATGATGACGAAGCCGATCGAGACTTCGTAGGACACCATCTGCGCGGCGGCACGCAGCGCCGACAGGAACGGATATTTCGAGTTCGACGACCAGCCGGCCATGATGATGCCGTAGACCGACAGCGACGAGATCGCGAAAATATAGAGCACACCGACATTGATGTCGGAGATCACCCAGCCGAGATCCATCGGGATCACCGCCCAGGCCGCCAGCGCGAGCACGCAGGACACCAGCGGCGCCAGCAGGAACACGCCCTTGTTGGAGCTGGAAGGAACAACCGGCTCCTTCAATACGAATTTCAGCAAGTCCGCGAAGGATTGCAGCAGGCCGAATGGCCCGACCACGTTGGGGCCACGGCGGATCTGTACCGCTGCCCAGATCTTGCGGTCAGCCAGCAGGATGTAGGCAATCGCAATCAAGAGCACCACGAGCACAAGGAGGCTCTGCGCGACCATGATGATCAGCGGCCACAGGGTGCTTGTCCAGAATTCAGCCATCGGTTTACTCCGCCGCCGTCAGCATCTGGCCGGAAGCCAGGCGGGAGCATTCCGCCATGATGGCTGACGCACGCGCGATCGGGTTGGTCAGGTAGAAGTCCTCAACGGAGGCCTTGAACGGTGTCTTGTCGACGGTGCCGCCCTTGCCCGCAAGGGTCTTGATCGCACCGGCGTCGCCGGTCTCGATCTGATCGATGCGCATCAGGTGCGGTGCAGCCTTGAAGATCGCCTGCCGCAGCGCAGCCAGCGAGTCGTAAGGCAGCTTGTGGCCGAGCACGTCGGACAGCGCGCGGATCACCGCCCAGTCCTCGCGGGCATCGCCCGGCGGGAAGCCGGCGCGCTCCGCCATCTGCACGCGGCCTTCGGTGTTGACGAAGATGCCGGACTTCTCGGTATAGGCCGCACCCGGCAGGATCACGTCGGCGCGATGCGCGCCGCGATCACCATGGGTGCCGATATAGACGACGAAGGTGCCGTCGGCGACTTTCACGTCGTCGGCGCCGAGCGAGAACAGCACGTCGAGCGAACCGGCCGACGTCATCTGCGCGAGGCTCAGGCTGCCTGCCGTCGGCGCGAAGCCGATATCGAGCGCGCCGACCGTCGAGGCCGCCGTCTGCAGCACCGCAAAGCCGTTCCAGCCGTCCTTGATGACGCCGAAGTCCGAAGCGAGCTTGGCAGCCGCCGCCAGTACCGCAGCGCCATCGGCACGTGCGGCTACACCGGCGCCAACCAGCACGATCGGATGCTTGGCGTTCTTCAGCACATCGGCGAAGGCGTTCTTGCCGGCGGCGAGTTCGGCCAGCGAGTCCGTGCCGGCGCCGAGATAGTCGTAGCGATAGGTCAGATCGGCCTTCTCGCCGATCACGCCGACCTTCAACGCACCGGTGCGCCACGCCTTGCGAATGCGCGCGTTGAGAACGGCGGCTTCCTTGCGCGGGTTGGCGCCCACGATCAGCAGCGCATCGGCCTGCTCGATGCCGGCGATGGTCGGGTTGAAGATGTAGGACGCACGGCCAGTGGCCGTATCGAACGCGCCCGCGCTCTGGGTCGCCAGATTGGCAGAACCCATGCTTGCGAGCAGTTGCTTCAGCGCGAACATCTCCTCGACGGCGGCGAGATCGCCGGCGATGGCGCCAATCTTCTTGCTGCCGGCAACCTTCGCAGCGATGGCACTGAACGCTTCAGCCCAGGTCGCAGCGCGCAGCTTGCCGTTGTCGCGGATATACGGGCGATCGAGGCGCTGCGTGCGCAGGCCATCGACGATGTGGCGCGTCTTGTCGGAGATCCATTCCTCGTTCACGGCCTCGTTGACGCGCGGCAGAATGCGCATCACTTCGCGGCCACGGGTATCGACGCGGATCGCCGAACCGACGGCGTCCATGACGTCGATGGACTGGGTCTTGCCGAGCTCCCACGGACGCGCGGCGAAAGCGTAAGGCTTCGAGGTCAGCGCACCGACCGGGCAGATATCGACGAGGTTGCCCTGCAGCTCCGAGGTCAGCGCCGTCTCGAGGAACGAGGTGATTTCCATGTCCTCGCCGCGACCGGTAGCGCCCATTTCCGGCACGCCGCAGATTTCGGCGGCGAAACGAACGCAGCGCGTGCACTGGATACAGCGGTTCATCGAGGTCTTGACCAGCGCGCCGAGATACTTGTCCTCGACGGCGCGCTTGTTTTCGGCAAAGCGCGACGTGTCGACGCCGTAACCCATCGCCTGGTCCTGCAGATCGCACTCGCCGCCCTGATCGCAGATCGGGCAATCCAGCGGGTGGTTGATCAGCAGGAATTCCATCACGCCTTCGCGTGCCTTCTTGACCATCGGCGAACGGGTCGAGATTTCCGGCGGTTCTCCCTTGGGACCAGGCCGGCAATCGCGCACGCCCCAGGCGCAGCTCGCGACCGGCTTCGGTCCGCCCTTTACTTCGACCAGGCACATGCGGCAGTTGCCGGCGATCGACAGGCGCTCGTGGTAGCAGAAGCGTGGGATTTCGGCGCCGGCGGCTTCACACGCCTGCAGCAGCGTGTATTCCGCGGGAACCTCGATCTCTTTGCCGTCGATGATCAGTTTCGTCATAGCCATGCGCCCTACTCCGCCGCGACCAGATGCGCGGGATCGAGGATGCCCTGATCGTCGAGCGTCGCCTTGCGGCTGAACTCTTCGATGCGGCGTTCGATCTCCGGGCGGAAGGCGCGGATCAGGCCCTGCACCGGCCACGCGGCGGCATCGCCGAGTGCGCAGATGGTGTGGCCTTCAACCTGCTTGGTGACTTCGAGCAGCATGTCGATCTCGCGCTTGTGGGCGCGGCCCTCGACCATGCGGCTCAGCACGCGCCACATCCAGCCGGTGCCTTCGCGGCACGGCGTGCACTGGCCGCAGCTCTCATGCTTGAAGAAGTAGCTGATGCGGGCAATCGCCGCGACCACGTCGGTGGACTTGTCCATGACGATGACGCCGGCGGTGCCGAATGACGACTTCACCGCGCGGGTGCCGTCGAAATCCATGATGAGTTCTTCGCAATCCGCAGCCGGGATCAACGGGCACGATGCGCCGCCCGGGATGATTGCCAGCAGATTGTCCCAACCGCCACGAATGCCGCCGCCGTGCTTCTCGATCAGTTCACGGAACGGAATGCTCATCGCGTCCTCGACGACGCAGGGCGTGTTGACGTGACCGGAGATGCCGTAAAGCTTGGTGCCGACATTGTTCGGACGGCCGATCGAGGCGAACCACGCCGCGCCGCGCCGCAGGATATCCGGCGCAACAGCGATCGACTCGACATTGTTCACCGTGGTCGGGCAGCCGTAGAGACCGACATTGGCCGGGAATGGCGGCTTCAGGCGCGGCTGGCCTTTCTTGCCTTCGAGGCTTTCGAGCAGTGCAGTCTCTTCGCCGCAGATATAGGCGCCGGCACCGTGCGCGACATAGAGGTCGAACGGGAAGCCGTGAATGTTGTTCTTGCCGATCAGATTGGCCTCATAGGCCTGATCGATCGCCGCCTGCAGGTGCTCGCGCTCCCGAATGAATTCGCCGCGCACATAGATGTAACCGACATGGGCGCCCATGGCGCAGCCGGCGATCAGGCAGCCTTCGACCAGCGTATGCGGATCGTGCCGCATGATCTCGCGGTCCTTGCAGGTGCCGGGCTCGGACTCGTCGGCATTGACGACGAGATAGCTCGGGCGGCCGTCGGCATTGTCCTTGGGCATGAAGGACCACTTCATGCCGGTCGGGAAGCCTGCACCGCCGCGGCCGCGCAACCCCGACGCCTTCATCTCGTTGACGATCCAGTCACGGCCCTTATCGATGATGGCCTTGGTGCCATCCCAGCCGCCGCGGCGGCGTGCGCCGGCCAGACCCCAGTCGTCGAGGCCGTAGAGATTGCGGAAGATGCGGTCGTTGTCGTCGAGCATGGCTTCCTCGATCAGCGATTGGATTGCTTGTAGGCGAGCATCGCGGCGCAACCGCCGAACACAACGGCCCACAACAGACTGGATTCAAGCGTGGCGTTCAAAAAGAAGCGCTGCAGCGAGAAAATGAACGCAGCTGCGACCATCGTATGCAGTGCGATGTAGAGCCACTTGTTCATTGCCGCGTCCCCCGACAGCGTTGCAAATTTCATCGACAGCGCGCGCGTCATTTCTTCGGCTCCTTGGGAGTCTTCGGCTCCTTGGGAGCACCACCCTGCGGCGGATTGGTCTTGGTCGCGTCGGCCGCCGGCGGCTTCGGCGCCGGGCGCTCCTGCACATTGGCCGACTCGGTCTGCTTCTTCGGCTCGGCATCGGCGAGCGCAGGTTCCTTCGGCATATCCAGAACCTTCGTGTAAGTGGCGGCGCCACCGCTCGTCATCACGCGCGCGCCGCCTTCGGGCGCAGCAAACTGACGGCCGATCTGCGAACCCGGCTTCGGCGGCGTGCCGGCAGCGAAACCGTCGATCAGCTTGTTCATGCTCTCTTTGGTGAGATCTTCGTAAGTGTCGCTCCAGATCATCGCCATCGGGGCGTTGACGCAGGCGCCGAGACACTCGACCTCTTCCCAGCTGAAGTCGCCATCCGCGGACAGATGGAACGGGTCGTGATGGATGCGATGCTGACAGACGTCGATCAGATCGCCGGCGCCGCGCAGCATGCAAGGCGTGGTACCGCAGACCTGAATATGCGCCTTCTTGCCGACCGGCTGCAGCTGGAACTGGGTATAGAAGGTCGCGACTTCGAGCACGCGGATATAGGGCATTTCCAGCATGTCGGCGACGACGCGGATCGCGGCTTCCGATACCCAGCCAGCCTGTTGTTCCTGCGCACGCCACAGGATCGCGATCACGGCCGATGCCTGGCGACCGGGCGGATAATGAGTGATCTGCTCTTTCGCCCACGCCAGATTCTCGGGCGTGAATTCAAATGAAGCGGGCTGAACTTCTTTCGGAGCCAAACGGCGGACGGACATGTCTAGTCTCTCAATGAGTGCGGCGCGCCGCGCTCGCATTCAGGCTGTTGATGCGGTCGAGCCAGAACGCACTCGATGTGCCAAACACGTTGTAGCCAACATGTGTGGACACCTTGATGCGATCGAGGATCGACAGCTCGGTCACGGTTTCGAAACGGTTGGTGGCGGGATCATGCACGATCAGCTTGAGCGGCGTTTGATCCAGGATAAAGCGTGAGACGGTGTGATGCGGGTCATTGCCGTGCTCTTCGCACATGATGACCGAGTCGCCCTGCAGCAATCGCGTGCCGCCCTTGATGGCCTCGATCTCGACGCCTTCGACGTCGAGCTTGATCAGGTATTTGCCCGACATCGACACCTTGCCGTCGTCGAGCAGATTGTCGAGCGAGATCACCGGTACTTCCTCGCCGCCCGCATTCGGATCGCCGGCGATGCTGAAGGCTTCGTGCTTGGTGCCCGACAGATGCGCCGTGCCACGCTGCGAGCCGATCGCGCATTTGATGACGTCGAACCGGTCACCATTAATTTTGGCGTTATTGGCGAGCTTGGCGAAATTGTCGAACGAGGGCTCGATGGCGATCGCCTTGTGCGAGCCGAACGGCGCGCTCGACACCAGCACCGACCAGTATCCGTAATTCGCGCCGCAATCGAGCAGCGTGTAATCGACATCGATCGAGTTCCGGAACAACACCTCAAGCTCGTCTTCATAGGAGAACGTGCGGTTGAGCAACTTGCTCCAGTAACCATCGCCGAACGGGAACGCGAACAGCGCATCCGCATTCAGCTTCACCACGAGATCGCGCGCCGGCAACACAGTCCTGCGCATCAGATTGGCGCACATGTTGTAGCCGCGATGCGAGAACGACGACGAGATCTTCGAGCCAACCACCAGCGCACAGGCCATCGCACGTTCCCAGAGATTCACGCTCTGGAGAACGCCGGACGCCCGGTCAAACTGGATGGGAGGCGCCAGCGTCACCGATCGACCTCACCAAACACGATGTCGAGCGAACCGAGAATGGCCGAGACGTCGGCGAGCAGATGGCCGCGGCACATGAAGTCCATAGCCTGCAGATGCGCAAAGCCCGGCGCGCGAATCTTGCACTTGTAGGGTTTGTTGGTGCCGTCGGATACGAGATAGACGCCAAATTCGCCCTTCGGCGCTTCGACGGCCGCATAGACCTCACCTTCCGGCACGCGAAAACCTTCGGTGTAGAGCTTGAAGTGATGGATCAGCGATTCCATCGAACGCTTCATCTCGCCGCGACGCGGCGGGAAAATCTTGTTGTCTTCGATCGCAACGGCGCCCTGCCCGTCCGGCGCGCGCATCTTGGCGATGCACTGCTTCATGATCTTGGTCGACTGCCGCATCTCTTCGACGCGAATACAGTAGCGATCGTAGCAGTCGCCGTTCTTGCCGATCGGAACGTCGAAATCCATTTCGGCGTAGCATTCATAAGGCTGCGACTTGCGCAGATCCCAGGCAGCGCCCGAGCCACGCACCATCACGCCGGAGAAGCCCCACTTCCAGGCATCTTCCAGCGACACCACGCCGATATCGACGTTGCGCTGTTTGAAAATACGATTGCCGGTGAGCAGCGTTTCGAGATCGTCGAGCACCTGCGGGAAGGCATCGCACCAGGCATCGATATCGTTGATCAGCTTGGGCGGCAGATCCTGATGCACGCCGCCGATACGGAAGAACGCGGCATGCATGCGCGAGCCCGAGGCGCGCTCATAGAACACCATCAGTTTTTCGCGCTCTTCGAAGCCCCACAGCGGCGGGGTCAGCGCGCCGACGTCCATCGCCTGCGTGGTGATGTTGAGAAGATGCGACAGGATGCGGCCGATTTCGGAATACAGCACGCGGATCAACTGGCCGCGGCGCGGCACGGTGACGCCGAGCAGCTTTTCGGCGGCCAGACAGAACGCGTGTTCCTGGTTCATCGGCGCGACGTAATCGAGCCGGTCGAAATACGGGATCGCCTGCAGATAGGTCTTCTGCTCGATCAGCTTCTCGGTGCCGCGGTGAAGCAGGCCGATATGCGGATCGACGCGCTCGACGACTTCACCGTCGAGTTCCAGCACAAGGCGGAGCACGCCGTGCGCGGCCGGATGCTGCGGTCCGAAGTTGATCGTGAAATTGCGAACGTTGGGTTGTTCGGTCATGGCTTGACCTCTGCCTTCTCGTCACCGGGCAGCACGGGATAATCCGCGCCTTCCCAGGGCGAGAGGAAATCGAACTTGCGGAATTCCTGATTGAGCCGGACCGGCTCGTACACCACCCGCTTCTCCTGGTCGTCGTAGCGAACTTCGACGAAGCCTGTGAGCGGGAAGTCCTTGCGCAGTGGATGGCCGTCGAAACCGTAATCGGTCAGCAGACGGCGCATGTCGGGATGACCGACAAAGATCACGCCATAGAGGTCATAGGCTTCGCGCTCGAACCAGTCGGCGCCGGGAAACACTGAGATGATCGACGGCACCTGCGTCGTCTCGGATGCGATCGCCTTCAGACGGATGCGCGCATTCAATGTCGGCGACATCAGATGATAGACAACGTCGAAGCGCTTTTCGCGACCGGGATAGTCGACGGCCGTCGCATCGGTAAAATTGACGAAGCGGCACCGCGGATCGTCACGCAGGAACTGCGCGACCTCGACGATCTTCGATGTTTCCACCGCAATCGTCAGCTGGCCGAACGCCACCTCATGCGCGAGCGCGGCACCCGGCAGGGCGCCGACAATCGTCTGACCCAGTGTGTCGAGCCTCACATCGTCCATGACAAAGCCTTAAGCGTTCGCGAGTCTTAGCGTTCAATCGTGCCGGTGCGGCGGATCTTCTTCTGCAGCAGCAGCACGCCGTAGAGAAGCGCTTCTGCGGTGGGCGGGCAGCCCGGGACATAAATGTCGATCGGCACGATACGGTCGCAGCCCCGAACCACCGAATACGAGTAGTGATAGTAGCCGCCGCCATTGGCGCAGGAGCCCATCGAGATGACGTAACGCGGCTCCGGCATCTGGTCATAGACCTTGCGCAGCGCCGGGGCCATCTTGTTGGTCAGCGTGCCGGCGACGATCATCACGTCGGACTGACGCGGCGACGCGCGCGGCGCGAAGCCGAAGCGCTCGACGTCGTAACGCGGCATCGACACCTGCATCATCTCAACCGCGCAGCAGGCGAGACCGAAGGTCATCCACATCAGCGAGCCGGTGCGCGCCCAGGTGATCAGGTCGTCGGTCGCGGCGACGAAGAAGCCCTTGTCGGACAGCTCGGCATTGACCTCGAGAAAATACGGATCGTTCGCGCCGATCGGCTTGCCGGTGGACGGATCGATGATGCCTTTCGGCGCCTGCGCGATGGCGGGAGCCGAGGCTATGACTGGGCTCAATCCCATTCGAGCGCGCCTTTCTTCCATTCGTAGGCGAAACCGATGGTGAGCACGCCGAGAAACACGATCATCGACCAGAAGCCGGTTGCGCCAAGCTTGCCGAAGGCCACTGCCCACGGAAACAGAAAGGCGACTTCCAGATCGAAGATGATGAAGAGAATCGCCACCAGATAGAACCGCACATCGAACTTCATGCGCGCATCGTCAAAAGCGTTGAATCCGCATTCATAGGCGGACAGCTTTTCCGGATCTGGCTGCTGGTAGGCGACGAGAAATGGCGCGATCAGCAAGGCCAGACCGATGACGGATGCGATGCCGATAAAGACCACAAGTGGGAGATAATTATGCAAGATGCCGTTCATCGGCGAGCCTTACTCCTGCGGCCCTGACTTTGCCACAGATTCGAACATTGGAATGGTTCTGAGGCTTAGCGCAGCGCAACAAGCCATGCAAGACAAGGGATGTTGACAGTTTCATGCTCTGCCATGCGCGGCGCGACGATTGAAACGCAACCTTGCCGATGCATCGCCGGCTGCGACAAACCTCCCGCAGATTCTCAAAAATCCGGCATGACTTCCCAACCGCCGGGACCGTCAAACCTCGCCCGTCGGCGGGTCGGACCTGGCGCTCCTTCCCTGCCACAACATGCCATCCAGTTCGGCGCGTTTCCGCGCCAGCAGCAACTCCGCGGCGGCGTTGTCCATGCCCGCCTGTCGCAACAGACGGATCGCCGCGCCGAGCTCGGCGATCTGCGCCCGCAATGTGATGATCCTGAGCTGCGGCGGCTCGCTCACGCCGGACATGCCAGCACCTCACGCTCCGCGATGAGCGCCAGCAGATCGGCCTGCATCCGCCGCAGGCGCATGGCGGCATTGGCACAATCCAGCTGGGCATTGGTCAGCAGCCGGATATCCGACTGCACCCCTTTCATCTGGTAGCGCAGCCGGGCGATTCTGAAATTCAGGTTGGCGAGCTTGGTCATTTGCGATATAGAACAAAAAGAGAACAAATTGACAAGCCATTGTTTCAACCCAGATCGGATTTTTGGAGGTTCCCATGACCCCTGCTTTAAAGACCCTGGCTTTGAAGACCCCTGCTTTGAACACCCGCGGTGAGATCGTCGTCCCCGCGATTGCGGCATCGGTATCGTCGTATGAGAGCCTGCCGGATCGCCTCTCCGGCCCGATGACCCGCGGCCAGGCGCTGACGCTGAAATCGCTGGCGATCGAGGCCTATCAGCCCAAACAATTCGAAAAGGATCTGACGCGCGCTGAAGCCGCGCGGCGAATCGAGGCGCTGAAGCAGGAAATCGCGTTGGCAGATTCGTTCTGAGCGCTGGCACGTCAAATGCCGCGCGAGACGTCTACAACTCTATAGTTCTGTTGAGGAAACTTGTGGGGACGACCGCGGATGGACCTGAATCTCGCCATTCCCGATGGAATGGCGCGAGAGACGGGACTCGAACCCGCGACCTCTGCCGTGACAGGGCAGCGCTCTAACCAACTGAGCTACTCCCGCGTGGATCGTCTGCAATCCCGCAGTGGGGCTGGACATAAAGGGACGTCCTTTTGAAGTCAAGGACGTTGCAGAACCATTCCGGGGGACATCACAAGAAGGCGTCGTTGCAGGCTTTGCGAGAAGGCCGTTTTAAGGCCGAAAATGCAAATAAGCCCCTGTTTGCAGGCAAAACAGCGGCGCGGCATCGCTCCGAATCGTTTAAGCCCTGCTGCGTCACAGGTTTAAGACAGACCACCAACGAGAAGGGCCAGATTCATGGCAAAAGCTGCAACCACCACCGCCGCGAAAGCGGCCACTCCTCCCACCATCACGCTGAAGCATCTCGCCGCGGCCCTGGCTGAAGATCACGAGCTGTCGAAGAAGAAGGCCGAAGAAATCCTCGGTGACATGGTGGAGCGCATCACCAACCATCTCAAGAATGGCGAGCGTATCCGCATCGTCGGCCTTGGCATCCTTCAGGTCCGCAAGCGCGCCGCCCGCATGGGTCGCAACCCGGCGACCGGCGAGCAGATCGAGATCGCAGCCAGCAAGAAGGTCGCGTTCCGGCCGGCCAAGGAACTCAAGGAAGCCGTCTGATCGACCGCTTGAACTGATCTCATTCCGGGCCGCGTCCTCGTGACGGCCCGGAATGAAACTTCTAAGCTGTGAGGACTTCTGCAATCAGATGGTGACCTTTGACAGCAACTCCCCCCTTCGATTTCGCCCATGACGTGACTGCGTGCTTCCTGCGCTATGTAGTGATCGACACTCAGTCCGACCCTACCTCCCCCACCTGCCCATCGACCGAAAAGCAGAAGGATCTCGGCCGCGTACTCGCGCAGGAGCTGCGGGACCTGGGGCTCAGGGACGCGCATCTCGACGAGCATGGCTATGTCTATGCGACGATCCCCGCGACATCGGACAAGAAGGTGCCGGTGATATGTTTCTGCTCGCATATGGACACCTCGCCCGACTGCAGCGGCAAGGATGTCAAACCCCAGATCGTCAAGAACTATCGGGGCGGCGATATCGTGCTGCCGGTGGACACAACGCAGGTCATCCGCGTCGCCGACAATCCGGCGCTGAAGGACCAGATCGGCCATGACATCATCACCACCGACGGCACCACCTTGCTGGGCGCCGACAACAAGGCTGGCCTTGCCGAGATCATGGACGCGGCACGTTTCCTGGTTGCCAATCCACAGATCAGGCACGGCACCATCAAGATCCTGTTCACGCCCGATGAAGAGATCGGCCGCGGCGTCGACAAGGTCGACCTGACAAAGCTGGGCGCCGACTTCGCCTACACCATGGATGGCGAGACCGCCGGCTACGTCGAAGACGAGACTTTCTCGGCCGACGGTGCCGTCATCACCATCGAAGGCGTCAGCGCACATCCCGGCTTTGCCAAGGGCAAGATGGAGCACGCCATCAAGATCGCCGCCGCAATCGTCGAGCGACTGCCGAAAGACACCTGTTCGCCTGAGACCACCGACGGCAAGCAAGGCTTCCTGCATCCGATCGGCATTTCCGGCGCGCTTGAAAAAGCGACGCTCAGTCTGATCGTGCGCGACTTCACAGATGACGGCCTTGCGGAGAAGGAAGCGCTGCTGCAATCCATCGTCGACGACGTGATGACGGCCTATCCGCACTCGACAGCGACGCTCGAGATCAAGCAGCAATACCGCAACATGAAGCAGGTGATCGACCGCTACCCGCACATGGTCGAATACGCCGTGGAAGCGATCCAGCGCGCCGGGCTCAAACCCGTCCGCAGCAGCATCCGCGGCGGCACCGACGGATCGCGGCTGTCCTTCATGGGCCTGCCCTGCCCCAACATCTTCGCCGGCGAACACGCCTTCCATGGCCGTACCGAATGGGTCAGCGTCCAGGACATGGAAAAAGCCGTGCAGACCATCGTGCATCTGGCGATGATCTGGGAAGAACGGGCGTAGTGGTAACAAAGAACCATTCGCTGCACAAAGCAGCGATGGACGGCCGTTCCGGCAGTCACGGAACGGTGTATAGTTGTGGTGTCAATCGAATGGCGAATTGCGCGCCGTGACGGCGACGATATCCTCCCCAGTACATTTATAAATTATAACAAGAATTATTTCCCAAAAACATAGCTCCATTTCAGCTGATATGCAGGCGCGCCATGGGGTCATTCAAAGGCAAGCATTTTCAGACCGCACTGTCGGCCATCGAAAGTATTGCCAATGCCGCCTCCATGTCTGCGGTTGGCGATATCGTGGCCGCTACGGCCAAATCGTTCGGCTACAATCACATCTGCTTTCTGGCCTCGACCGGCGTCAACCAACCGTTCGAAGATCGCGTATTGCTGAAAGTATGGCCCAAAGCATGGGCCGAACAATATAGCGCGTCCAATTTCTATGCCTCGGATCCCGTTGCGCCGCGGATCCGCCGGCAACCCGAGCTGTTCACCTGGTCCGACATCCGGCTCGACGAGGTCAGCCCGATATCACGGACCATCATGGAGATCGCGTCCGTCGATTACGGATTGAAGTTCGGCCTCTGCGCGCCGGTGCATGGCATGAACGGCTATCAGGCCGGCTTGTCACTCGCTGGCTACGAAGTCGAAGACACCGAGGACGCACACGGCGCCATCGAGCTCGTCACCATGTATGCGTTCAATCGCTTTGCAACGCTTCGCTCTCATCAGCGTGCGAAGTTGATCGCCCTCACCTTGCGGGAGCGCGAGGTCGTCAGCTGGGTCGCTGCCGGAAAGACCGCCTGGGATACGAGCGTCATTCTCGGCATCTCCGAAGATACGGTGAACAAGACCGTCACCGCCGCCATGCACAAGTTGAATGCGCATACGCGCGCGCAGGCCGTGGCCGAAGCGATCACACAAGGACTGATCGCTTTCTGAATTGTCAATCCCCTGCCCACGGAATATCGCGACCAAACTCATCATGAGACCCCTCCACGCAGACGAGCGTGGAGAGCTTTTTATGATCGAGGTCATTCACAGCGGTAATGCTGGGCAGTTCGGCGATCTCCTGGACAAGCAATTTCGGCTCCGGCACGAGGTCTTCGTCGGAGAGCGCGGCTGGACCGCCTTTGATGTCGATGGCATCCACGAGAAAGACCAGTATGACGATGATGCTGCTGTCTATTTGGTCGCGGCCGATGACGCAGGCACTGTCGCAGGCGGCTTCCGGCTCTATCCAACCGTACTGCCTCACATGCTCAGCGAGAATTTTGCGCAGCTTGTCGATGGCGCGCTGATCCAGCGCCGCGATGTGTTCGAGCTGACACGCTTTGCCATGCGCAAATCCGAACGCCGCAGCCGGCACTATTTCGAACTGCTACTCGCGATTCAGGAATATGGCCTGATGGAAGGCCTGTCCGGTTTCACCTCGGTCATCAATCCCTTGCGCATCCCGATTCTTCAGGGCTTCGGACTGGAGATCGAGCCGCTGGGATTGCCAGCCATGATCGATGGCGAGGCCACCATCGCCGTGCTGTTTCATGTCAGTGAAAAGTGTCTCGCCCGCGTCAGCAAGAGTGTTGCCATCGAAGACAGCGTCTTTGCGTTGCCTCAGACCTCCCGGCGGATCGCCTGATGCCGATGTCCCCCAATCAGTTCCAGGTCATTCAGGGCGGCAAAGACGCCGACGAGCTGATCGTCACGATGCTGCAAGCTTTGCGGCTGGCAAACGCATGCGGGTCCGAGACGACCTATGATCTGCTGCGCATGGCGCTGTTGAACGAAGGCGTTCAACTCGCCAAGGTGCTGGCGGCGCGCTAGGCGAAACACCTGAGGGCGAGATCGGAATATCCGCGCGAGAACGCCTTGCCGCGACGGAGTGCTGGCGTTAAAGAGAGGCCGTGAGGGTGATTGCCCGAGGGCGGCTAGCTCAGCTGGTTAGAGCATCTCGTTTACACCGAGAGGGTCGGGAGTTCGAATCTCTCGCCGCCTACCACCTCCCTTGGCCACTACGGATCGTTCGATCCCTTCGGCCGCGCTGGCAGTTCCGCGAGATCATGAATCCAGGGCGCGGCTGACCGGCACCAGATCTGACGTCGTGGCGGAAGCTCGGCGCGCTGGCGGATGCTGCCCCAGCGAATACCCCACTCGTTATCCTCAGCCGCTTCGCCGCTGGCGAACATCGGCGAACCGCAGTCTCCGCAAAAGTGCTGCAGCCGGTTGAGACCATTGTCGCCGCGCTTGACATAGATCTTCGGTGCACCGCCCGTCATCTCGATCGTATCGACCAGGGTCAGCACCGTGACGCGATAGGGCGAGCCGGTCATGGTCTGGCAATCCGTGCAATGGCAGATCGACACCCGCTGCGGATCGATTGTCGCCCGATAGCTGATGAAGCCGCAGTGGCATTGGCCGTCGATCTGCATCGCACTGTCTCCCGAACGATCTCCAAGCATTGCAATCTTGCCATAAAAAAACGGCGCCCCGAAGGGCGCCGCTGATTGTCGTCGAGAATGTCGGCCTCAGTGCGCCGTGAGGCCGCTGCCGGCCTCTTCCGCGCCATCGGCCTTCACCGGCAGCTTGGTGTCCTCTTCCCAGACGATCGCCTTGGGCGCCCGCACCAGGGCGTTGGCGATCACCTCGTCCATCCGGGCGACCGGGATGATGTTCAGCCCGCCCTTGATGGCGTCGGAGATCTCGGTGAGGTCCTTGGCATTGTCCTCGGGGATCAGCACCGTCTTGATGCCGCCGCGGGCCGCCGCCAACAACTTCTCCTTCAGACCACCGATCGGCAGGATCCTGCCGCGCAGCGTGATCTCGCCGGTCATGGCGACATCGTGCCGGATCGGAATGCCCGTGAGCACGGACACGATCGTCGTCGCCATCGCCACGCCTGCGGACGGACCGTCCTTCGGCGTTGCACCTTCGGGCACGTGGACGTGGATGTCGCGCCGCTCGAACAGCGGCGGTTCGATCCCGAAGTTGATCGCGCGCGAGCGGACATAGGATGCCGCCGCCGAGATCGATTCCTTCATCACGTCACGCAGGTTGCCGGTGACGGTCATGCGGCCCTTGCCGGGCATCATGACGCCTTCAATGGTGAGCAATTCACCACCGACATCCGTCCATGCCAGACCGGTGACGACACCGACCTGATCGTCGCTCTCGATCTCGCCGTAGCGATACTTGGGCACGCCCAGGAACTCTTCGAGATTCTTCTCGGTGACCTTCACCACCTTCTTCTTCGAGAGCATCAGCTCCTTCACGGCCTTGCGGGCCAGTGTGGAGAGCTCGCGCTCCAGATTACGCACGCCCGCTTCGCGGGTGTAGCGGCGGATCATCAAGAGCAAGGCGTCGTCGTCGATCGACCATTCCTTGGCATCCAGACCGTGCTTGGAGAGCGCGATCGGAATGAGATGCTTGCGAGCGATCTCGACCTTCTCGTTCTCCGTGTAGCCGGCGATCCGGATGATCTCCATACGATCCATCAGCGGGCCCGGAATATTCAGGGTGTTCGCCGTGGTGATGAACATCACGTTCGACAGATCGTAATCGACCTCGAGGTAGTGATCGGCAAAGGTGCCGTTCTGCTCGGGGTCGAGGACCTCAAGCAGAGCCGACGACGGATCGCCGCGGAAATCGGCGCCCATCTTGTCGATCTCGTCCAGCAGGAAGAGCGGATTCGTCGTCTTGGCCTTGCGCATCGACTGGATGATCTTGCCAGGCATCGAACCGATATAGGTCCGGCGATGTCCGCGGATCTCCGCCTCGTCACGCACGCCGCCGAGCGACACGCGCACGAACTCACGTCCGGTCGCCTTCGCGATCGACTTGCCGAGCGAGGTCTTGCCCACGCCGGGAGGACCGACGAGGCACAGGATCGGCCCGCTCAGCTTGTTGGCGCGCGTCTGCACCGCGAGATACTCGACGATGCGGTCCTTGACCTTCTCGAGCCCGTAGTGATCGTCGTCCAGCACGGCCTGCGCCGCGGCAAGGTCCTTCTTGACCTTGGACTTCTTGCCCCACGGAATCGACAGCAGCCAATCGAGATAGTTCCGCACGACGGTCGCTTCCGCGGACATCGGCGACATCTGGCGCAGCTTCTTCAGCTCATGCTGCGCCTTCTCGCGGGCTTCCTTCGACAGCTTGGTCTTGGCGATCTTCTCTTCGATGTCGGCCAGCTCGTCACGACCTTCGTCGTCGCCGAGCTCCTTCTGGATCGCCTTCATCTGTTCGTTGAGATAGTACTCGCGCTGGGTCTTCTCCATCTGGCGCTTGACGCGCGAGCGGATACGCTTCTCGACCTGCAGCACCGAGATCTCGCTCTCCATCAGGCCGAGCACCTTCTCCAGGCGCGCGGTGACAGACAGCGTTTCCAGGATGCCCTGGCGATCCGCGATCTTGACGGCGAGATGCGACGCGACGGTGTCGCCGAGCTTGGCGAAGTCAGTGATCGCCTGCACGACGCCGACGACTTCGGCGGAGATCTTCTTGTTGAGCTTCACATAGCTCTCGAAGTCCGAGACAACCGAACGCGACAGCGCTTCCGCCTCGACGCTCTTGGCATCGGTATCGGCCAGCGCGACTGCGGTCGCTTCGTAATATTCGGTGCGATCGGAATACTTCTCGACCTTGGCGCGCTCGAGCCCTTCCACCAGCACCTTCACGGTGCCGTCGGGAAGCTTCAAAAGCTGCAGCACGCTGGCGAGCGTACCGATCTCGTAAATCGAGTCCGGCGATGGATCATCGTCCGACGCATTCTTCTGCGTGGCGAGCATGATGAGCGCATCGTTCTTCATCACCTCTTCGAGCGCGCGGATCGATTTCTCGCGGCCGACGAAGAGAGGCACGATCATGTGCGGGAAGACGACGATGTCGCGCAGCGGCAACACCGGATAGGAGTGGCTTTCGCCGTGAACAATGGTTGGCCGGGGTTTGGAGGCAGTCATGGCCCATTCCTTTTGCTGTGCCCCCTTGCAAGCAGTCCGCCCGATGGCGCAACCGCACAAGGTGCCGATTTTCCGTCTTTGCTCGGCCGTCTCAGGCTCTACGTGTCCGGATCGTTATGGCGAATCTTGAGGGAGATTTTGTGTTCGCCGAGAGCATTAGGTGGCTATGGGCCGGGGGGGTGTCAAGTCGCGGAAATACCCATGAACAAGGGCGGTTTACAGAGCATAGCAGCAATAAAATAGGCGGCTGCCGATCACCGGCAGCCGCCTATTGAACTTAAGTCGATGAGCCCGAAAGCCGCCCGATCAGGCGCTTGCGCTGCTCTCCGCGGTCCGGTCCGAACGGTCGGCGTAGATGTAGAGCGGGCGAGCCGTCCCATCCACAACCTCCTTGGAGATGACGACTTCCTCGACACCTTCCAGACCTGGCAGATCGAACATGGTTTCGAGCAGGATGCTCTCCAGGATCGACCGCAGACCACGTGCACCGGTCTTGCGCTCGATGGCCCGGCGGGCGACCGCGCCCAACGCCTCGTCGGCGAAGGTCAGCTCGATGTTCTCCATCTCGAACAGGCGCTGGTACTGCTTGACCAGCGCGTTCTTCGGCTCGACCAGGATCTTCTTCAGCGAGGTCTCGTCGAGATCCTCGAGTGTCGCGACCACTGGCAGACGGCCGACGAATTCGGGGATCAGGCCGTACTTCAGCAGATCTTCCGGTTCGACATGACGGAAGATCTCACCGGTGCGGCGATCTTCGGGTGCCAGAACCTGCGCTGCGAAGCCGATCGAGGTGGTCCGTCCGCGCGACGAGATGATCTTCTCGAGGCCCGAGAACGCACCGCCGCAGATGAACAGGATGTTCGTCGTATCCACCTGCAGGAATTCCTGCTGCGGATGCTTGCGGCCGCCCTGCGGAGGCACGGAGGCAACGGTGCCTTCCATGATCTTCAGCAGAGCCTGCTGCACGCCCTCACCCGACACGTCACGGGTGATCGACGGATTGTCCGACTTGCGCGAGATCTTGTCGATTTCGTCGATATAGACGATGCCACGCTGCGCACGCTCGACATTGTAGTCGGCCGCCTGCAGCAGCTTGAGGATGATGTTCTCGACGTCCTCACCAACATAACCGGCTTCGGTCAGCGTCGTCGCATCGGCCATCGTGAACGGCACATCCAGAATGCGGGCGAGCGTCTGCGCGAGCAGCGTCTTGCCCGAACCGGTCGGGCCGATCAGCAGGATGTTCGACTTCGCGAGTTCGACGTCGTTGTGCTTGGTCTGGTGGTTGAGGCGCTTGTAGTGGTTATGCACCGCGACCGAGAGAACCTTCTTCGCATGGAACTGACCGATGACGTAGTCATCGAGCACCTTGCAAATTTCCTTCGGCGTCGGAATGCCGTCGCGCGACTTGACCAGCGAGGACTTGTTCTCCTCGCGGATGATGTCCATGCAGAGTTCAACGCATTCGTCGCAGATGAAGACGGTAGGACCCGCGATCAGTTTGCGAACTTCGTGCTGGCTCTTGCCGCAGAACGAACAATACAGCGTGTTCTTGGAGTCGCTGGTACCGACCTTACTCATTCCTATCTCCGTCCGCCGTTCGATCTTTGTCTGCCGGTCGCCCAGTTACGGGACATATCCCGTAGATAGAGCAAAATCCGTACCAAAAAAGACCTCGTTCCAGAATGCCGCTCGAATCACGGCTCACTCGAATCCCCGCGATACTAACCGATCCGCATCAGCGAACCATGCTGACAGCCGATGATCAAGAATTCGCTAATCGGCTCCATCGCCTGGAGCGTGACAATAGCGTGATTTGCGGCATTTGCGCGGGAGAACCCCGAAAATAGGGGAACGTTGCGTGAATGACACCACCCGACCAGCACGAAAGCGGAACTCTCGCGTCTGCTGGCGTCGGCACATAGTACCAATTCGGGAATAACTCGATCGATATAGCTGGCTTGGGACAGGCGGCGCGCGGGCGCCGTCTGCCTCGGTCTCGATATGTTCGCCTGATACGGCGTCGTTTAGGCCGGCTTCGCCGGGGTCGATTCTTCAGCGCGCTTGTCGATGACCTTGTCGATCAGCCCGAAATCCTTCGCCTGATCCGCCGTCATGAAGTTATCGCGCTCAAGCGCGTTGTGAATGTCCTCGTAAGCACGTCCCGTGTGCTTCACATAGATCTCGTTGAGCCGGCGCTTCAGGCTCTCGACTTCCTTGGCATGGATCAGGATGTCGGTGGCCTGGCCCTGGAAACCGCCTGACGGCTGATGAACCATGATGCGGGCGTTCGGCAGCGCGAAGCGCATGTCCTTTGCGCCAGCCGTCAGCAACAGCGAGCCCATCGACGCGGCCTGACCGACGCACAGCGTCGACACCGGCGGACGGATGAACTGCATCGTGTCGTAGATCGCCAGACCCGACGTCACCACGCCACCGGGCGAGTTGATGTACATCGAGATTTCCTTCTTCGGATTCTCGGCTTCGAGAAACAGAAGCTGGGCAACGGTCAGCGTCGACATGCCATCCTCGACCGGACCGGTCACGAAGATGATGCGCTCCTTCAGAAGGCGCGAAAAGATATCGTAAGCCCGTTCACCGCGGTTGGTCTGTTCGACCACCATCGGGACGAGGTTCATGTAGGTTTCTACCGGATCGCGCATTGATCACCCGAAAGGTTGGAGGAGACACACGTCCATCGGCAAGACTGGAACCGGTTACGGTTTGCCGGGAGAGGACGAACGTCCCGTGATGCAGGAACAACAAACAGAGCCCACAGATATGGACCAATCGAGCGGCAACAAGACCACCGGTCCACATGCCGCCCTGAACCTCAGTTCAAGCCGATTCGGACGGCCACCGCAAAGCGCTGGAGCGCTTTTGGAACCTGTTTCGAGCGGTATCCTTAACGTCAAAACGCCGGCTGGAGGACCCGGCCGGCGTTTCTTTTAACGTCTTCTAAGAAGCTGCGGCTCAGGCCGCAGTCTTCTCGTCCTCGTCCTTGTAGAGGTCGTCCTTGGACACCTTCTTCTCGGTCACATTGGCGAGCTCGAGGATGAAGTCGACGACCTTGTCCTCGTAGATCGGTGCACGAAGCTGGGCCAGCGCGTTGGGATTGCTGCGGTAAAAGTCCCACACTTCCTTCTCGCGGCCCGGCATCGAGCGGGCGCGCTCGATCACGGCGCGGCTGACCTCGTCATCGCTGACGGTGATCTTGTTCTTCTCGCCGATCTCCGAGAGCACGAGACCGAGACGCACGCGGCGGTCGGCGATCTTGCGGTACTCTTCCTGAGCGGCTTCTTCGGTGGTGTCCTCGTCGGCGAAGGTCTTGCCCGACGATGCCATCTCCTGCTGGATCGAATTCCACATCAGCTTGAACTCTTCGTCGACCAGCGACGGAGGCGCATCGAACTTGTGGGTCTCGTCGAGACGGTCGAGCAGCAGGCGCTTGACGCGCTGGCGGGTCGCACCGGCGAATTCGGCAACCAGACGCTCGCGTGCGGCTTCCTTCAGCTTGTCGAGGGACTCGAGGCCGAGGGTCTTGGCGAACTCGTCGTCGATCACGGTGTCGACCGGCGATTCCACCTTGGCCGCGGTGGTCTCGAACTCAGCGGCCTTACCGGCCAGCGTCTCGCTCGCATAGTTGACCGGGAACGACACCTTGAGGGTGCGGGTCTCGCCGGCGGCGATGCCGATCAGCTGGTCCTCGAAGCCCGGAATGAAGGTGTTGGAGCCGATCGCAACCGGGATCTCCTCGCCGGTGCCGCCCTCGAAGGCGACGCCGTCGATGGTGCCCTTGAAGTTGACCGTAACCCGGTCGCCCGACTCGGCCTTGCCGGTCTTCTCGGTGAACGAACGGTTCTGGTCGGCGACGCGCTTGATCGCTTCATCGACGTCCGCGTCGGTCACTTCGGCCACCGGCTTCTCGACGGTGAAGCTCTTGAAGTCGGCAAGCGCGATCGGCGGCACGACTTCGATGGCGACGGTGTAATTGAGGTCCGACTTGCCCGACAGGATGTCTTCGACTTCCTTCTGCTCGGTCGGCATCGTGATCTTCGGTTCGGAAGCGAGCTTGAAGCCACGCTCGGTGAATATCTGCGTGTTGGTGTCGCGGATCAATTCATCGACGGTCTCGGCGGCAACCGAGCGACCATAGAGACGCTTCAGGTGACCGACAGGAACCTTGCCCGGGCGGAAACCGTTGAGCTTGACCTTGCCCTTCATGTCATCGAGGCGCGCATCGACCTTGGCTTCGATGTCGGCAGCCGGCACGTTGACCGAGAATTCGCGTTTCAATCCCTCGGAGAGGGTTTCATTCACCTGCATGGCGTCAATCTTCTTCCCGCTTGGTCCGGCCCAATGGCCCGGACATTGTAAATCTGTGCGGCATCAGGCCAGAGCCGGCGCCGGTGGTGCGAACTGTCTCTGCAAGGCCAACCTTGCGGAAACACGTCCGAAAATCGTCATGGTCAAACGCTATGTGCGCTTGGTGCGGGCGGAGGGACTCGAACCCCCACAACTTTCGTCACTGGAACCTAAATCCAGCGCGTCTACCAATTCCGCCACGCCCGCGAAAAACATCATGTCCGGCCGCGATGTCGCGAGCGGCGGGCTTATAACATGGGGACCGTGGTTCGCAGCAAAAAAATGGTCACATAGCGGCTTACTTGCCGCAGCCCCGGCAACTGGACTTTGGCGCGGCAAAATGGTCGGGATTTGGGCATGACGAACCGCTTTCTCCCCCTCACGCGCCGGACCCTGCTTGCAGGCGCCGGAAGCGCGCTGATCGGCCCGATTCTGCCCCGGGTTAGCCTCGCGCAAGCCGTCGCCGCGCTGGAGCTACAGGCCAAGGCTGATCCCTTCCCGGTGAAGCCCGGCGCCTCCGCCGAGGCCTGGACGCTCCATTCGGCCCAGAAGGGGCCGCTGCGCTTCAACCGCGGCGACGAAATCACAGTTCAACTCGCCAATCAGCTGCCGGTCCCTATCGTCTTGAACTGCCGAGGCATTAGCGGCTCGTCCGGGATCGGGCCGCTGCTCGACCGCAAGCCGGTCGCGGCCGGGGCCAAGGACGCGTTCAAGCTGCAGATGCGCAGCGCCGGAACGTCCTATCTGGACATGCGCCTGCTCGGCGACGGTCAGGCGCTGCCGTCCCAGGTCCGCAGCCTGGTCGTCCAGGAGAGCGATCCGGTGGAGGTGGACCGCGACGAGGTGCTGCTGATCGAGGACTTCCGCCTCAGGCCGGACGGCAGTCTGCTCGCCCCCGCCAGTGATCCGAAAGACGCTGCCGCGCTGTTCCTGATCAACCGGAAATCCACGCTAGAGCTGTCGGCCCGGGTCAACGAACGGCTCAGACTCCGTCTCATCAATGGCTGCCAACGCAATGTGATCGCTCTGAAATTCGACGATCACGAGGTGCGCGTGATGGCCATCGACGGCCAGCCCTCTGAGCCGTTCGCTGCCCGTAACAATCAGGTGGTGCTGGCGCCCGGAACCCGGGTCGACGTGTTCCTCGACGCCGTCAGGCCGGCGGGATCGACCTCGGCGATCCTGCTCCATGACGGCAAGACAGCCCGGCCGATCGGCCAGATCAAAATGTCCAACGATCCGCCGCTACGGGCCACGCCCCTGCCGGCCGCCGCGCCGATGCCGTCCAACGGTTTGCCCGCTCAGCTCGATCTCAAGGGCGCGCTGCGCGTCGATATGGCCCTGAGCGCCGTCAGTCCCGAATGGGTGAAGCCGGTCGATCTGTCCGCCAGCACACCACCGGCATTCCGGACCAAGCCCGGCCGCACCGTGGTGCTTGCGCTGACCAACCGGGCCACCAGCCCGATGGTGTTCCAGATTCACGGCCATCATGTCCGCCTGCTCGACAGACTCGATGACGGCTGGAAGCCGTTCTGGCTCGACACCCTGGCGCTGGACGCCGGCCAGACCCAGCGCATCGCCTTTGCCGCCAACAATGTCGGGCGCTGGCTGATGGAAGCCTTTGTCGTCGACTGGGCCGCCCCGCGGCAGGTCCGCTGGTATAGCGTCGACTAGGCCTTTTCAGTATTGGATACCGAGCTGGTCGTAGAGCCGGCGGAACACCGCCGGTAGCACCTCGGTCAGATCCTCGGCGATCAGCCCAGGGCCGGCTTCGCTGCCCGCCTCGCCATGCATCCAGACGCCGATACAGGCGGCCTCATAGGCAGGAACGCCTTGCGCCAGCAGCGCGCCGATAATGCCGGCCAGCACATCACCGGAACCGGCGGTCGCCAGCCATGGCGGCGCATTGGCTGATATGGCGGCTCGGCCGTCCGGCGACGCCACGACCGTATCCGGCCCCTTCAACAGTACGATAGCAGCTGACTCTTGCGCCGCCAGACGAACGCGCTCCAGTTTAGATGCTGCTGGATGTTCCCCATCTAGCTTACTGAAGATGCGCAAAAATTCACCATCGTGAGGTGTCAACACGACGCCGGATTCCGGGCTGGCCTTGATCAGACCGAACAGTAGCTCGGGCGCATCGGCGAAGCTGGTCAGCGCGTCGGCATCGAGCACCGCATGTCGCTTCGTGGCCAGGATGGCCTCCACGAACATGCGCGTCCGTTCACCGACGCCAGCGCCCGGCCCGATCACGCAGGCTGACACCTTGCCGCCGATCAGCGCGGCGAACTCCGCCGACGTATCCACCGGCCGCACCATCACCGCAGTCAGCGCGGCGGCATTGACCGCCAGCGCATCGCGCGGCGACGCCACCGTCACCAGCCCCGCCCCGCCGCGCAGCGCAGCGCGGGCCGACAACCGGGCAGCGCCGGTGGCAGCGATGTCGCCGGAGACAACCACGGCATGGCCGCGTGAGAATTTGTGGCTGTTGATCTTCGGCACCGGAAAGGCGTCGGCCCACAGGTCCGGATTGTTCTCGAAAGTCTGCGGGCGGATTTCCGCCAGCACATCCTCGTCGATGCCGATGTCGATCACCCGCAGCCGGCCACAATGCACCCGGCCCGGCACCAGCAGATGACCCGGCTTGGGCCTGAAGAACGTCACCGTCTCGGTCGCCCTGATAGCGCCGCCCATCACGGCCCCTGAATCGCCGTTGATCCCGCTCGGCAGATCGACAGCCAGTACGGGCACGCCGGCCGCATTGATGGCGTCGATCATGATCAGCGGGTCGCCCTTGACCGGACGATTGAGCCCGGCGCCGAATAGCGCGTCGATGATCAAAGCCGGCTGCCCGATCAGCGAGGGATCGCAGGGCAGCACCTCGCCCTTCCATCCCTTGGCAGCCAATGCCGCGTCGCCCTTCAGCGTCGCCCGGTCGCACAGCAGGATCACCGAAACGTCACGCCCCTGCGCCGCAAGCTCGGCCGCCGCGACGAAGCCGTCGCCGCCATTGTTGCCACGACCGGCAACGACCAGGATCGCCCCCTCCTCGGCCAGTTCGCCCGCCACATCCGCGACCGCCCGTCCCGCAGCGCGCATGAGCTTGAAGCCTGGCGTGCCCGCCGCAATCGTGAGTTGATCGGCGCGCGCCATCTCGTCGGTCGTTAGAATATCCATCTCGCTTCTCACTACGCCTTTTTGGAAGGCACTCGCGTCACACGCGAACGCAGCAGAGTAAAACTGCACATCGAACGATCACTTTGATCACTATGTAGGCAAAAGTAGTCGAATACTCTTGATGCGAACCTCGTCAGGTGCGATGTAATAACCTGATAATGCTTCAAAAATAGCCGAGGAGCGAACTTGGCACGGACCCTGCTTTTAGGGAAGCCAGCTTCGGGTCCGTCGCGCTCACCGGCAAATGTTGAAAGACACCTGTTCAAGAGACAGGGGTGGCCGACCGTCTACCGCATCGGGCGAGATTTCGTCGGTGCGGCGTGGCGGCAGCGCAATAACGCCCGAAATTGGGTATCGAACAGTGTGCGCAAAACGCGCAATGGTCAAAGCGACTTGAGGCAAATAACTTGCGGCCTGATTGGAAGTGCCGGGGAGACGTTCAGTGAAAAAGATCGAAGCCATCATCAAGCCCTTCAAGCTGGACGAGGTGAAAGAGGCTCTTCAGGAAGTCGGGTTGCAAGGCATTACCGTCACGGAAGCCAAGGGCTTCGGCCGTCAGAAGGGCCACGCCGAACTTTATCGCGGCGCTGAATACATCGTCGACTTTCTACCCAAGGTGAAGATCGAGATCGTGATTGGCGATGACCTCGTCGAAAAGGCGATCGATGCCATCCGTCGCGCCGCACAAACCGGCCGCATTGGTGACGGCAAGATCTTTGTGTCGAACATCGAGGAAGCCGTTCGCATCCGTACCGGCGAGTCCGGACTCGACGCGATCTGACGGACTGGACGCTCTCCAAGCCGGGTGCTATCCGACATCAACGCTTCAAGGCGTCACCAAAAAGGCTGCTTCGGCAGCCTTCTGTTGTTGACGGTTTGTCTTGTTGAAAACATGCCGTTGTGACCTGATCGTCACGACAGATTGTTACGTCCCGGAAATCGGCCCGCAAATAAAGGTAGGGAGCCCCATGACGACCGCCAAAGAAGTCCTGCAGTCCATCAAGGACAATGACGTCAAATACGTCGACCTGCGTTTCACCGATCCCCGCGGCAAGTGGCAGCACGTGACCTTCGACGTCTCGATGGTCGATGAAGAAATGTTCGCCGAAGGCACCATGTTCGACGGTTCCTCGATCGCCGGCTGGAAGGCGATCAACGAGTCGGACATGATGCTGATGCTGGATCCGGCAACGGCGACGATCGATCCGTTCTTCGCAGAGACCACCATGGTCATCACCTGCGACATTCTCGAGCCCTCCACTGGCGAGCCCTATAACCGCGACCCGCGCGGCATCGCCAAGAAGGCCGAAGCCATGGTCAAGTCCATGGGCATCGGCGACACCGTGTTCGTCGGTCCGGAAGCCGAATTCTTCGTGTTCGACGACGTCCGCTTCTCGAGCGACCCGTACAACACCGGCTTCAAGCTCGACTCGTCCGAATTGCCGACCAACTCCGGCACCGAATATGAAGGCGGCAATCTCGGCCACCGCATTCGCACCAAGGGCGGTTACTTCCCCGTTCCGCCGCAGGACTCGGTGCAGGACATGCGCTCGGAAATGCTCGGCGCAATGGCGCGCATGGGCGTCAAGGTCGAGAAGCATCACCACGAAGTGGCGTCCGCCCAGCACGAACTCGGCATGAAGTTCGACACCCTGACCTACATGGCCGACCAGATGCAGATCTATAAGTATTGCATCCATCAGGTCGCGCACATCTACGGCAAGACCGCCACCTTCATGCCGAAGCCGGTCTTCGGCGACAACGGCTCGGGCATGCATGTGCACCAGTCGATCTGGAAGGACGGCAAGCCGACCTTCGCCGGCAACAAGTATGCCGACCTCTCCGAGACCTGCCTCCACTACATCGGCGGCATCATCAAGCACGCCAAGGCGATCAACGCCTTCACCAACCCGTCGACCAACTCCTACAAGCGTCTGGTCCCCGGCTACGAAGCCCCGGTGCTGCTCGCCTACTCCGCGCGCAACCGTTCGGCCTCCTGCCGCATCCCCTACACCACCAACCCGAAGGCCAAGCGCGTCGAAGTTCGCTTCCCGGATCCGATGGCCAATCCGTATCTCGCTTTCGCCGCGATGCTGATGGCCGGTCTCGACGGCATCAAGAACAAGATCGATCCGGGTCCAGCCATGGACAAGGACCTCTACGATCTGCCAAAGGAAGAACTGAAGTCGATCCCGACGGTGTGCGGTTCGCTCCGCGAAGCCCTCGAGAACCTCGACAAGGATCGCGGCTTCCTCAAGAATGGCGGCGTATTCGATGACGACTTCATCGACTCCTATATCGAACTGAAGATGACCGAAGTGATGCGTTACGAAATGACGCCGCACCCGGTCGAATTCGACATGTACTACTCGCTGTAATTCCTTTCCGGGATTACATCGAAACGATCGAGGCGCTCCGGCAACGGGGCGCCTTTTTCGTTGCGCCTCTCCTGGCGCCTATTTGCGGGCGAGAGCCATTGCCGGTTCAGGCGTGTTCGGGAAGCCTATCGCCGTAAGCGCCTTGGCTGCCTCCCCTTCGCTGGCCGCCCACGGCAGCTTCGCGGTGACACCGCGCGTGACGGGTTCGCCGAGACCCCCACCGAAATCGATCGGCCACAGACCATTCGGCACCGCCTCCACCGTGATGCCGCGCAGCCGCGTGCCGGCGCCGAGCGCCGACAGGTCATCCGGCTGCAGCCGCCGCGCTGTCGATGCATCCCGGGGGTCTGTGAAACTGGCCAGTACCGGCATCAATTCGCCGGTGACCGGAACCGCGCCGGTCTGGCTGCTGACATCGCGAAAGGCGATCTTGCGCCCCGCCGCCTGATAGGCGCGCATCGCCACGAAATTGGCTCCGTCGAAATCCGCGCTGCCCTTGTCGTGGTGCAACATCAGCGCGGCAAGATTCCTGCCGCCGCCGAGATCGACGACCACGGCATCGCCCCGTGACGTCACCTTGCCGGCAGGTTGGTAGCCCCGATAGGGATGCACGGAGACGACATTCGAGGCCGACTTCACGCCATCCGGCGTCTCGACCTCCATGGTCAGCCGATATTTATGTGCGGGCCGGTTGATCCGGATCTGGTCCCCGATCACCAGGGCTGCGAGCAATCCCACCGGACCGATCCATTTCAGCATGTTCATTATTATTGGCCTCCCCCATCGGCCATGCCCGATCGCGACGGAGACGTCAAAGCGGCGATATGTCTTGATCCCCGATGCAATTGACGGAACAGTGAAAGTCCAATCGATGCAAAGGACTCACCGTGCCCGCAGAAGCCAATGTCCAGACGCGTAGTGACCTTGCCTGGGCGATCACGGCGGGCGGCATCGCCACGGTGTCCTTCGCGATCGTCATAGGCTTCGCCTGGTACTTCTCGGGAACGCTATTCCTGATCTTCGCAGGCGTCCTGCTTGGCGTCGCGCTCAATGCGCTGACGGAATTATTCGGGCGCTTCATGGGCGGCCCGCATCCCATGCGGCTCGCAATGATCTGCATCGTGCTCGCCGCGATGCTGGTGGGCGTGATGTATCTGGGCGGGTCGACCATCGCCAATCAGGCCAAGACGCTGTCCGGCACCCTCAAGTCACAGGTCGTCAACGTAAAGACCTATCTCGAGCAGCACGGCGTCGATACCAGCTATTTCGATTTCAACAGCATCACGTCGGATCCGCCCACCGAGCCCGGCACGCCGCCCGCCACCTCAACACCGAAGTCCAGCGGCGGCTTGCCGAGCGCCGGCACCATCGCATCATCAGGTGGCGCCATTGTCAGCCAGACACTGAAAATCCTGCTCGGCACCGTCGGCGCTGTCGGCAACTTCTTCATCGTGCTGTTTCTGGGATTGTCGTTTGCCGCACAGCCCAGCGTCTATCGCAAAGGGCTGTTGCATCTCACGCCGGCGAAGCATCGCGCGCCGATGACGGTCATCGTTGATCGCATCAGCGACACGCTGCAGCGCTGGCTGATCGCGCAGATGCTCACCATGGTGGTGGTCGGCGCCATCACCTGGATCGGGCTGAAGCTGATCGGGATTCCCAGCGCGTTCATTCTCGGCGTTCAGGCCGGCCTGCTCGCCTTCATTCCCACCGTCGGCGCCCTGCTCGGCGGGTTGATCGTCGTGCTGGCCAGCCTCGCCTCGGGCTGGGTCGCCGCCGCGTCGGCCTTTGCGCTGTTCATGGGCGTGCATGCGCTGGAGAGCTACATCCTGACCCCGATCCTGCAGCGGCAGGCGCTGGATATTCCGCCTGCCACGCTGTTCGCGTTCCAGATCCTGCTCGGCGTGGTGTTCGGCGTCTGGGGCCTCGCACTGGCATTGCCGGTGCTGGCGATCGTGAAAGTCGTCATCGACTTCATGCGCGAAGAGGACGAAGCCTCTGCGGCCGAAGCCATGACGACCTGAAGAGATGACGACCTGAAACGAACTCAGGTGGTCAGCACGGTCTCGGTGTGCTCGACATAAGGCGGCGTTTCGAAATACGGGCCGACCAGCGCGCGCCATTCGGCGAAATCGGGCGAGCCGCGGAAATCGACGGTGTGGTTTTCGAGGGTTTCCCACTTGGCGACGAGACGGTAGCGCGACGGCATCTCGACCGACTTGTGCAGCTCAAAACCCTTGCCGCCCTTGGCGCGGAGGAACAGCGGCTTCGCCTTGGCGACGGCCGCCTCGAAATCCTTCTCGGTGCCCGGCTTGACGTCGATCTGTGCGATTTCAGTGATCATGGTTTCCCGACCCTTTGTTTTGCGGTCGGTGTCTTTACCGCAAAGTCGGGGTTCGGTGAAGGAGCCGCCGAAAAGTGATCAGGCGAACAGAACCGTGCCGACGACCATGACGCAGCAGCCGATGAAAGCGATGACCGGCAGTTTGCCGTGCTGCGCGCCGTAGCGCCCCTGCGCACGACGTTCGGTGATCAGCGCGGTCTCGTATTCGTCCGAGCTCGAGAACATGCAGGCAAAGCCGGCACGGGCCGAAGCGGCAGCCGCTTCGAGCGACATCAAAGCAGTATTGGAAGTCGAGTCAGGCGAGGTCATCATGCGATGACCATAGGGATCGAATGGTAAACGGATCCTTTATCGCATGCCGCTTGCCGTCATCGTGACCGCAGCCCGCACGACGCTCGGCTTCGCCGCTTGCCCGACCGCCGCAGCGCGGCGCCCCTGCTCCAGCGACAGCGGTTCTTCTTCCGCGGCCTGCACGCGGTTACGTCCGCTGCGCTTGGCCTGGTAGAGCGCAGTGTCCGCAGCAGCCAGCAGGACGTCGAGTTCAGTGCCGGCCGGTCCACCGGCGACGCCGATACTCACGGTGGTCGCGACCGGGGCGTCATCGACCTGGATGCCGCAGGTCGCAAACGCCTCACGCACGCGCTCGGCAGCCTGCATCGCCTCGTCCAGGCTGCAGGGCAACATCGCCGCAAACTCCTCGCCGCCGATGCGGCCCGACAGATCGGTAATCCGCAGCGTATGCGTGATAACCGTGGCGAACAGTTTCAGCACCTCGTCGCCTGCGGGATGGCCGAAGCGATCGTTGATCGACTTGAAGTGATCGATGTCGAAGATCATGACTGTGACCGGGCGGCCGGCCTTCGCCTCGCGCTCGATCATCCGCGCCGTGGCCTCGGAGAAGCCGCGGCGATTGAACAGGCCGGTGAGCGGATCGCAGGATGCCGCGACCTTATGCGCCGTGACCGCACGCTCGGACACCAGCATGAAGATCAGGAACACCGTGCCGACCGCATAGAGCACGAGCTCGATAGCGAAGGCCGTGACCCAGATGCTGCTGCCGAAACTACTGTGATCCGGATGCAGGAAATCGCCGAGCAGGATCGGCAGCATCAGGACGAAACCATGCAGCATCGGCACCAAAATGGTCGGCCAGCGCCGTTGCACCGCCTTGCGGCGCTCGTTCCACAATTCATGCGCCGTCAACATCGCATAAAGCGCGACGATGCCGGCGCCGATGGTCATGCGCAGCGACGCGGCCTCAGCCGGCAGGGTGAAGATCACCGCGATCCAGGCGATGGCGCCGAGAAACAGGCCGGCCCAGCTCGGGCTGCGGCCATGGAACACGCGCGCAGCGTTCCACACCATGCCGCAGGCCACAAAGCCCACGGCATTGAATGCCAGCGACAGCACGTCACCCAGGAGCGACGCGGCAAGTGTCCACAATGCGACCGACACGGCGCCGAGCAGGTAAGCCAGCCCCCACCAGTTGAGGGCCGCGATCTTTTCCTGTCGTCCGAAGAACAGCAGCATCCCGCCCAACATCGCCGCAACCAGGGTTGCCACCAAATAGAGCGTGGAAGAATCGAGCGACATATTTGAGCACCGGCAATTGTTGCGAGATTTCCGAACCATCATGATTCGGACTGGCCTCTTCGCCATCATCGAACATACGAGTGTACCGATTGGAAATCCGTTTGCGCGCCAGGACAAGTTTTCACGAAAAACTGCATCAATCTGTCGGTATCCGGAATGTCCCGGAACGCAAAAAGGGCGCCCGAAGGCGCCCTTTCAAAATTGTATTCACCGCATTTGCAGCAAATTTTATCGAAGCAGAAATTAGCGCTTCGAGAACTGGAAGGACTTGCGGGCTTTCGCCTTGCCGTACTTCTTGCGCTCGACGACACGCGAGTCGCGGGTCAGGAAGCCGCCCTTCTTGAGGACGCCGCGCAGATCCGGCTCGAAGTTGGTCAGAGCCTTGGAGATGCCGTGACGCACGGCACCGGCCTGGCCCGACAGACCCCCACCGGCAACGGTGCAGATCACGTCGTACTGGCCAGCGCGGGCTGCAGCGACCAGCGGCTGCTGAATCAGCATGCGCAGCACCGGGCGAGCGAAGTACACTTCGACTTCACGGGTGTTGACGACGACCTTGCCGGCGCCCGGCTTGATCCAAACGCGGGCGACAGCGTCCTTACGCTTGCCGGTCGCATAGGCGCGGCCCTGCTTGTCGACCTTCTTCACATACTTCGGCGCGTCGGGCGACGACACCTTCAGCGCCGACAGCTGATCGAGAGACTGCATGGTATCGGACATTATGCGGCCCTCTTGTTCTTGCGGTTCATCGCGCCAACGTCGAGCGCTTCTGGTTGCTGGGCCTCGTGCGGGTGCTCTGCACCGGCATAAACACGCAGATTGCCGAACTGGACGCGACCGAGCGGGCCGCGCGGGATCATGCGCTCAACAGCCTTCTCGACAACGCGCTCCGGGAAACGACCTTCGAGGATCGACTTCGCAGTACGTTCCTTGATGCCGCCGATGAAGCCGGTGTGATGATAGTAGACCTTGTCGTCGCGCTTGCGGCCGGTGAAAACCACCTTGTCCGCGTTGACGATGATGACATGGTCGCCGCAATCAACATGCGGGGTGTAGGTCGGGAGATGCTTGCCGCGCAGCCGCATTGCGACCAGCGTGGCCAGCCGGCCCACCACGAGACCAGTGGCGTCGATGACGATCCACTTCTTCGTGATCTCGGCGGGCTTTGCCGAAAACGTCTTCATTGTGAATATCCATGAAAAGGGGATATCGGCGGTGATCCGCCGAACTGAGCGCGTTTCTAGATAGACAACCGGATTCCGTCAATGCCAAATATGGCAAAATTCGCCTATTAAATCATGGCGTTATAATTATGGTTCTATAATACCTTATAAATTACCCAACGTTCGGAATGGAATAGGTCGACGTCACATGGGCGATCGGATCCGCCGAAGTGCCTGATAACAGGGTCACTTCGCCCACCGCGAGGCGTTTTCCGAGCTTCAGCAGCTTGGCGGCTGCCAGCACATCCTGTCCCGGCAGGCCCTTGCGCAGGAAATTGATATTCAAGCTGGTGGTCACTGCGAGGCCGACCGGGCCGATCGCCGACAACAGCACGACGTACATGGCAAAATCGGCCAGGGCCATCAGTGTCGGACCCGATACCGTGCCGCCCGGCCGCAGCATGCGTTCGCCATAGGTCTGGCGCAGCAGGCAAGTGGTACCATCAGCGCTTTCAATCGCAATATCGCCGGCGCCAAAGGCCTGCGGGAACTCGCGCTTCAGAAACGCCTCGAGTTCAGCCACGCTCATTTTCGCAGTCGCCATGTCTCCACCCTGCTCTCGCTTGTGCCGTCCTGTTACAATATGGTGACGGTCCTGCCCAGCGATGGAATCTCAAGTCATGGTTCAACCAGCACGCGCGGAAACAGCGCGGCCATCCATTCTTCTGCGTGAAACGGTCGGCAGTATCGTCGTGTTGACGCTGAATCGTCCGGCCGCCCGCAACAGCCTCTCCGAAGGACTGATCGGCGAATTGCACGCCGCCCTCGATGACATGGCCAGCGACAAGACCGTGCGCGCCGTGGTGATCGCTGCGAATGGCCCGGTATTCTCGGCCGGACATGACCTGAAAGAACTCACCGCGCGCCGCGCCGACGCCGATCGCGGCCGCGCTTACTTCGCGCATATGATGACGATCTGTAGCGCCATGATGCAGGCCATCGTGCGGCTGCCGAAGCCGGTGATCGCAGCCGTGCAAGGCGTCGCCACTGCCGCGGGCTGCCAACTCATCGCAAGCTGCGATCTCGCCATCGCCTCCGAACAAGCGAAATTCGCGACGCCCGGCGTCGATATCGGCCTGTTCTGTTCGACGCCCATGGTGGCGCTGTCGCGCAACGTACCGCGCAAGCAGGCGATGGAAATGCTGCTCACCGGCGAGCCTATCTCCGCCACCCGCGCCCGCGAGATCGGCCTGGTCAACCGCGTGGTGCCCGCCGGCACCGAACGCGATGCGGCAATCGCGCTGGCAGAGCAAGTTGCGCGCAAGTCGGCGCATACGGTCAAGATCGGCAAGGAAGCGTTCTATCGTCAGGCCGAGATGAGCCTCGCAGAGGCCTATCGCTTCGCCAGTGAGGTGATGACCGAGAACATGATGGCCCGCGATGCCGAGGAAGGCATCGGCGCGTTCATCGCCAAGCGCGAGCCGAAGTGGGAAGATAGATAATGCCGGCCTCGTCCTGAGGAGCGGCCACTTGGCCGCGTCTCGAAGGATGGCGGCGCACACCATCTCATGGTTCGAGACGGCGCGCTACGCGCCTCCTCACCATGAGGCATCGAGTTTCGAACTGGAATCTCAATGAACCACGACAGCTATAACGACGCCTATATCCGCGAGATCCTCAACACCGTCAAAACCGTCGCGATGGTTGGCGCCTCCCCGCAAAACGTGCGGCCGAGCTATTTCGTGTTCAAGTATCTCGCCGAACGCGGCTACGACATGATCCCGATCAATCCGGGCCAGGTCGGCAAGAGCCTGCTGGGCAAGCCTTTCGTCGCCTCGCTGCAGGAGATTGGTCGCCCGATCGACATGATCGACATCTTCCGCAGCGCCGAGCATGTCATGCCGATCGTCGAACTCGCGCTGACGCTCAATCCGCTGCCCAAGGTGGTCTGGATGCAGCTCGGCGTGCGCCATGATGAGGCCGCCGCCAAGCTTGAAGCCGCAGGCATCAAGGTGGTGATGAACCGCTGCCCCAAGATCGAATATGGCCGACTGTCGTCGGAGATCCAGTGGATGGGTGTCAATTCGCGCACGCTCAGCTCCAAGCGCGCACCGATTCCAACCCAGGGCATGCGGCTGTCGCTCAATCGCAGCAGCGTCGGCGGTGGCAGCACCGCTGCGGCCGATCGCGTGGCGCAGCTCAATAACAAGGACAAGAACGACACCGCCTGACGGTGCGTTTCGCGATTTTATTTCCTTTGAAATGACACAGCGCAGCACGAGTGTTGCGAAGTCACGGCAAAATGCCGCCTCGCCTTGACGGCAGCGCCGCGCCCGATCAGGTTGGCGCCAACAAACTGACTAGTCCATAGGGAGTGATGATGAACGATCGTATTCCAGGCTTCGCCACCCTCGCCGTCCATGCCGGCGCGCAGCCCGACCCGACCACCGGCGCACGCGCGACGCCGATCTATCAGACCACTTCGTTCGTCTTCAACGACGCGGATCACGCCGCCTCGCTGTTCGGCCTGCAATCCTTCGGCAACATCTATACGCGCATCACCAATCCGACCACGGCCGTATTGGAAGAGCGCGTCGCCGCACTTGAAGGCGGCACGGCCGCCCTCGCCGTCGCGTCCGGCCATGCCGCGCAGCTGGTGGTGTTTCAACAGTTGCTGCAGCCCGGCGACGAATTCATCGCCTCGCGCAAACTCTATGGCGGTTCGATCAACCAGTTCAGCCACGCCTTCAAGAGCTTTGGCTGGAACGTGGTGTGGGCCGATCCCGATGACGTCCCCTCGTTCGAACGCGCGGTGACCGACAAGACCAAGGCGATCTTCATCGAGTCGATCGCCAATCCTGCGGGCTCGATCACCGACATCGAGGCGGTCGCGGCCGTCGCCCGCAAGGCCGGTGTGCCGTTGATCGTCGACAACACGCTGGCGACCCCCTATTTGATCAAGCCGATCGACCACGGTGCCGACATCGTCGTGCATTCGCTGACCAAGTTTCTCGGCGGCCATGGCAATTCGCTCGGCGGCATCATCGTGGACGCGGGCACCTTCGACTGGTCGAAAGGCAACAAATACCCGGTGCTGTCTGAGCCGCGCCCGGAATATCACGGCATCAAGCTGCAGGAGACCTTCGGCAACTTCGCTTTCGCCATCGCTTGCCGCGTGCTCGGCCTGCGCGATCTCGGCCCGGCGCTGTCGCCGTTCAACGCATTCCTGATCCAGACCGGCATCGAAACGCTGCCGCTGCGCATGCAGCGCCACAGCGACAATGCCAAGGCGGTCGCCGAATGGCTGTCGGCCCATCCGAA